>NZ_JBHIMM010000017.1:0-11725 GCF_042194115.1 Bartonella sp. MR90HLJMH
TGTCTGATCGTGTAGAAGATCTCACGACAAAATTTGATCGAAGTGATATCATCGAAGCCCTCATAAAAGATGGCATGACCCGTTCGGACGCACAAACAGCAGTAAACCGTGCCGTTCAACTCTATCAAAGCGCCGAGGAAAAAACCGAAAAAGCCATCAAAGCCCTTGAAGAACAGGCAGAAACACTCTCGGACAATCTTGAGGATACGATCAAGGGAGTAAAAAACACTGCGACTAAAGCTACAAAAGCAGCCTCCAATATGGGATGGTGGGGCTTTTTAGGAAGTCTGGTAGGCGCCATTGTTTCCAGTGTTTTTGGTTATTATGGTTATAGAAGCCGTAAGGATACTTTCATGCTTTAAAACTTCTACCTCTAAAGCAAACACATAAAAAGCTGCACACATGATGCAGCTTTTTTTGCAAAATTTCCTGATTGCTCTTTTGTATCATTGTCTCTCATATCAGATAACTTCGCCAGTCTATAATCCTTCAATACTCCCCTTTCAAAAAACATAAGGAGTTGCTCATCGCTGCAAATAGGCATTGTGCTTATTTTGAAGAGAGCTCTGTAAACTTCCTTTCTCAACTGATTATCAAGAAAAACTAGACAAAGCGCGGGATATCCCATAAATACGCAGAAGAAAATTGTACCTTTAGCATCTTGGGGAGGAGCACTGTGACAAAGAAAAAATCCATGATTTTCGTCCAAATAGGACTTTTCCTTGTTTTGGGCTTTAGCAGCTTTGCCGATGAAACAGCGCAAGTTACATTTGCTCTCCACTTAGCAGAAAGCACAGCTTCTATTTCAATGCTCCTTTTTGCAGGGCTTATCGGGGCAATTTTTGCCGGACCAATTGCACCACGCCTCTTGCATCGCTTCCAACCAGCACGAACAGTACCCATTGTTTTATTGTTTGAAGCACTCTTTATAGCCACAGCTGCAATCGCCAACCAATTTTGGATTTATATTGCACTTTCTTTCGCACTGGGTTGTGCTGGTTCAATCTTTTGGTCCGCAATCCTCGTTTCCGTCCCAGAATTTGCAAACAATGATCAGCAACTAGACCGTATAAACCGCGTTATCCAAACAGTTCGTAATCTTGGTTACATTGCTGGACCACTCTTAGGGGGGGTGTTGTATGGAATATCAAACGGGCAAAAAGGATTGTTTGCGCTGTCAATCATGGTTCTTTTTGCCACCTTTATCACTCTCTTCTGTTTTAAAAGTTTAAAAATTCATACACAAACGACAAACACAACGCAAAAAAGCAAAAAAGGGCTAGACTTAAGAGGCCTCTTGCGTAAAAAAAATGTTGTCTATGCTCTTGCACCCCTCATCATTACCATCATCCTCACCTCTGCTCTCAACGTCTTATCGATTGTCCGCATTCGTACCGATCTCAACTTAAGCGCTGAAACCTATGGGATAATCACAAGCATGGTAAGTCTTGGCCTCGTGGTTGGTCCACTCTGTTTCTCCAGCCTTTTTCATCGCTTTGGCAATGCCGCTGGTGCATCACTTGCCGCTACAATCATTGGATTTGCAATTTTCTGCTTTTCCCTCACACAACTCATATGGCTGATGATGCTGTCATTTTTCATCCTTGGGAGTGCAAACGGCGTACAAAATGCTCTAATGGCAAGTTTTATGATGAAAGCCATTCAAAAAGAACAGCGAAACAGTCAAATGCCCGCTTATCTCTTCATCATACAAACATCCGTATGCCTTGGCTTTATAGGAGCCGGTTTTGTCCATGTTCATCACACACAATACACACTCTTTGTCATCGGCATCGCCACAATGATCGCAGGCATATTAGGTTTTATTTTGAACAGTGCCGTACAAAAAAAGGAACAGAGAGAATTTGAGAATGGTTAGTGGACTCGGCTGTTTGTCCAGCCAGCAAACAATGCCCCAAAAATGGCATGACAATCACCACCTGATCAAATCATTGTATCTCTCATGCAACCCCATACCAACCCAATAGGACTTTGATAAACCACTCTTTAATGTAGAGCAACTAACAACCCTCCCAAAAACTTGATATTTTAAAGCAAAAAAACAATAACATCATGCAACAAGATCCTATAGGCTTAAACTTTTACAATGGAACAGGCGGCTATGTGTGGCAACTGGCAGACTATATGCGACATGATTGTCATGAGAGCTCCCATACACTTGAATTGCAAAAACCAACACCACCCATAGCCATCAATTCTTTCGCTGTCTATCCACGTGAACTCAATCCTTTATCACGCGTTCAATGGGTAAAGGACGTACAGATAACGAGAAATAAACCAGCTTTAATTGGAAAACGGCAAATACAACCTGCAACCGTTGTTTCTACAAAAGGAGCGGCATTTGGCGGATTCGACTTTCCCACATTTGAAGCACTTCATGAAGGCTGCCTTGTCCAATCACTGAGGGAAATACAATTCAATGGTACTCTTCTTGCCTCTGGAAGTCTTTTGATATCACTTTTACGACACGGTCTCATCAAAACAGATCAAAAAGCATTTTCAGAAAATGATGCAACCGCTCTTTTACGAGAGCCAACATGTATTATCATAGATTCTTCTCTTGGCACTCTTGCCATTAATCAACTCAATGAGCGTACAATCCGGCTTCATGAAAAAACAAAACATCTCTTGAAGCAAGCCACCACACCAATACGTATTCAATATCCGCTAGAGGATTCAATAAAGTTTTTTGTAAAAGCAGGAATGCTGCGATTGATAAAATTATAAGGATAAAAAGATGCAGCTGATAAGACCTGGCATGGGAACAGAAAATAGTGCTCAACTTATCCATGCGCTTATTCAAATGGCAAGACCGCGCACAGTCATTGAAATCGGTGCTGGTGATAGTACGCGCTTTATCGCAAAAGCACTTCAAAAAGCGAAATTATCATGGCAACAAGATAAAAAGCTTTTAGAATCCTCCACCTGGGAAGAGCGCACAGCTTTGCTTGATCCTTCAGGAATTCCTGAAAATTACGAACCACAACTGATTACAATTGATGATTTTACAGCCAAAGGTCAATCAGCAGAAGAAGTATGGCAAGAACTTCTTAAAGATGGCATTAAAAAAGACACTGTAACATTTATCAATGAGAATTTCTTCTCTCTTGATGAAAGCACCCTCAAATCTTGGGGACCAATAGATTTTGCTTGGATCGATGCTGGAACTCCAGCAGATGATGTGCGATTTGTTATAACCCTTTGGGAACACATCACCGCTGGTGGTTATCTTTGTTTGCATGAACCAACAATGACAACAACAATTGCTCTCAATGGGGCACAACGGGGTCAAAGTGTCAGAACTCCCATATGGGAAGAAATCCTCTATCGGCTTGATGGCTCCTATGAGGCTTTAACACTCCCCGAAAACCACAAATATCGCCAAAGTGGTCTGGGAATTATTCGCAAACGCACCCCTACCGAACAAATTGTACGCGCACAATCGCTACAAGCAGAACTCATAGAAATCAATGAACTGCCCATTCGCAATGATCTTTTGCCCATGGGAAAAGAAACCCTTCGCAAACGCGATACCCGCAATTCACTAATCTCTGCCATGACCTCACCTACACTGCGCGCTGTTTATGCCGCCATTATCCTTGGTGCGAAAAATCTTTCCGAAGTCCTCAAACATGTCGATTCAGATGCGAAAAACATTCACAAATCCATCAATCGCCTTTTGAACCTCGGACTTATTCACAACACAACAGAAGGATTTCAAGCCGAAGAAACACTGTGGAAAATGCTAGAAAATAAACATGAGCGGAATAGGGAAAATTTAAGCGACCGCCATTTAGAAACAGAAGAGATGCTATCAAAAATTGCACAAGCCTTTCAGAAGGAAAAAATCTATAGCGAAACGGAAGTTTCCAAGATATGCAACCTCTTTACGATAGACTTTGCCCGATTACGACGCACTCTTGTTGAGAGGGGTTTTTTACAACGCCATGGAGGCAAATATCAACGCATGCGCTAAAAGAGAATTGAAAAATGTTAGCGAACTCTATCGTTTTTCTTCTATATTTCAAGAGAATGAATAACCTTCCACTAAAAAAATATAATTTCATTAAAAGGTTATAAAATCATTCATCTCATTCATATGTTGACAATCTATGGAGGGGTTAGTACATCCCCTTTATAAAGGATACAATGGAAAAGCAAGAATACGGGGTGCCAATTGGTTATCAAATAGGATTAGAAACAGTCAAAATCACCAGAAGAAGATATGGGATCAAGGTCTCAATGATCTTACCGATTATTGCGCAAACATCAGGAAACAGTGTTGTTACTCAACCCAAATCATGCTCGATATTTCTAAAAACATCGTAGACAAACAAAAAATAACATTCTTGCAGTGGACTGACTGATGAATTGATAAAGAGACTATTTCAACGAAATGTGCACAGCGGAAACAGGGCTGACAAAACTTCCTCAACAGATACAACAAAATGTATTTGATCATTTAACGACACTTCTATGGAAATTCCATGGGCAAAAATAAAATTCCTTTTTTCATCTATAGCACAGTTTTTCTTTCTGAATTTTCCTTTTTCTTTGTACTCCCTCTGATTGGAAACTCTTCTCTCATAACTGCTGCCAATGTTGCGTTTTATCTCTCTGGGTCGGTAATCCTTGAAAGCATTCTCATGGTAACCACAACAAGTTTATTAGAAAGACTTTCTCGTAAACTCTTAATGGCTACCGCCTTTATTTTAAGGAGTAGCGCTTTTGTATGCGTTATCCTATCGCTCATGCCTTCTGCATGGTTGACCTTTTTTACCTTAATGGCTTTTTCGAAAGCAATTTCAAAGCCATTTTTGAGAGAAATTTTATCAGAACATCTCAAGGGAAGTGCTCTTAAGCGCGCATTAACTCTCTATTCGTTTTTTCAAAACGCTGCGGTCGTTATTGCCCCTCTTGTTGCAATGATTGCCATAAAATATAACGCATCAACTTTTTTAATGGCTTTTTTTGCACTCCTTGGTTTGTATCTTTGTGTTCTATCTCTCAAAATTGTTTATCATTACCCGCATAAAACATTATCTCTTGAAAAGGATAAAAAAACAAAAAAAGCTCTTCTTTTTTCTTTAAAAACAATAATACATAATCGTTCTATTGCTTATTTGCTGGTCACGGCTTTGCTTTGTACATTTCTCATGGGAATTTTCATCACCACCACAACACTTCTCAATAAATTTGACAGCAATCTCGCCCCTTATAGTGGAATTTTCTTTTCAATTGTTGGCATCAGCATTTGTATCTGGCAGGGAGTAATCAATAAACATCTCACCCTTTCCGATAAAGCAACTTTTTATCTGCTCTGTTTTATGGGAAGTTTCTCCTCATTTTTCCTCATGGGTGGGGTCTTTACCGCTGTAACCGCATTAATTGCCTACAGTGTCTATGAATCTGTCATGGTTCCAGAAATATATTATCAAGCAGGGAAAACAACCGTATCCCTCTCTGCCAGTGTTCTTTTTAGTTATATTCTTGTTGTTTCAAATATTGGCCAAGCCGCCGGCTCATGGACAAGTGGATGGATCATCAGCTATTTCAACAGTCATATCGCTTTCATCTTTTGCATGATTGTTGGTGCCTCCGCCTTTGCCTCTTGCCTGTGCCTCATACAAACTAAAAAATAAGCAGCTTCCATGTCACATATCATTTTTGAAAACCAGTAGCACAACAAGAGCACCCAAAACACTTCGCCATAAATCACTCAATTATGGGGCTGTAACACACTCTGCGGCAAAGAACCTCAAAACGGTCTTTAAAGATTGTTCTGTAAGCCCTATTGCCAATTGCCTCACAGCTTAAAGGATTATGGAGCGGATTTTTGTTTTCCCATGAAGTTTGTCACCTTTTTAAAATAACATATTATCCATTCGCCTCTATGGTTGATCTTGAGACTTTGAATTCAGCTATCGAAGAATTTTCTATTGATACCATCATATGCCTACCAAGTTTTGCGGATAAACTTATTACCATATCTTGAGAAAAAAATTAAATCTCTCAAAAAACCTATTTTCTCTTGGAGAAGCCTTTCAAGCTTAAATCTGTGTTGAAAATAAAAGACATAATCCCTGAATTGCATATTAAGCCTCTTAGCTTTACCACCCAAGAAACTGGTCCAATAGGATTCCAGTGTTACAAGATTGCCAATGTTTTTTAGACAAACAGTAATGTTTACATTTTATAGGACACATTCAAGCGAAAACACATCCTGAAAATGATGCCTAAAAACAATGAATGAAGAGTATCCTTTTTTATCCTGATGATGCTTCATTACTTGAGCGCATCACAGGTGAGAGTGTTCATATTGCATAGGATCAATCATATAACTGTGGAACACCACGAACATACCTTACACCTGAAAGGAAGAACACCAACCTTTTATAATATTATGGGCGCTTTAACTTCTATTCACGATTTAACAAATGTCTTGAATCTTCAAGATTGTACTCTTTCGGCAAAAGACCATGCAACGCATTATCGTGAAAAAATTTGAACACGGGTGGATAGAGTTTTATTGTTCATTAATTCACCTGCACACCCTTAAAAGAAGCGCTCTTTTATCATCGCTCTCATCCTCTTATTTGATAAAAGAGGGTATCAATAAAGCGCAATTTTTCCATATTTGCTTTATGCGGAAATCTCAATTTGTTCGCTCCTCAAGCTCTGAAAAAATACCCCCCCCCAAATAAAATCCTTTTTTCAAACTTCTCAATATCCTATAGTGCCTGATAGTGATTTAGTGGAAATTAAATAAGCTAAGATTGCAACTTCCCACAAGCGTTCTTGCGCTTGATTATTATTGCCCCCATACGCGCTTTTTCATTTTTTTCAACGTCCATCAACACAGTTGTCCTTGTCATAATCGCATTTTGAAGGGGATAAACAAACGATTTTTGCGGCTTTTTTCACCAAATAATTCCCATGAAGAGAAGATAGAGATGCATTTTGTACTGGTGGAAGCCTCAACCTTTGACTTGGCTAGACTTATAGAGGCAGCAGAAACGCTCGCACTTCACTTACACCTCCTCACCCATAATAAAGATCTCTATTTTTATGAACTGGATTATATTAAAAGCGTGCATCTCAGTGTTATTGAACGCGATACATTTCATCATGCGGAAATGATAACCTATTGCCAAAATTTAAAAAACTTTAGTGGCATTCTCAATCTTACAGACACGTGGGCGACAAGTGTCAACGAAATCTCCGCCCAGTTGGGATATAAAACCCAAAATGCCTATGCGATAAATATCTGTAGAGACAAAGCTTGTTTAAGAAAAATCCTCTGTGAAAAAGGTCTCACAAAAGGACAAATAACTGTTATTGAAAGTGAGGCTTTCCAAGCCACACACAAGCTCTCCTATCCTGTCATTCTGAAAGACCCACAGGGAACAAACTCAAAAAACGTATAGTTTGCAGAAAATAAAACGGAATTTACCGCAATCATGGAATTTATAAAAAACCATACTTCCCTCAAAAAAAATCTCATTGAGACCTTCTTTACAGGCACACTCTACAGTGCTAAAACCATTAGCTATCGAGGGAAAACAAAGCTTCTCGCCCTCTCAAGCAGGGTCATGTCAGACATGCCTGACTTTAAGAGACTTGCAACAACTTTCCCTTAGACAAGAACATTGCACAATTACAGGGAATAGAAGAAGGGATTAAAAATATCCTAGCAGCTGTTTCCTATCATGGGGGCTTTGCACATACGAAATTTATCATCACTGAAGGGAACTTCTTTAAAGTTGTTGAATAAATCCACGCTTAAGAGGCGTGCAAATTGGTGAAGCACTCTGCCAAACTTTTAACACCAATATCTACAAAGGATTTTTAGAATGTGCACTAGGAAGAGAACCTAAATTATTTCAAAAAGAACTGATCCCCAAACCTTTATCGGTCAAGCACTTGTCTATGCAAAACAACAGGTAAATTTCAGCAAATGCGCTTGCAACATGCAAGGAGCAAACAAGCTATTCTCTACCCATTCCCTTACAGGGAAAAACTCTGAATTTGAGAGAGCAATCTGCGTGCGCTGACATTTTATTGACCTCAGGAACAAGTTCAGAAACGGCTCTGTTAAATGCACTTTCTTAAGCAAAAAAAGTAAATCTTGTGGTGGCAAAATAAAATGGTGCGTAAATTCTTCACTTTCAAGGCAAGCATAAAACTCATCCTCATAACAACTTTACTGAGCAATATTGGGATATTTATGGTTGTCCCTTTTTTGGCGATTTACTTAAATAAACTTAACTCTCTCAGTACAACAGAAGTTGGAATCATCATCGGAGTAGCTTTTTTGTGCAAAAAGGCAGGCTCTCTCTTAGGAGGGTTGCTCTCCGATTATGTCCATGTAAAAAAAACAATGCTTTTAGGTCTAGCAACACGAATCCCTGGCTATCTCATCATTGGTTTTACGCATAATTTTTATATCCTCCTCCTCTCTTGCGCCTTCATTGGTTTAGGAAGCAGTCTATACACTCCTGCTGCGAAATCTTTTTTAGTAAGAAATGTTTCGAGAACTGAAAAAGTGGATGCCTTAGCAACAAGATCAGTCTTTGTTAATATAGGGGTCTCTATCGGTCCCTTGCTTGGAATGTTGATTTTTAAAATGCTCCCCTCCTTATTATTTAGTTTCGTTGGATTGATCTTTTTTTTATTATTTCTTCTGAACTGCACCTTAAAAGAAAGCTCTAATACTAACAAATTGGACAAAATAAATTTTTCTGATTTTAGAAAGTTGCTCACCAACAAGACCATGCTTGGCGTTTCGCTTTTTATATTCTTGTTTACCTTTTTTTATATCCAACTCGAAAGCACCATACCTGTATTCAGTAATCAGGTTTTTGAAGGAAGTGCTACTTCTTTTATTTTTGTCTTGAATGCTCTCATCGTGATCTTTTTCCAAATGTCTGTTTCCAAATGGGCATGTAAAGAAAACTCCAAAACGCCCAAAGTATTATCCTTTGTTTTGTTTGGAATCTCATTCCTCCTCCTCCACGCTCTTGAGCATTCTTATTTTTACCTCTTCTTCGCGATCATCCTCTTTTCCTTTGCTGAAATCGTGATCTACATACGCCTCGATTATGAGGCCACAAATATAGATGAACGCTTAATCGCTAGCACATTTGGAATCATGAGCTTGTCCAGTGCTTTCGGAGGCATGGCAGGAAGTTATCTTGGCTCCCTCTTCTACAACCAAGAATTTTTTGGATTATCGGTTTGGCAGATCTTGAGTATTGCCTCTCTCAGTACCGCCCTCCTCTCTCTCCTCACACTCAAAAATTCAGCAAAAAGGTAAGTTGATGAAAAAGCATATTATCCTCTTCACCCCCCATCATGCCATGATTGATTGCACATCACTCAACGATATCGAGATGACAATTTCGGACAAACCTAAAAATACCCCCCTCTCCACTTATATGAAGCAAAACTCTCTCTTTCTTTTTGCTTATCATAATGTATCTTTTACGAAAAAAGATCATCAGCGCCATCCATAGCAAGAATAAACAGCCATAATCATCATAACATTGACGTTCTCATAACTTTGCCCCCAAAAGCTCTTCCACAAGCATCAGAATTGTCCAGACTTTAAAGGCTTAAAACATTATCATGGAAAAACAATGGAACGAATACAAAAATAAATACGCAATGCATTTATTCCTTTCTGATCATGCAGAGGATTCTCTCAAATTTTCAAACATGCAAAGTGAGTTGACGACGAATAGACTCCTCGATAAACTCATTGAGATCAGCTTAACTGATAGCTTCATTTTGGAGGAAGAGGGGTTGTACACAAGAGAAGCATTTGGGGACCATCAGCACTTCCAATCACATTCATCCCCATATTAAAGCCATCACAAACGGGTGTTCATTCTCAAAGTCTGTGATTTATGGGGTAGAACCAATATTTTAAAGAGTATCTGTAGGGAGCAAAATTATGCAAAAGGTGGATTCCTATACCAAATCAGAAAGGTATGTCATATATACCGTAATTATTTCCAGCATACTCCCCTTGCTGGACGGAAGCATTGTTAATGTCATCCTTCCAGACCTTGCTTTTTATCTTTCAGTAGAGGAAAATAATATACAATGGGTTGTAACATCCTATTTTCTTGCCACCGTGCCAGGATTGTTGATAGCAGCTTTTGTGCAAGGAAGAATAGGTATCAAAAGAACTTGGTTTCTTGCAAGCTTCATTTTTATGCTTGGATCACTGGGGGTAGGATTAAGCTATAATTTTCCAACCATTATATCTGCCCGTATCGTTCAAGGTTTCGGGACCGGTCTTTTGCTGCCCCTTAGCCAAACCATCATTGCCTTACAATTTGGACAGACACGAGTGCGCCAAGCCATGGGCACCATAGCCGTACCAACAGTTTTCGCTCCTGCCTTTGGTCCGCTGGTGGGTGCCTCACTTGCTCAGTATGTCTCTTGGCGTTTGTTATTTTTTATCAATATTCCGCTCATTTTATTGGCGCTCACCATTGGAGCGAAACACTTAAAGAGCAACGAAACAACAAAAACAAAATTTAACTTATTTGCATTTTTAGCGTTTTTCATATCGCTTATTTCATTTTTTTATCTCACAGAAGCCAGAAATATAAAGAACAACACCTCCGTATATATCCTAGCACTTATAGCGGTGATATCTCTCATATTGTTCATTGTTTCTAATCAGAAAGCAAAAAACAAATTAATCGTCTTTAGCGGATTTCAAAATGTGCGCTATACATTACTCATGATCATGGGGCTTGTTGCTTCATTTCTTTTTTATAGCTTCCTCGTTTATTTCCCACTAGCCGTTGCCATGGAACAAGCCCATGAAAATAGCCTTCTCATCATCGGCGCAGTCCTTGCTTTGCAAGGAGTGGGTGCATGGATCGGAAGGAAATTTATTTACCAAAAATGGAAAGAAAAATCTCCCTTTTTCATGATAGGAATTGGTTTGGTGATATCAAGCTTTGGATTATTATGCTTCGGCTATAATATAAGCATGGATGGGCTTGGATTCTTGCTAAGAGGCATAGGGCTTGGCATCACCACCATTGTCTGCCTTTCCGCCCCTATCCAATATGTCAACAGTTTATACGTCAAAGATACAGCAGTTATCACACGCATATTACAGCAAATAGGCGGAGCTTTGGGGGGTGTATTCGCTGGCTTTTTGATCCATTCGCTGACAGAGGAATATCTTTCCCTCAATCAAACATATCTCATATTCTTTATATTCTCTATCGCTGCATTTTTACTGTTTTGCCTCGCACTCTCCTTATCGCATAAAGAGAAGGGCTCCGATTTATGATATGCTTTGTTTGAACGCCTTATTCTATAACATTTCCCATTAGGTACATTTTTATATTTTCACGTTTTATCATGAGCGCAGTGTCATGTTCAGATGACATGTGATTTTTATGGAAGTCATTAGTTTTGGCACTTTGGTTGCGGGGGCAGGATTTGAACCTGCGGCCTTCAGGTTATGAGCCTGACGAGCTACCGGGCTGCTCCACCCCGCGTCACATATTTTAGAACAAGATTTTTTATTGTCTACTCTGAGTATTGAGCATTGATATGATTATATTTTTATTTATGAATTGTTAGATATCATGCCTTTAGCAGACCTGGCGGCGACTTACTCTCCCGTGCCTTAAGGCAAAGTACCATCAGCGCTGGAGCGTTTCACGGCCGA
>NZ_JBHIMM010000018.1:0-9627 GCF_042194115.1 Bartonella sp. MR90HLJMH
TGGAACTTCTCACTGACACGATTAAGCAATGACGCCGGCAATGGAGAATAACGAAGTAGATCAAGCATAATATCCGGTGTAATGGCATTTTGGAGCAATGGAAGAAGCTGTGTGATGATACCGAAGGTGCGCTCTTTCTCATTCGGGCTGGTTGGCGCATCATCAACAACAATGTCATACTCAACACTCGTTACTTCTTCACGCGTCAATGGAATATATTGCGCATTCTCCTCACCAGATATCCGTACCAAACGACCATCAGACAAATAATTCTGTATAAGGTGTAAAATAATCTTACCTTGCCGCTTGCGATACAAACGTAAGCCATCAAACAGACAAGCAAGCAGATTTAAACTGGATTGGCGTCGTTGTGCCTCCAAAATACCCGCTTGTGTCACTTCCCTTGTGCCAATGAATTCGGGGGATAAACCCGTCACCTGATTAATTGCTTCCTTAGCTTCATTAAACAGCTGGAAAAACCCCGTTGGAAATTCTGCTACGGGTTTGGGTTGGATCTTTCCTTGTGCAAGGGCGCCATCTTCAGCAACTAGCAACGCATCAGACCGCGCCCAATCTTGCATAGCCTGCCTGATGTCCTTAAACGCCCCTTCCTCGACAATAAGCCCCCCCTTTGGATTGGCTATTAAGGATATACATCACTTGACTGAAATATTTATTCGCCCACCGTTGCGGGTCTTTCGTCGGACGTACAACACCGTAAAACTGACGTTCTATCTTGTCAAAATATCCCGTTATACACTCCCAACCCAATTGACCAGCTGGAACCAATGGTTGATCTGGGGATTCAAGCAATTTCCTCCCTAAAAAAGCACGTCTTACAACCTTTTTATTGAAAGCCGCCCCTTGAATATTAGGCATCATGCATTGGAGCTGCTTAAATTCCTCTTCGCTATAGTCACGAAGTTCACCCGTTTCTAAATCAGCTGCCTTGTAATACCTCTCGCTTTCAAACCAACGGCATTCAACAAGCGTGACCATCCGACGACCGTTTTCAACATCAATGCTCCCTTCATCACTGTAATAATCAAGATCATTATGGTGAACACCTTCATGAGAGCTCCCATCCCTTGCCCAATCTGCACTCAACTCTGTCCAATGAGATTTGGGAAACATCTGCTTGGCTACTTCCAAAGGCTTGCGGTCCACATACCACAAACGTTGCGCATCGGTTAAGTTCGGTTGCACCGCTGCACTGTCCCAAACCATTTTTAAAGGATCTAAACGCGTAATTACCGGTTCACCATCAAAGCTGTTTTCATAATCAAGACGCGTATCAGTCCACCCCATGCCGCAGATAACCGCATCTTGGAAAGCGTCACTATCAGCGTATTCTGCATGCGCCATGTCCCGAAACCATTCTGCCGCACCGGTAAGCAATTCACTTGGCAATGCCTTGCCTATTTGACGGGGGATGAATTGCACTTCTCGCTTATTATTTCTCTCTGAACCTACAACAGCATTCACAAGCGGAGCAATACGATTAAAGGTCATAACGGGGCGGCGTTGCTTTTTTAACGCCGATAAATCTTCTTCATTCCATTGATCACCATTGTAAAAACCAAAATCCTCCCGTGCATGTTCACGCCATTTATTCACATGCTCCACATCTTCTTTGTACCAGCTCACAAGCTTACGAAACAAACCTTCTTGAGAGAGATCAGATACGTTGCTGTCTTTCTCTAAATGTTCATCATCATGCATCATTCTGCCATCCATGAGGTACTATCATATTCCGTTCTGCCGCTATAAGCTGGTCGCTTTTGTATTTCTTTTGGTGGTTTGTATGAAATGCACATCAGTCCAAAGGCATCTGCCCCATGACTGGACCAATCATGCTCTGCTCCCAAGCCAATATTACGCTTCTCATCCCATTTCTCGTGATACCAGTTCAGTGCCTTGCGTCCTGCTACCGTCGTCTTCTCATTAAACCAAACAGAAGGCAAAACACGGCGGACTGTTTCTATACGTATTTTAACAGCCCCTGCTCCCTGATTAGGGATAACTTTTGTTTGAAAGCCTGCCTGTTTAAGAGCGCTCTCAAAACTCACATTGTGCACACGATCTCTCGTCGCACCGTCATGGGGAAGAACCATCAATGCCTTCTCATAGCCATTTTGACGCAACCAGCCTATATGCTCTGATAACGGTTGTCCCTGTGCTTCGTAATAATTAAGCACTCTAATCTCTCTACCAACAAATTGTGCTATCCATATCGCTGTGGCATCTGCCTTAGCACCCGTGCCCCCAATATCCCAAAAGGCGCGTATCTGCATTAAAGGATCACGAGCAACACGCCCTATCCGCCCCTCCTGCTCGGCTGCCAACATTTCCTTTTGATAATAAGCGCCTTGAACCGCTTTCAGATAATCCCCTTCCCAGATATGCTTATAGGTCTCTGGACGGTTTCTCAGATCATCCAATCGCGCTTCATTCAAGATCTTCGGAAACTTCGGATTGTCTGACCAGTTGATCTCCACACGCTTGATTGCCTCATTGTCTGAAAAGCGAAACCGCTTCTCAACGGGGGCATTCTCTCGCAATGGATTCCATGTCACCCATAACTCTGCGCGCCATCCCTCTCCTTCTTCTCGCAAAGTCGGTATAAGCGTTTGCCAAGCCGTCTCTGTCACCGGCTCCGCCTCATCAACCCAACAAAGCAAAATACGCCCCATAGATTTGATACTTGCAATATTGCGGTCAAGACCAGAAAACTGAAAGGCTATACGACCATCTATCGACTTAATCGACGACTCCCCAACCTTGTAATAGTCCTTTAAAAAGTCATGCGCTTCAATGGCACGTTTAATCTCCTCCAAAGAACTCTCTGCAAGCGAATTTTGAAACTGCCGTGCACAAAGGATAGTGCCTGATATCCCTTCCCTACCAAATTGATAGCCTTTTAAAGCAGCCATCAAGGCAAATGATCTTGTCTTTCCAGACCCTCTCCCTCCCCAAGCCGCACGCACCAAAGCCGTACCTGTAAAAATCGGTATAAGCTTTGGTACAATATTAATCTGTCGTGTCGTCATTGACCAAAGGCGCGATTTCTACACGCGTTATCACCTTAATGGCTCCCCCATCTTCACCTGTTACCTGTAAAGGCAACACCTTACCAAGCAACGCTAAATAAGCCGCTGGACATTCTATAGCCTGCTTTTCCAAATAAGAAATCAAACCATCATCACCATATTTCTTACCAGCGCGCTCTGCTGCCTTTAGCACTGCTTCTTTCAAAATACGTGTCGTTTTATTTGGCACGCCTTTTACCCGCCCTTGACCTGCCTTTGGGGGCGTTCTTTTTGCAAGTTTTTCAGTGGTTTTCATGTGTGTTTCTTTTTGTAAACAAGACAATAAAAAAACCCCGCAAAAGCAGGGCTCTGAACAATCATATAAACTTATAAGAAAGGTTATACCTTTACCGTAATTCTAGACGCAATTCGACTAGTACAGCAATGTCATAAAACACTATTTTTCATATCCTGTCAACAAAAAAATCACTATATTGTGTATTTTTTATTTTTTCACCTAAATCTAGTGTCTTTAACAACCAACCACTCACAATTGTATCATCTCAACGAATCAATTATATGGAAGCACTAAATTATTGACTAGCAAAAAGTGGGGGAAATTAATGTTATTTTTCAAAAAAGCAGATTTATGCAGAATTAAAAAGACATTTACAAAAATATTTGTATTCAAAAAGAACATATTAACGATTGCGTTTTTTATGGCATATCTTTTGCTAACGGCACATGGTTATGCCAGTATAAATGAATTATTTTGTTCTAAAATAATTGAAAAACTGAACCTAGAAAAAGATGCAAAAGAAAATGCGGAAAGGGGATGGAATGACACACAGAAGTTTCTAGAAATTACCCTCAATGAGTGGAAAACAATAGCTCAAGAACAGGATGCCCTGACTATAAAACTACTCAATATGAGTCCAAGACAGGATCAACAAAAGAATTATGGATTGTACACTATAATTCATACACGAAATAAAGCAATCAAAGCAAGACATGAGACAATACAATCCATTTTTAGCCTTGTTCAAAAGCGGCACATAGTGCTTCAAGCCATGGCAAAAGCATCTAAGTCTAAGCACACATCTGATGTGTTGAATTATGAGGCACAATTTTTTGAACTTCATCAGAATATTGAAAAAGTAAATAACATGATTGATGCACTAAGCAATGAAATTGATAAGATGGATCACCTTATTAAGAAAACTCTTAATCTTTAATATATACTTAAACTCCAGCCATAAAAGAAATAATGAATTATTTATCAGCAAAAAAAATAAGTTACTTATTAATCATAGTAATCAGTGTGCTTTTTCTTACCAACTGCGGACAAAAATCAGATGCAGATGAGAACCGCATTCCAAATAACCTAGCTGATGCAGTTGATATGTTTGATGTTGGTCCTCGAAATTTATATGATCTTCCAAACGAAGTGCTCGAAAAATTTGATATTAATCGATACAATCTATGTAAAATGTTAAAACAGCAACATAAAGATTACTATGGTTATGATAAATTTCAAGATGTTGATTGTAATAGCTATAAGTGAAGAATAAAAATACTAAAAATCATAAAACAAAACAGATACTTCATATCTTTCTTATTTTTAGAAACAAAAAGAGGCACTTCTGCGTACAATAGAATGAATTATTTTCCTTAGTCTTTTACAAGGCGTTATACAGAGAAACGTTTCACGTCACATTGCTTACTTTAGCATCGTTCTTAAAGATGCATAAAAAAACTATGTTAGAAATGTTGATAGCTTGGCAAGCACTTCATTCATAATCATGGGGGGAACTGTTTCCATTTTCCTTCCCTGACGCGCTGCTATATCGAGAGCTCGTGGTTGATCACAACGTATCACACCTGTGGTATGTAATCCTGTTCCTGCTAATGAAACAGCAAACCCTGCGGTTCTCGCAAAATTTCCTCCACTTGTAATAGGTAAGACAATTGGTGTTTTTGTGACACGATTAAACGCCTCCGGTGACACAACCAGTACAGGACGCGTTCCTTTTTGCTCATAACCAGAAGTTGGGTCAAGCGATACAAACCAAATTTCGCCCCGCTTCATTACAAGAGCTCTCTGCCAACAGGTTTGGCATCAAACCACTCCATATCACCATCCGCAAAATCATCTGAAGGATTACATTGCGCTAACAATTCTTCAAGAGTATAGCTAGGGAATGCCTGTGGTTTTACAACCAATTGTCCATTGTCAATAGCCAAACCCACTTGCGTGTTTTCAGAAAGATGAAGAACATCAAGCAATGCGGGCGGTATAGAGAGCATAACAGACCCTCCAACTTTACGTAATTTTGTTGTGTGCATAAAACACTCCCTTTAATATTATATAAAAATATAACATTCTAATGCATATTCTTCAAGAGCTTTTCATGCTTTTATGGAAAAAGAACAATAAAACATTTACCATTTAGTTTTTCTGTCAAAATATTTATGAAGCGCGTTAAGAGCGACCCGCAATGAATTCACAAGATGTGGTAATGTTTGGTCTTCGATAACAATATATTGTATTGCTGCATAAAGATTATACTGTCTATAGAGATGTTGTGTTTCTTTTATCGCCTCTTGCATATTAGAAAACTGTCCTGTTGCAAATTCGACCCATTTTTCTCTTGCTTTGTCATCAGAAGATGATGGTATTTCATCATAAACAGCGCTTGGTAAACCTTTTGCACACAAATAGTCATTTTTCACTTCAAGATATTTTTGCGCAGCATCATATTGGTCTTGATTGATTTCGCCTTGCAAACACAGCCGCCCAACATAAGTACCAGCAAGCGGATTTTTAGCCTCTTCAATCGTCAAACCAAAGCGTTTAGCACGCATTTCAATTACCAATTGATTAACAAGATCTTGACGTACTTTCACTTGTGAAATGTAAGCATCTTTCTTGTTCATACATCCCCTATTATGAAACTGAAGATATGCGTTGGGGTATCGAACATGAAGATGATGCCTTGAGAGAATATGGCTTCATTTATGATGCCGATATAACAAAATGCGGCTTTATCCAACACCCCACAATAGAAATGGCGGGGGCTAGCCCCGATGGTCTCATTGGAGAAGACGGTTTAATCGAAGTCAAATGCCCAATATCAGTAACACATATGCGCTTTTGTATAGATGATGAAATCAAACCAGAATATCACGCACAAATGCAATTCCAAATGGCTTGTACAGAACGAAAATGGTGTGATTTCGTAAGCTATGACCCACGTTTTACGGGGGAATTCTTTCACTTACGCATGAAAGTCAAGCGTGTTCTCCGTGATGATCAACAAATTGAACAGATCAATCAAGCTGTTGAAACCTTTTTAGCAGAGATAGAACGAGAGATAAAACAACTCTCAACAAAAGCTGCTTAACCTTATGGGGGTGTTTTGTTCCCCGCATATCTACGAGCACCCCCACCCTTTTACATAAGGAAATTAAACGTGTGTAACATCAAACATATTATCATACAGCCTGCTAAAGATGAGGAATTTTGTTTTTTTACCATTGGCTATGAAGGTAGGTCCCTTGAGAATTATCTTAGTTGTCTCATAGAAAACAATATCAAAACTTTATGTGATGTTCGTAAAAATCCAATAAGTAGAAAACACGGATTTTCAAAAAGACAATTAGAGCAAGCTGTAAGCAACATTGATATTGAATATATGCATATGCCTGAACTTGGAATTGCCTCTAAAAAACGAAGAAATTTGAAAACAGAAAAAGATTATGACCGCCTTTTTAAAAATTATCGAAATACAACTCTCAAGAATAATTCTTGTGCAATAAACAAATTATATCAAATTTTTTTAAACAAAAAGCGCGTTGCAATCACCTGTTTTGAAGCCAATGTATGCATGTGTCATAGAGGACAACTCGCATTAGCTCTTACTCAATTGCCTGATTGGAAATATGAAATTAAGCACATCTAAAAAATAAACTTACAGATTTTTTACATATGGAGGTGATTCTCTTCACAAATGCCTCCTAGCACCCCCACCCTTCTTAACACTTTCAAGTAATGCGTGATTCACGCCACACGTGAATTGCATCTCAATGTAAGGAGAAAAGATATGGCGCCTCGTCCAGCTGCTATAACGCAACCAGCCATTGCACGCGCTTTAAGAGAAGCTAAAAAACAAGGTTGTGAACTCGTAGAAATCAAACCTACCGGTGAACTGCTTATCTATCTCAAATCCGATATTCCACTACCAAATTCAGCAGCGCATCCAGACAAACTTTTAGATTTGTCAAAGAATGAATATTACGAAACAGCGCTCTCTAAGATGTAAAATACCATGTCAAAACCACGCCCCCCTCATCTTGTCAAAGAAGTCACACGCCATGGTAAAATTATATGGTATGTACGTATTGGTCATGGACCACGTATTAGAATACGCGGTACCTATGGAACGCAAGAGTTTGTTGACAACTACAAAAGCGCACTTGCCGAGTTACAAGGGCTTATACTTCCTAAATCCAAAACCGGTAAACTTGTTGAAGGGTCATTTGCATGGCTGCTTAAACAATACTTTAACAGCTCCAATTGGCATAGCCTTTCTAAAGTCACCCAAAAACAAAAAGAACTCATCCTTATGAAGGTATGTGATACCATAGGAAATATTCCATACCAAGCAATTGAAAAGAAACATATCATAGCCGGTGTTGAACGGCGTAAAGAAACACCAGCAATGGCTAGAAACTTCCTGAAAGCCCTTAATGGACTTTTTAATTGGGCAATTGATCAAGGTCTTTTGGAAAATAATCCAGCATTAGGAATAAAAAGACCACCCCTCAAAAACAAAGAGGGATTTCCTGTTTGGACAGAAGAAGATGTCGAAAAATATTATCAAAGATGGCATCATGGTACCCATGAACGTGTCTGGATTGATGTTCTTTTATATACGGGGCTTGCGTCGTGGTGATGCGGTACGAATTGGCTGGAAAGATGTCAAAGATAATATCATTCACCTCAAAACAGAGACCGGAATTAGCCAAAACGCTTGAAACTGGTCCTATTGGAGAAGAAACATTCATTTGTGGTAAAGAAGGTAAAAAACTAGTTAAAGAAAATTTTGGCAACCTTTTTCGTGAGGCTTGTAACGTATCGGGAATCAAAAAATCAGCACATGGCTTAAGAAAATTAGCAGCAACACACACAGCTAACTCAGGTGCAACAGTACCACAACTCAAAGCAATTTTGGGCTGGACAGATGATGCTATGGCATCTCTTTACACAAAGAGCGCAGACCGTAAAAAACTTGCTCTTGAAGCCATAAAAAAGATTCAAAAAGATAAGGGATAGAGGAAAAAAACTCAATAGAATCAAGATTTACCTATTCCCTCATATTAGACATAACTATTTTATTTTACTTGCTTTTTATTTGCTCTCATCGCCCACCATTTTATTTTGTAAATAAGTTTTTTATTTTACACATACTTATGAATGCATCGGCTTTTAAAAGCTTGTCTGTTAAAGTTTATGCTTTCTGCCTCTGCATAATTTAGCGTTTTTAAGTTCTATTCTTGAAAAACTATGCAATACCTTAACAAGTTATCTATTTATCTAAGCGTATTGTTCAATAATCTTTTCTTCTATTCCAACTAACTTTTTGCTTATCCCACAAAAAAAGCATTATAAATATACCTAATTTCTAGTCATATCTGGAAGAGATTTTAAACTGTCGATGCAAATCTTACATAAAAATTTTTTCAAATAGTGCAAACCAGACATTCCCTCCAAGCCGCCCTTTAGACGCACTAAATATCTGAATATTTTTATTTAAAAAATTAAAATCTTTTAAAGAGCTTTCTTATCGAATTATGCTTATTTAAACTCAATAAAAACTTTCCTTGAATATATTATGTCATTCTTATAAATTTATCTCTCATAAACTGTCAAAACAATAACATTTTTTTCGCAGATATGAACGATCTGAATAGAATAAATATCTGGAAAGATAAAATAATTCAAAAATACACGCCCGCAAAGAATTTAATATAATTTATCAAATATTTTCAACTGAACATTTCTTATTATTACGAATATCGGTCGTTAAAACTTAAAAAAATATTGCTTTGTGAAAATTTTTTAAACAGAAAAAAGAAATGATAAATACCATATTTACTTTTCATTTTTTCAGAAAAAGCGATCATGTTTAAAAATGAAACTGTTAGATAACACACTCAAAGAATTGACTTATGAAGAATTATTTTAATTGAAATTTAAATAGTTTTACAAAGAACGCTTTAAAATGCGTATTAAAATGATTGACCTTTTGCAAGAAATTTGTCAAAAAGCATATCCAGTTTGGAGGGGTGGCCGAGCGGTTTAAGGCACCGGTCTTGAAAACCGGCGTGCAGGAGACTGTACCGTGGGTTCGAATCCCACCCCCTCCGCCACAGCACTTTTATGGTGCTATAACTTATTGTAGCTTGCCAGCGGGTTTTGTATATTTTACCACTGTAGCTTGCCAGCGGGTTTTGTATAATTTGCCACTAGGTTTTGTACCAATTTATTTTTTCTCAAAGAGTTTTTAAGTGGTTCTCAAAGGGTCTTCAAAGACCT
>NZ_JBHIMM010000019.1:0-6878 GCF_042194115.1 Bartonella sp. MR90HLJMH
AAGGCTAATAAACCGGTTTCTGTCGCCTTATAAACAGGTTTGCCAGCTAAATTATTCAAAGCAATTGTTGTCGCCCCAACATTCTTGCCCTTTGCTTTAAAACAAACCGATATCCCATTCTTATACTCTAAAAATGCCGATTGGCTTAGAAGCCTTATCACGCTCGTCTTTTGGTTATTATCAACCGTCACAATGCCTTCAAGCACGCCGCCCGTATCCGATAAATACTCACTTATCCTTTGCATCATAAAACGAGCGCTATTATTGACTGTGTTAGGATGCTGTCCCTCTGACCAATTAATTAAAGCATCAGCACCACCATTCTCAGATGCCGTTAAAGACCAATCATAAATCGTGGACATCTTGAACCTCACGTCTTGATTCCAAACACAACACTCATATTAATCGGACGCGTCTCACTTGCACCTGAACTTGCCAACGCAACATCACGCATATGAAGGTGGGAATGGGGAAAGGCTAGCTTATGGTGCACGCGTATATCCTCTGCCCTCACACCCAAACGTTCGGCAAGTTTCAATCTTTGCTGGTCATTCAACACATATCCCCAGATGATCGTCATATCACCATGCCAACTCTCTTCCTGATTTTCATCATTCAAAATCGTAAAGGATTGACCCCCATGATCATGCTTTCTCATAGCGTCATTTTGTAAAGTGCCAAGATAACGAAAGCGGTCTATCTCGCGGTCATCATCAACACCTCGTAAAAAAACACCACGCAAATCGGGAACATTAAACTTCGTCCAACTATCAGCTCCACCCCACCTGATCCCTATCGCATCATAAAGAGCAGGATAATCACTGCGCAAATAAGCCTTCCCATCACAGGGTAACCAGCCATCTGGCAAAACTTGCATCCCAAAAATCCCTATCGTCCCTGTAGGATAAACGGGAATAACCGGCTCTTGTGATAAAGAGAGAGGCGTAGGATTTAAAACTTGCCAAGCATGATCCCTATAAACCAAGCTATAAATGCATCCCCTTTGAAGCTCGCCTCCCGATAAAGCACGGATACCTAATTCCGTCGCTTTGTAAACAGGTTTAGCCGCCAAATCATTCAAGGCAATTGCGGTTTCCCCAACATTCTTACCCTTTGCTTTAAAACAAACTGATATCCCATTCTTATATTTCAAAAAATGCGATTTACTTTGAAGTCTTATCAACGTCGTCTGTTGTTCAGCATCAACCGTAAAAGTGCTTTCAATCACACCACTCGTATCGGATAAATATTCACGCACACGCTGCATCATCACACGGGCGCTATTATTCACGCTGCTAGGGCGCTGTCCTTTTGACCAATCAATCAAATCATCACAATAGGCATTCAAGGAGGCATTTAAAGACCAATCATAGATCGTCGACATTTTAACCTCATGTCTTAATCGCAAACAGAACACTCACATTTACTGGACGCGTCTCGCCTTCACCAGTGCTCTCCAAAACAACCTCTTGGCTCTCATCAAGAGTATGAGAACTTACAATGTAGCCTCCTAAATTCTCACGCTCTATGCCCATAAAATTCGCTAGAGAGCTCCCCCCAAACAAGCCTAGACGATAGCCCAACACATCCGTCGTATTGCCATCCCAAAAGTTTTCGTTGCTGGTAAAATGAGACATCGAAAGGCTCTGTCCTTGATGTTGGTGAGACTCGATTAAATCTGTTTGCACACTTGCAAAAGAACGCCCCTCATCAATATTGCGCCCTCCATCAACACCCCGTAAAAACATCCCTCGAAAATCGGGAACATTAAATGTCGTAACGCCATCCCCCTCTCCCCAAACCGTTCCTATCGTCTCAAATAAATCACGATAATCACGACGCAAATAAGCTTTCCCATCGCAAATTAACCAATCCTTTGGAATCCCGCGCATTCCAAAGGTTCCTATAAAACCCGTGGGATAAAGACTGCTTTCTTCTTCTAAAGGGATAGAGGTAGGATTAACGAGATGCCAATGATCTTCATTATAAACCAATGTATAAATGCACCCTTGTTGGATTTCCCCTCCCGATAATGCACTGATGCCTAATTCTGTCGCCTTATAAACCGGCTTAGCAACTAAATCATTTAAGACAATCGTGGTCGCTCCAACATTCCTGCCCGTCGCTATAAAGCGCAAAACGATACCATTCTTATACTCTAAAAACTGTGAGGTGCTTGCAAGTCTTATCACACTCGTTTGTTGGACATGATCATTTGTAACAATGCCTTCAAGCTCTCCACCCGTGTCTGACAAGTATTCCTTTACGCGCTGCATCATCACACGGGCGCTCGTGTTCACACTGCTAGGATGCTGTCCTTCGGACCAATCAATCAAATCATCTACGCGCGTATTATCCGCCGCTCTAAGCGACCAATCATAGATCGTTGACATCTCTCATAAATCCTAACTCCGGTAAAATGGTCCGTAAAACGCCCGCATAAATTGCGTCATCAAAGGATTATCATCATCACTCTCTTCTTCTTCCGAAGCCTCTTCTTGTGATGCTAATAATGCCCTTAAAACCTCTAACAAGTTGTCTCTATTTCTAATGCCACCCTGCGCTACAGGGCTTGCTCTATAAGGCTGCCCCCCATACATCTGTAATACACGGTTCACAAAATCACTTGCACGCATAGCGTTGTTACCACCATTCAAGCCAACCGCATTGCTCCCAACAATTTGCGCCGCATTGGCATGGGGATTTTGAAGAAGCCGCGCGACTCCCCCTGCCCCTTGTTGATGTGCTAAATACAATTCCGCTTCACTAGGCGCTCTCCCCAACAGACGGCTTAAATGATTGCGATTATCAAGTGTCAACCGCCCCATGGCATCTGCCGCTTGCATGGGGTCAAAACGATCCTGCAAACCATATTGTTTGGCGGTGCTATCGATAAATTGATACAAACCACCCGCAGAAGAGCGTGGATTCCTTGCATTCGGATTGCCTCCACTTTCCACTTGCGCAACACGGTACAAATAGCTCTCTGGCAAACCATATCGCGCTGCCGTTTGCCGTATCGCTTGATTAACAGAAGGACTATAACGGGTCATAGCCTAATCTCCTCCCTTACTCAAATGCACTCAATAAATTCAACTCCTCCGTTGAGGCTTTTCCCCCACCTCCAAACAAAGCAGCAGAAAGCTTTTTGAACCATTCTTTTGTCGCATATCCCTTATGATGCGCGTTTACCATGCGTTGAATAAGAGCTACAATTTGATCATTCTTAATCTGTGTCCCCCCTGTTAACAATTTGACAACATCCTTTTCAATCCGTTGACGCTCTCTAAACGCCGCCTCTTTGAAAGGAATCCAAGCAGACTTCCCAGCAGCTTTTGCTAATTGTACAGCTGCATCACGTTTACCCGTTGGCATACTGACATTATGCGTAAAAGATATATCTTTATTCGCTACACGACCTGGTATTCTATTATAAAAATCTGCATAATCGGCTTCTTTTTCGACAACCTTCTTGACCGCAGAAGCTTTATCGGCTCCATAAATCTTTGCAAATCGTTTATACAGATCATTCGTACCAAAAATCTCCTTTGCCGTGGACACTTCGTCTTTTGTTTGACCCATGCCTTGTAAAAGTTCTGCCCTTGAGCCCTTTTTAAAGTATTCTTGTTCTCCCTCTGGTAATTCATCAAAGATTTTACTGAACTCATCCTTATTAACCGACTTGCTAAGGATTTTAGAACCTTTACCCATAGCATCTACATCTGAACTATATTGATGATACAATGCCCGCCCTTTCTTATATTCAGACGATATATCATCCATAATCTCTAATAACTTTTTGTCGATCTCTACTAAGCTACGAACTTTGCTATTGTTTCCTTGCCTCTTTTCTGCCCGTATCATAAAATCAATAGCCTCCTTAGTTTTATGGAGAATACCCATGTTGGGTTTCTCTTTAAGAAAGCTAAATTTTTCAGAAGAAAACGGACTGGCTTTATTGCCATCACTAATGAATCCCCTTAGCCCTTTATTATAAGCTTGTTTAAAGTATGGACGCTCCATTAATTCATTAAGTGCCCCATAATATTTCTCTCCTATTGGTATCTTTTTAGCTATTTCATAAAGAGTATGGGATGCTTCTTTCCTACTCGCGATAAGATCACCTTTTAAACCTGTGACATTTTGACGAGGAACAAAGTGTTCATCAGCAGCTTGATGAATACGCTCCCCTCCTTCCAGCGCTCTCTGCCCAGCTCTTTTAGTCAAATCAAGATAAGCTCCTTGATTTCTTTTCGCGATATCAAAAACAAGATCCTGTAAAAAAGGACTATGATCAGCTACGTAATCGGTAGGAACTGCTTTTTTAAAAGATTCTCCTAGCTCTTCAGAAGCCTCCTTACCTAAATGTTTACTGATTGCTCTTAATGTGTCTGTTGCAACACCTTGCTTATGAGAAGGAGAAAAAAGTCTTCGTATTCCGCTTACCGGATAACCAGCCAAATGACCTAAAGCACTTCCAACCAATGCCCCGCCCGCTCCTAAACCTGCACCAGATAACGTACTTGTAAGTGTATTACCAAGTCCTTCGCCTTCTCCTGCGCCATGTAATGCACCAGATGCCGCTCCTACTTTAAGCAAATGAGGTAATGTTGTTTTGTTCGTGATGCCTAAAAATGGACTTGCAAATCGACTTGGAAATGACTGACCAGTGTTCAAAAAGGCTTGACCTAATTTTGACCCCGCCACATTCCTTGCAAGTGTAGGCGCTACAAAGCGTGCTCCTGAGGCTAATAATCCTCCCCCTAAAGTCGCAAGTGAAGGGATTGCCGATCCTAAAGCATTTCCAGCAAAAGAAGTCCAATAATGTTGATCACTCATCCTACGATAATAATCACGTATTCTATTGGCTTCTTTCTCATATTTTTCTATGGTTTTCTTATCTCCAGTCCAATAGTTGTAAAGCCCATTCAAAAAAGCACTTATTGCCAACTCATCATCAGAATCACGTCCTGCCGCTGTGATCCCCGCAATTTCATCATCTAAATTAAAACTCAAACCATGCTTTAAAGAATTCCAAAAGGCTTCACTGCTACTTATTTCGGGATGTTCTGCTTCTTCCTCATCAGAATGGTTGTTATAGTCTGATATGTGTCCAATAATAGGATATTGATCATCATTCCAAACCTGACGTTTTCCAACGTTATCATTCTTATGATTAAGCATTTTAGTATCTCTTTATTCTAATATTACCATCTGCATCTTGAATTTTTGTTCCTATCTCAAATTTAGCGCTCTCTTTGGGACTGGATACCTTCACAAACTCCATAACGCCTTTTTTCTGAGTATTATATTTATCAGAGATTTCTTGAGGGGTTATCTTCCCCGTCATCCAATCATGCAAATCAGTTTTCTGAAGCTTATTTAAAGCATTAAATGTTATTTCAAGATTTTCTAAAGTTTTCAGTAGCCCTTTTGTATTACGCGCAGAATCTAAAGAACCAAAGGTTGCTACCATCGTCCGACTTTCGTAATCTGATATAGGACCAACACTAAGACTTCCTCTAGGATCCATCGATTTTAAGCTCTCAAATACCGCCTTTAAAGCACCACCCTTAATCGTATCAAATAAATTTTCTAATTCATTCGCAGGAGTTCCTCCAATTCCACGCGTAGCCCACGCCTTAAACCCGTTAATCTTATGTTTGCGAATGAGTGCAATCGAATCACGAATAGCATCTATCCCAGCGTTCATCTGATGTTTTGTGGCAATAATATTTTTTTGCTTTTTACCCTCCCACTCTTTCTGTGCTTGTAGCTTCTGATTATACTCCAATGCCTGTAGAGTCCCTGACATCGGTCTCTGTCCACGTTCACCTGTCTCTGGATCGGTATACCATTCATGCCCCGCAAGTAGTTTAGGAGTATCACCACCTGTTAGCAATGCACTAAGCATTTGAGGATTCCGTGCCATGACAGCAGCTTCTTCTTCACTGTAGCCTTTGGATTTCAGATACTCGACGGTCTGATTAACCTGCCCTCTTTGTTTATCACCTTCATTAAGATGCTTCACACCACTTGCAAGCGCATCCCATCCAGAACCATCTGTGGGTGCTGCCGCCATACCTGCAAAAAGATCTTTGAGCTTCTGATACGCATCTGATTGAAAAAACTTATAAGTATTGGACTGTAAAAATTTATCTAAATCTGTCGGTTCAGGAGGCGGTGTTGGGGTTGCGGGCGCTAATGGTTGCGTTTGGGGTTGCATTTGTTCATTAACATGAGGTTTAAGTTCTTGTGGAGCGTCCTCCAGTGCATTTGGCATAGGGGAATGATTTCCTACACCAAGAGGCATTTCCGTTTTAGGAGCCGTATAGGGCATAAATGGTCCATATGGCTGCTGCATATTCTGTAAATAGGGGTTGTTTGGAGCATGTACTTCCTCTGGTGCCATCAAAGGGGCGAGAGTCATTGCCCCTCCAGTAGCTATGGTACTCTTTGGACTTGCTTTCATGAATTGTCCAAATCTTTGCGCCCCTGTAACCGCTTTTGGAGCCATTCTGGGATAAAGATATCTCATAATATGCGGTGCAAATCTCGCTCCTGTTACTAAAGCCATTGGTATTATCGGTGCAACCATCACACTCTCCTACAAAACTATTCTTTAATTATTCTCCAGAGCTTTCTTTTGATTCATGTAATTTAAAAAAAACTTGGATGCTCCTCCTGCCAACGCTGCTCCCATTGGACCACCTGCCATATAACCAAAAGCCATCGGTGCTGCTTGAAGTGCCAGAGAACCTATAGCCCCTACATTTTTCCATGGGTTATTGCCTTGCATCATAGAGGCTGTATTATTATTCGTCGTTGTACCGTAGTTCCTTGCAAAACCATGACCGGCGTTCATAAGCATATTCAAC
>NZ_JBHIMM010000002.1:0-4334 GCF_042194115.1 Bartonella sp. MR90HLJMH
GATCAATTTTATTGAAAAGTTGCGTGAACACTGTAAAGTTCATGGAATTCCTCTTTAACGAATTTTCAACTTTTTATATGATTTTTAAGCATTTTTCGTTGAGTTTTTTAGGATAGAATTAAATTTCGTAGATCTTTTCAGTCTATGAGAGAGAACTGAATATCACGCACTAACCTTTGCTTTTTACGAGCATATAGGAAAAATAATACACGAAATATTGTTATAAAAAGCCTTATCTAATAAATTTTATGGTAGGCATTTTCGTGTTTTTACTATTCAAAATTTTTATGTTATGTTTGTCCTTCTGCTGTTTGATAAGTGTATATTCAGCATTGCGTAAATGTGTGACCATTTGTAGTTTTGCTGTTTCATTTTGTAGCATAGCGAGCATTCCAATTATATGTGCTTGTAACTCAGCAATACTTTTTAGATCTTTTGTTGTCTTGATTTCGTTTAATAGTTCTTCAATTTGCTGAAAACGATTATTTGCTTCTTCAAAAGTCTTTAGACTTACGGCTTTATCAGTGATGGCTGCATATTGGCTACGCTTGTTGATAAAACTGCTAGATTCATGGACAGAGATAGGAATTTCTTCTTCTTTTAAAATATTTTTAAGTGATGTAGTTAGAGCAGAAGATTTATTTCTATTGTAGAGCGTCTCCGGATTTTTGAGGAAAAAACTGCTGTGATCTGTTTGTGCATTTTTAAGTTTTTTAGTGTCGAACTTTTGGTTTCCCGTTATAGACTCCTGTATCTTTTTTACTTCCTCAAGTTGTTTTTTTAGTGTTTCGAGAAGTGGGTCAGCTGGCGCTTCCTTTTGTTGTGGAGGTTCTTTAGGCGTTGTTTCACGTGACTTTCCAAAAAAATTGGGCCACGTCGTTGGAACTGTTGCTGACAAATCTGCCGCTCCAGCGCCAAAAGTCCAAGCCATGGCTGGGTCTGAAATCCCTAAAGTTATTACAACTACTATTGGAATGAGCTTTTTTTTCATGTTTCCCTCCTGTCATTTTTTGCGTGCTGTAAGAAAATTGGTAACCATATTGCCGGATCATCACCAACTTCCGCGATAATGCTTTCGGCTAATTCTGCGTTATCTGGTGTACCTGATAACACCAAGAGCTCGTCACTAAAGTCGTGTTCGATGGTTTTTCCACCGCTTGTCAGATGGAATTTACCAAGATTCAGTTCTGCAAGCGCAGATTGATCACCCTGCTTAATGAGGAATTGGCGACTAAACTCACCAAGTCCTTTAACGAGTTCAAATTCTGTATCTGTTAGTTTAAAGCCTTTTGTATAATCTTCATAGTTTGCCTTGGGGTTGGCTAGAAAAATGTAAGTCGCACACTGTTGAATGAGTGTTTTGGCAATATTACTTTCCAAGGCATCGCCAGGCTCTTGTGTTGCGTAAACAAAAATACCATTTTGTTTACGGATAGTCTTTTGCTTATTTTTCGCCAAATCTTCAAAGTACGGATCTTGCAAAGGCTTCCAAAACTCATCAAAGATATACATAAATCGCTGTCCGCTAATCATGCCTTCGGTGCGGTAAAGCAAATACATCATCACTGGGGTGCGAGTTTCAAAATTATCTAAAAATTCCGTGATATCAAATCCGTAAATTTGATGTGTTGAGAGATCAAGAGCATCATGGGGATTATCAAATAACCATCCATAATCACCACCTTCACACCATTTTAGTAAGCGAGCATGAACAGATGGGTGAGCATTATAATCACTTAAACGTGGATTTGGTAAAAATTGTATCAGAAAGGACAAACGACGGAGTGATTGGTCAATGTTACTGCTCATAACAGACATAACCGCTTTGTTAATTTCTTCCTCGTCGTGATGCGTGACCTCACCACCAGCTTCTGCCAATTTTTTAACAAATTGTTTCAGAAAAATCAGATTTTCTTGTGTGGGTGGGAGTTGGAAAGGATTGAAACCACTTTTCTTGCCTGGCTTGAATGTTAAATATTTTCCACCCATCGCTCGAATGGCAATTTCCATACCACGATCTTTATCAAAAACAACCGTTGTCGGCTTAAATTTTTGTGCTTGTGCTACCAAAAAGCCGAGTAACACGGTTTTACCGGAACCAGATTGTCCGATAAGTGCGGTATTACCGAGCAAACGTTTATCTGTTGAGTCCTCTTCAAGTTTGGAGGCATGAAAGTTGAAATAAAGCGGTGTTTTACTGGTTGTTTTAAGAATTGTGACGGCTGGACCCCACGGGTTGCCAGTGGGTTTTCCTGACATAAAATTATGAAAAGATGAAAATGACAAAAAGTTCAATGATGTAATCGGAGCAGGACGTGGTCTCCATTTCCAATTGCCAGGAAGTTGTGCCCAATAGCCAGCCTCTATCGCTAAGTCTACAGGTTTGGGCAGTACCGCAACGTCTAGTAATGCTGCACTTGCTTTAGCCATATGGTCGCGAACTTGTTGAATTGTATCACCATAGATAGTCAATGTGCAGTGATGTTCTCCCATGACAAAATGCCCGCTAATAAGCTGGTTTAGTGCTTCGTCAATTTGTTCAATTTGGCTCGTTGCCACATCTCGTGCATCAATAAGGTTACGCTGATGCCGTTGTAAATAGTCTTTAGCAGCATGTCGGGAGAGCACCGAAAAGCTCTGCGTCAATACGAACTCGAAGTCACTTTCCAACAAAACATTTAATTGTCCTGGTTTGGTTGTTGCATCATATTCTTTAATTTCCAGCATTCCAAATCGACGCATTCCACTGGTTGTTCGCAATTCACCAAGAGCACCCCATTTTGAGAAAAAAGGCCGATTGATAGACATATAGTCAGAAAAACGGTCATGGCAAATTGGCATGGGGCGATATTCACCATTGACAAGCATTCCAAGGAACTCAAGTGCAGAAGAATAAGCATGCCCATTTTTTTCATAAGCACCAAGAAGTTCTGCACCGTAACGGTTTAAAGATTGGCCTAAAGTACGATTGATGTCATTGAGTTCTTTGATACATGAGTCTTGTCGCATCTTTTTTTGATCAAGCGTTTCACGTTCATGTTGAGAAAAGAACGACATAATTTTATCCGCTATCGGTTGAAAAATGACAGTCAGATATAAATCATTGACCATCAAATTATAACCAGTAAAGCTTTGCCGATATTTTTCATCAAGTTGATAGCAAAACATTTGATCAAATGTTGAATCAGGATATTCATAAACACGGCGACGCACGATATGTGTCCAAAATGATAAATTGGCTGATGCAATACCCCGTAGAGTATTATTAAGCTCTTTTGTCCATTGAAAAATATCTTCTTCTGAAGCGCTTTGATGTGAACGCCCGTCAATCTTCCAAATCGATAAATATTCCGCATTTTTAGTAGAGATAATCGTATCTGTAATATGATGTGAATAAGGCAGAAACAGGCTTACAGGTGTCTCTGATGCAAGGCGTTTGCTACTTTCAACAGCTGTCATGTTTATCTCCTTTTACTATAATCAGAGGGACTATAACTTGATGCGCCCCAAAAACCTTTGTTGCGATTGCGAAATTTAGTATCGATCCATAACCACCAGATACGAAACGCCTTATCATCGTTTTTAGTAATTTGCACCATAATGAACCATAATGGAGGTGCTATAATCCACAAAAAGATACTTACTGTCATAGCAATAACAGCGACCCCCATAACCATAACGATAAATGGCATCATGGGGACACCCCATATAGTTGGAACACGTGTTGCTCCTTTGAATAGGGGGAATTCTTTTTGTTCTTGTGATTTCATAGAGTGCTCTTGTCAGTAGAGGTGAAATAATATGTGGCTAATATAAAAGGCTGCACCAGCAATAATGACACTGAAGGCCCATCGTATAAATGTAGCTCTTGCGATGATGCGAAATATATAAATAAGCAAAAGTAATAAAAGAATAATGATGGCGACGATAGGAATAAGTATACTTAATCCATATTGCATTCCTATGAAGGCATCCAAGCTCTCAGTTTCCGTCTGAGCATATGCAGATTGCGTTATTAATAACATCATTGAAGTGATAATAATAACATTAATCCTGTTGTACGTCTTCGCTTGAAACGTGTTTGATTGTTTCATATCCTTTATCCCCTTTTAATTAAAATTGCTATAAATAATATTCCTTTTTTCAGTATGGCTACATTATTACTGGTACACACCTATAATCGATGGATATTGAAAACATTACGTATTATACTGATTCATGAATTACCTTTCAATAGTATTGAAGTAAGTTTGGTTGTAGAGGGCACGATAATAATACTGATTGTCTATCGTATAAACGTATCGTGTTGTATTGTTTGTAATTAATGCTATTAT
>NZ_JBHIMM010000002.1:4434-163445 GCF_042194115.1 Bartonella sp. MR90HLJMH
TACGCTGTTTTAAATAGCAGAGTAACAAGTTGGGTTGCAGAACCTGCGATGACAACACCGATTGCCCACCGTACAAATGTGTCTTTTCCGATGTAGCGTCCTGCATAGCCAATTGCTAAGCACAACAGTATAACGGCAGCAGCAATAGGGATAATCACTTTTAAGTCTGTCTGTAAACCTGCTAGAGCGTCCTCTGCATTTTTTAAAACGCTTGCGGCGGCGTAAGCAGAATTATTCATAAAGAACGCAGTCATAGCAGCAGAAATTGCGATGATTTTGTTGTTACTTTTCGATTGAAGACTAGTTAATTTTTGCATATTTCACTCTTATTAAAATCTAGATAATATTTTTATATAAATAAACATATTGTATTTATAATTAATGCCATTATTACGCTGTTTTAAATAGCAGAGTAACAAGTTGGGTTGCAGAACCTGCGATGACAACACCGATTGCCCACCGTACAAACGTGTCCTTTCCGATGTAGCGTCCTGCATAACCAATTGCTAAGCACAAGAGGATAACGGCAGCAGCAACAGGGATAATCACTTTTAAGTCTGTCTGTAAATCTTTTAGAGCGCCCTCTGCATTTTTTAAAACGGTTGCTTGGGCTTGTGCATGAGCAGAACTATTCATAAAAAATATGGCCAAAGCTGCTGAAAATTCAGCAATTTTATTACGAGCTGTTGTGTGAAGAATATTTAATTGTTTCATGTTCTTTATCCTGATTAAGATTAAAACTCCCACAAATGACCCCTCGTTCATGAAGAAACTTAAAGAGATATTTTGGATCAGCCCAAGTTCTTAGTTTTCCTCTTTGTGTAAGTAACGTATATTTATTTGGCTTTCCGGTGATTGGATCATCGGAAATAAACGTGAAATACCATTCTCTTTCTGAAAGCATCACGACTGTAATCTCACGTGCTGCTTTTTGACTAAATGCTATATCAACGCTGTTTTGTTCTATCATTTTCATTATCTTTGCCCTCAATTAGAAGAGATTTTATCCAATCTTACTAATTAGAGCTTTAACATTTTCTTATCTACCGTTCATTATAATATCCTATCAAAATTCTAGGGTTTCGTGAAAATATCAGTTGTCACTCTAGCGAGCCTCTCGATGAAGAAGAATTTTCAGCCGAAAAAGCATCGCTGGTGCCACTTTCTTTATGTGTAAATGCATCTTCCTCTCCTCTTGAAGAGAGAGGAAGAGAATCTACGTTAGTTGTCTGTTCTGGTTCTTCTTTTTTAAGCTTTACAGGCTCCGGCAAATCTTCATTTTCTTGTACAGCAGCTTTTACTCCAATATATGAAGTAACTTTCTGTATAGAGGTGTGGTTTGAGTTTTCTGTGTTGTAAAAATTTAGCACAGATTGCAAAGTCGCTTTTTCAAAGATGCACTTTGATGTTGTTTGTTCATAGCAGTAAGTTAAAGCGCTTTGTACAGCTGTAAGATTTCTGCAAAAACCAAATGCATCAAAAAGAGAAAACAATTTCACATTTCCAACACCAATTTGCCCTAAAATTATGTTAAAATTATGTTTGCTCTGTCTAAACTGTTCAGTTGTTGCGATTGTTTCCTTAAGCTGAGATGATTGATAGAAGAAGTTATCTTTATCATCTGTTACATAGACATTGTCCCGCGCTTCTTGTTCGGCGATAACTGAAAATGTTATGGGAGGCGTATTGGATATGTATGCAGCAGCAAAAAATGTGAAATCTGGAACAATCATTAGCAATACACCTTATTATGAAAAATTTTATTAATACAAATGCTAATTCTTTGTGGTGCGTTTTTTCGTTGTCTTTTGATTTTATAAATTTGCAGAACGAAATTGTTTAGCGTAGAATATTCCCTGTGATTACTGTTTTGTTCTCTTCTAAGAATATTTCTAATATATGCGAATATCCAACCAACAAGATAAAAGTGTGGAATAAAATAGAGCACATTACGCCAACCAATATTATTGGAATCACGAAAAAATGCGCTGCTTTTAAAAAATAATAATCTTTGATACTGTATTGAAGCTGCTTGTTTTATATAATTTTCTAGTTGCAAAAATCTTTTCAAAAAAAATTTATACGAAGTAAAAATCCGTTGTGTATGAGGGGAGGTTTTATTGTCATAATGAACCACACTATCATTATACAGAGAGGGCTTGTTCTTTGTTGCGTATTGCCATAACTTATAGAGTGACGATTTATATTTACTTTTGACTACTGATTCATGAGAGTCAGAGAGGTGTGATGGTGTTTGAGCACTACATTTAGTAGTTCCAGCGATTGAACTGAAAAAAGATGCAGTGGTGGTAATTGATGTACCAATAAACAGTTCTTTGTGGTCCAAAGCACATCTCCGTCAAAGTGATATATGTATCGTAATTTTAATTTCGATAATAAATAGACGAAAATTGTCTATAATTGTGTTTAAAATATGGCAAAAAAAAATTCTTTTTTGCAAGGGGAGTAATTAAGGTGAATGATCTCAAAAATATGAATTTTGATGAACTACAAGAGATGCGTACACAAATCGATATGGAATTAAAAAAACGGCAAGCAAAGGAAAAGCAAAATGCGCGACGAAAAATTCTTGAAATTGCTAATGCCCATGGAATTGATATCGCTGATCTTGTGAGCAAAGAGCGCCATTATAGAAATCCCAATAACCAATGGGAATTATGGAATGGGCGTGGACGTAGGCCTAAGTGGATTAAAGAGTGGTTGGAGAATGGGTATACACTTGATGAACTTGAAGTAACATAACACGTGTGCGATATTTACAAGATAAGGGAATACCAAGGAATGTAAATGTAAGAAGTATGCTCTTTTGGGTAATTTGATTGTATAGATATACTGAACGAATATATTAAAGTATTGAGTGATCAAATAAAATGATAGGGGGCATGAATAAATGTATTTAAATGAAAAAGGTCTTGTTGTTATAATCTGGCAAGCATAATGATGATGCCAGATTATAATATTGTAATTGCTTTTGGCATTTGAGAGAGGGGGATATTTTACTTCTTTTTATAGTTTTATTGACTCTTTACAAAAGTGGTCGAAATGAGAATAATTTATTGCATGGGGATTTTCACTTAATATGTAAAATGATAATTTTATCAATTAATAAGTTAATAAATTAGCATACTTATATTTTTGAAATATTGTTCTGTAGAACAAGTCTGATGTTATAGATTTTGTTTGGTCTTTTTTCTGTAAGATTATATATGAGGCATTTACTTTATTTATCGTTCGTTTTGTTGAGATGAGTGAGTGTGTAGGAAATGAAAAATTTTTATGGCTGTTATGGGGTTTATAGAATTTATGACATATTTCTGAGCGTTTGTGATTAAAATTCATTTATGAGCATTTATGAATAATGAATAAAGAGCTTATTTGAAAATAAAAGGATTGAGTCATTTCTATTGCGGTTTATCTTCTTTTATGGTGTGAAATAGGGGGGGGTGATATGCAAGTTTACAATTGTGTGTGATGGTATAGAGTACGGAACACTTTGTTATATATTAGAATATTTTTTCTAAAATCGTGTGGTATTCCACAATAAGTTAAAGGGTTAGTCTGAGGAACAGAATACCTCAAACAGAATACAGTTGTGTTACCAATTTACGTGCTTTTTTTAAAAGAAAAATTTTTCAATGCAACTAAGCTTATTTTATGGTGCTTCTCGTGAATAGTATAACGTAAAAGTCCCTATGATTACATAAAATCCATTTTGTACACCACCATTTTTATTTCAATAAAAAATATAAGCCGGCGCCATTATACACTTTACTCACCTCCAATGTTACTAAAGCCCTTAGTACTTGAGAGGGTAAGGATTCTTATTGCTGTTTTATTTATACGACACTCCTGCTTGTGATGTGCAAGTGAATGATTTTGATTGCTTCAACATGAGAGAGATTTGAATTAAGGGTATTTTATGATCGTTAGATTTATCACTCAATATGAGAACAATGAATTTATTATTATAAATAAAATGTTGTGTGCTAAAAGGTCTTGTTTATTTCGTTATGACGTGAAATGGCTTCTTTTAAGGTGTGGTGATATAAGGCAACCTCTTTGAGACATTAAATGTTTTTTTTCAGTGCGTGGTGAATATTCTTAGAATGTATCTCGCTTGTCGAGTCTTATATTAAGTGAAATATGGCAGGAGGAAGTCAAGAGAAAATTACTCGACAGGAATCTGGTTTGTAAACAGATTGGATGAGATAGGAATTTTTTGTTCTTTGAAGGAGGGAGGCAAAGGTTGTAAAAAAGTGAAATAGGATGAATTTTTGCTTAAAGTGGGAAGCCGTGTAGAAGGCGTGGGGCATTTGGAGTGAGTCCGGCAGCTTCTTGGATGAAGTATTTTTTTATTTTTGGCGCTTGATTAACAATACCAAGGCCGGTATTGCGGAGCATCCGTAAAAGAAGGCTATCATTAGAAAAGAGTTTATTAAGCCAATCATTGCTTAAAGCCATACGGACAACTTCAAAACGTCTCCAGCTTTGATAGCGCTCTAAAGCAGTGAGGGAGCCAATGTCAAGACCTAGTCGCGCTGTTTCAATAATCACTTCAGCGAGGGCAGCGCTATCGCGTAATCCTAAATTGAGTCCTTGTCCTGCAATGGGGTGGATGGTATGGGCGGCATCGCCAACGAGAGCAAAACGTGGTTTAACGCATTGACGTGTTAAAGAAAGACTCAAAGGAAAAGCTTGACGTTCGCCATTCCAAGAGAGTTTGCCTAATCGATGGCCAATGCGTCTTTCGAGTTCTGTTTCAAAAATAAGGGCATTAGCTTTGAGATAATATTGCGCAGTTTTATGATCTTCATTCCACACAATGGCAGATCGGTTGCCTTTGAGAGGGAGAAGAGCAAAAGGACCGGCAGGTAAAAAATGTTGAATTGCTTGACCATTATGGGGTTTTTCATGTTCAACTGTACAGATGATTGCTGTTTGTTTATAGGGATGAGAAAAGTTTTTAAGACCTGCTTTTTGGCGTAATTTCGAATGGGCTCCGTCGGCTGCAATAAGCAATTTTGTTTGCCAAACCTCTTCATTATTTAAAGTGACGGTTTTATGTTGGTCTTCTTGATGAAAATCAATGACACGCGTGTTTGCAATAACAGGGATATTGAGATCTTTGACACGTTTTTTTAAAGTGTTGATGAGTTCTCTCTGCTCTACCATAGCAGCAAAGGGCTCACCAGGGTTAATGTCGCCTTCAAAGGTTAAAAGAGTGGGTTTGACAGGGTCACTTGTGCTTGTATCTGTGATGATCATTGAATGAATGGGTTGCGCATAGGGTTTTATAGGTTCCCAACATTGTAATTGTTTTAACATACGAATAGAAGCAGCAGCAAGGGCAATGGTTCGTATGTTAGAAGCAGGAGTATCTTCTTGTGGAGCAGCATCAACGATTTTTATTTTCAGATTAGGGGCTGTTTGCTTGAGTGCTATCGCTAAGGTTAAACCGACAGCCGCTCCCCCTGCAATGAGAAGATCACATTGTTTTGTTTTATGAGATTTAATTTTTTTATTGGGTTGTACGTCTTTATTGCGATTAGAACACACAATACTTCTTCCATTGTTTACAGTTTGCTTTCTTTTAAAAAGAATATCTTTTTAAATTGCCTAAAATATCTTAACGTTTACTTTTCTTTCTGCTTTACAAAAACGAGGTTCTTTTTTGGCGCCAATCTGATGACAGATTGGTTTTTGAGAGTTCTTCTGCTTCATCATTTATGTGATTCATTTTACAGATTTATCGGATAAGCTGTTTTGAATGTCCTCTTCAATTCTTTTTACACTTGGTTGATAAAAAAGAAAACTAAAAATAAACAAAGATGGTCGTGTATTTTTTAAGTTGTATGAGTGTACTTTAGTATGCCTGTCCTGAAGGGGTATATTTAGTTAGTATGATAGATAAAAAATTGTGTTCATTCGTGATGGTTAAAACAGTATTAATATTTTGCCGTTATCATGATGTAGTGTAAAAAACATCATCTGTTTAGGAAGGTGCCTATAGGACCCATGTAAAACTTTACACATGAGGTGTTTTTTGGTTGATCGTGTGATAAATATCCTAGGAGAGCTTTTTGTGCGCCTTATGAAGGATTGTCTCTTAGGGTGGTGATATATGAATGATATGAAGTGGTTAGCAGGTAGAACGCGCTAGATAAGAAGTCGGATTGTTTACAGGCTATTTTGTTTACAGATCGGCACAGAGTTTAAGCTTCACCCTTTTGTAAGAGAGAGGGAGTTATAACTCTTTAAAATATGAAAGTTTTGTATTTGGAATTGATAGATGCACCGAAGTTCTTCTCCTTATGATTCATTAGAAGTGCGAAATTCTCAAGGTTCGCGTCTTATTGAGATGTTTTTACGTCAGATAGGGGTATTTATTGGGCTTGGGCTTTTGGGCTTTATTATTTTTTGTGTGTTTGCTTTGGCGACGTGGAATGTTGCGGACCCATCTTTAACCCATGCAAGTACAAATGAGGTTACAAACCTTATGGGGTGGATGGGGGCAATTTTTTCAGATTTTATTATGCAGTTTTTTGGCTTGGCAAGTCTTGCTGTTTTGTTGCCGCCATTATTTTGGTCTTTTCTCTTATTGGCGCAAAAGAATATCTACAATTTGACTTTGCGCTTTTTTTTATGGGTGCTATCAACGATTTGTTTTTTAATTGCTTTTGCCCTTATGTCACCTGTTGCTTCTTTTACTTATTGGCCATTGCCAATGGGATTGGGAGGGGTTTTAGGAGATAAAGCTTTAAGTGTTGCTTCTTCAATCTTTCCTCTTTTTCTTTCTCCTCTTTACACGGTGTTTTTCAGTGTTGTTTTTATTCTTTTAGGTTTTTTCACTGCTGCTTTTGCTGGCAATGTGATATGGCGGCGTCGAACAAAGAAAAGAAAAGAAAAAAGCATTCCAAAAGATGCAATCGTTAATCCAGTCTTTGAATTGGAAGAAGACACGGAATATGCTGCAGAGGATGATCGTGAAAATCATGGTTTTTTTGCGACAACTTTTGGCGCTCTTTTACATCTTTTTTATTTTTTACAAGCGCGTTTCTTTCGTTTGTTCTGTTTCAAAAGGCGTTTTCAGAGTAAGGGGCAAGGAAAGTCATTTGATCGGATTGAGCCAACTTTTTTGGGTGAAAAAGTAAAGTGTGAGGAAAATCAAAATAAAGCCTATGTTTCTCCTGTTAAAAATCGAAAGTCTTTAACAGCTTCTTCAAATGGTGGTTTTGTTCTTCCTCTTGTAGATTATCTTTCGGTTCCACCACCGTCTGTTAGGGATGCAAAACTTTCTCCTGCTGTTTTAAGAGCAAATTCTCAGGAACTTGAAGGGGTTTTGTTAGATTTTGGAGTCAAGGGGCAAATTATTGATGCTTGTCCTGGACCGGTGGTAACTTTGTATGAATTTGAACCGGCTGCCGGCATTAAGTCTTCCCGTATTATTGGTTTGGCAGATGATATTGCACGCTCGATGCGTGCGATTTCGGCGCGTGTTGCGGTGGTTCCAGGACGTAATGTGATTGGAATAGAATTGCCCAATGCAAAGCGTGAGATGGTTTATTTACGAGAAATGTTGCAGGCGCAAGAATTTATTGAAAGCAAAGCAAAATTAGGGCTTGCTTTGGGTAAGACAATTGGGGGGGAAGCTGTTATTGCAGATTTAGCAAAAATGCCCCATCTTTTGGTTGCTGGTACAACAGGATCGGGAAAGTCTGTTGCTATCAATACAATGATTTTATCATTGCTTTATCGGATGACACCTGAACAATGTCGTCTCATTATGGTGGACCCGAAAATGCTTGAGCTTTCGGTTTATGATGGCATTCCTCATTTATTAACGCCCGTGGTGACAGATCCTAAAAAAGCCGTGATTGCTTTAAAGTGGGCTGTTCGTGAAATGGAAGAGCGCTATAGTAAAATGTCAAAACTGGGCGTTCGTAATATTGATGGGTTTAATGCACGTCTTAGGGAAGCAGCAAGTCAGGGAGAGACAATGGCGCGGACAATTCAAGTGGGCTTTGATCATGAAACTGGTGAGCCTCTTTATGAAACGGAAACGCTTGATTTTAGTCCTATGCCCTATATTGTTGTTATTATTGATGAAATGGCTGATTTGATGATGGTTGCTGGTAAAGACATTGAAGGCGCGGTTCAACGCTTGGCACAAATGGCACGTGCTGCCGGTATCCATGTAATTATGGCGACACAGCGTCCTTCCGTCGATGTTATTACTGGAACGATCAAAGCCAATTTTCCTACACGTATTTCTTTTTCGGTGAGTTCAAAAATCGATAGCCGAACAATTTTAGGTGAACAGGGGGCTGAGCAATTATTGGGACAAGGAGATATGCTTTTTATGATGGGAGGAGGACGTGTTCAACGTGTGCATGGTCCTTTTGTTGCGGATGATGAAGTGGAGCAGGTTGTTGCGCATCTCAAAGCGCAAGCACGACCTGATTATTTGGAAACAATTACGCAAGAAGTTGAAGAGGATGGTGCTGATGTTTCTTTGGCTTCTCCTTCAGAAGATGATCCCTATAGTCAAGCTGTTGCTATTGTGCTTCGTGATCGTAAGGCTTCGACCTCTTATATTCAACGCCGTTTAGGCATTGGTTATAACCGTGCTGCGACATTGATTGAGAGGATGGAAGAAGAAGGTATCATTAGTCCAGCAAATCACGCAGGGAAACGAGAAATTTTAGTGCCTGCCGAAGAAGAACGCTTTTGAAAAATCTTTATAGTTGTTTTTATAATATCTTATAAAACAAGTGTTTATCCCACTTTATCGTAGAAATTCTGCATTTTCATACACCAGCTCTCGATTTGCGATAGCTCCTTGGCACTTGAGACTCTTTATAAGGGGATTCTTTATCTTATATAATTTTTATCCACACACCAACCTTGCTTGTAACGTGCAAGAAAATGATTTCAATTGATTCGATATGCGAAAGTATGTGATGAGAGAACCTTCCTGTATTTGGCGTTATGATTTAAGTTAAAAAGATAAATTATTATAAATCAATATCTTGGTATAAAATAATGTCATTGCGAATGTAGGGGTATAAAAGCATGTAAGGCTTGATATTTAAGTGTCTTTTTAAGTGCGCTCTAAATATTGAGGGCAAGGCTTATCTGTCGAGCCTTATATAAATGAATCATATGGGGTGGGAAGCCAAGTGAAATCTGCTAAACTCCAAACTGTTTACAGACTGGTTCGGGTGAAAATTTTTATTCTTTTGGATTGGAAGGAAGTCAAAAAAGCATTTTTGCCACTTAAAAGAGTTTTCAGGTGCGTGAGCAATATGTTTAGTACTTAATCCGTTATGTATTGACTATAATTTATGTTGCTTCACAGATTAGGGGTGGGAAAGAATATATTATGCGTTTAGAAAATCAGCAGAAAAACGGGAAATTTGGATGCTTTCGGAAACTTAAACGCAGACTAATTATTTGGAAACGATACCGCAAGAAATAAAGAAGGATGTTTCTTTAGCTTTTTCTTTAGAAGATGATTCCTATAGTCAAGCTGTGGCAGTTGTGCTTCGTGAACAGTAAGGCTTCGACTTCTTATATTCAACGCCGTTTAGGTATTGGTTATAATTGTGCCGCAACATTGATTGAAAGGATGGAAGGAGAAGGCATTATTAGTCCAGCAAATGATATGGGTAAGCGGAAAGTTTTGGGGACGGTCGAAGAAGAATACTTTTAAAAATCTTTTGATAGTTTTTTCAAACAATATCGTTATCTTATAAAGAAGGGTATTTATTCATCGTTGATTACTTAAGTTATAAATTATAAAGTCAATTAAGTATTGCTTGGGAGCATTTTTTTATGAAAACGTCTTTTTTGTCGCAAAGAAGAGTCTTTGGGTTGGTGGGAATTATTATCTTTTGGTGTTTAACTTTTCCTGTTTTTTCGCAAGCGTCTAATAAAGTGATAAAGGCGCAAAATGTTGTAAATCACTTTGCGGCAATCAAAACAATGACAGGTGATTTTATTCAGTTTAGTCCAAAGGGGAAAATGTCTCAGGGGACATTTTACCTAGAGCGTCCAGGGAAAATTCGTTTCATTTACAAAAAAATGCCCTTACAGATTATTGCAGATGGTCAATTTGTAGGTATTAACAATCGGGCTTTGAATACTTGGAACTTTTCACAACTTTCGCAAACGCCAATGAAGTTTCTGTTGGGTGATAAAATTGATGTATCTTCTGGGCGCTTGTTGGCATTTCGCGAAGATCCAGGGGCTGTGACGATTGTTCTGCGTGATAAAACGATTGGGGCAGGGCAAATAAGGATGGTTTTTGATTCTAAAGGCTCTGCTTTGCGCCAGTGGACAATTGTTGACCAACAAAATTTGGAAACTACTGTGCAGATTATGAATGTGCGGACGGACGTCCGCTTCGCTAATGGAATGTTTACACTTCCTTCAAAGAAATAGTGCTGTGTTATTTCATTGGGATTGAAATGGATGTTCTTTCGTATTGCAACTTGGAATATTAATTCTATTCGTTTGCGTCTTGCACAGGTTTTTCAGTATTTGGAACTCTTTTCCGCAGATGTTTTGTGTCTACAGGAAACAAAATGTCCAGATGCTTTATTTCCAGTGGAGGCTTTTGAAGCGGCGGGTTATAAGCATATCGCATTGAGTGGACAAAAATCTTATAACGGGGTGGCTATTGTTTCTCGGTTGCCTTTTAAAAAGGTAGAAAAGCGTTTCTTTTGCCAAAACCAAGATTGTCGCTATATCTCAGTTATTGTGGAAGCCCATGGGAGAAGCTTGCGGATTCATAATTTTTATGTTCCTGCTGGGGGAGATATTCCTGATGCTGATGTGAATGAAAAATTTCGGCATAAGCTTGATTTTTTAGAAGAAATGTCCTCCGTATGTGCGGATCAAGGAGATGGTCTTTCTTCTCTTTTGGTGGGCGATTTAAATATTGCTCCTTTGGCAGAGGATGTTTGGTCTCATCAGAAATTGTTGAAGGTTGTAAGCCATACTCCCATTGAAACCGAGCGTTTAAAAGCTTTATGCTGTCAAGGTGGATGGGTTGATCTGATGCGGTTACATATCCCTGTTCCTACCAAGCTTTACACATGGTGGAGTTATCGTGCACGCGATTGGGCATTTACCGATTATGGGCGGCGGCTTGACCATATTTGGTCTTCTCCTGATTTAGCACCTTTTGTTGTAGATCTTTCGATTTTTCGTGATGCGCGCGGATGGGAACGTCCTTCAGATCATATTCCTGTGCAAACTGTATTTGATTTTTCACGTTAAGTTTGAAATAAGAAGTAAATAAAGTATTAATATTAAATAATGATTCTGAAAGAATGCGGGAGACTAGATGTATATCAGAAATCTCAAAAGGGGCGCTTCTCGTGGATTACTTTCTAGTATCTTTTTGTGTTTGCTTTTGTCAGGATGTATGGTTGGTCCTAATTACCAGAAAACATCTTTTCGTGTTCCAGCAGTTTGGGGAGAAAAATCTGCACAGGCGTCTGGGCAGTCAGTTGCGCTTGCCGGATGGTGGCGGCGTTTGAATGACCCCGTTCTAGATGCGTTAATGGATTATGCGATTTCTGGAAATAATAATGTTGCTGTTGCCAAAGCTCGGGTACGTGAGGCGCGTGCGGGTTTAGGGCAGGTTGTAGGAACTCTTTTACCAAATGTGTCCAATTCAATTTCAGGAACCCGTAGTCATTCTGGACAGTCTGATGCATTGTTAAACCAATATCATAGTGGTTTTGATGCAAGCTGGGAGCTTGATTTTTTTGGTGGGCATAAACGAGCGGTTGAAGCAGCGCGTTATGGTCTTGATGCGGCTGTGGAAGATATGCGCGCTACCATGGTGATATTGTTAGGAGATGTGGCAACAAATTATGTGCAAATGCGTGGTTGGCAACAGAAGTTGTTGATTGTGCGGCAAATTGCTGTATCACAACGTAAAACCTATGAATTGATGCGCGCTAGATTAACAGCTGGTGATGTTTCTGAGCTCGATGTTTCAAATGCGCAAGCACAAATGGCAAATACAGAAGCAGATATATCACAGATGGAAGCGAATTTAGCAATGAGCGTTCATCGCCTTTCTGTCTTAACTGGTCGTGTGCCTACGGCATTGAAGGATCTTTTACAAAAAAATGCTAAACATGCAAAGATTCCACAACCACGCTGGCCGATACCAGCAGGAATTCCAGCCGATATTTTGTTAACACGTCCGGATTTGCGACGGGCAGAGCGTCAATACGCGCAAGCAACAGCGCGGATTGGTCAGCGTGAAGCAGATCGCTATCCATCACTTACTTTAACAGGTAATATTTCGACAGCCGCAACGGCGATTGATCAGTTATGGAAAAATTCAACGATTGGCTGGTCTTTTGGACCTGGTCTTCGTTTACCTCTTTTTAATGGAGGTCAGGTTGAGGCTTCTATTGCTGTTGCGCGTGCACAACGTGATCAAGCTTTTATTACTTATCGGGCTGCTGTGTTGGGAGCTTTAGAAGATGTAGAAAATGCGCTGGTAAGATTAACTAAAGAACATCAACGCTTAGAAAAGCTAATCGTTGCGAATAAAGCTTCTCTTCATTCCTTAAAACTTTCACGGAGCCTTTTTGAGAATGGAAATACCAGTTTTCTTGAATTGTTAAACGCTGATCGCTCTTATTATTCTGCACAAATGGCACTTAAAGATAGCCGTGTTTCTTTGGTTACGCAATATATCACGTTGATGAAAGCATTGGGGGGGGGCTGGGATGGCGTTGTTGATGTATCACGTCCGGAAGTCGTTGATGGTGCACCTCGTTCGCGTGCAAAGGTAGGGAAATGAAAAAAAGTCTACTCAAAAATTTCATTACAAAACACAAAAAACTTTCCTTCTTTTTAACTGCCATATTCCTTCTTCTCTTGTTTTTATGGTTGCGTTCTGTTGTTTTTGGAACATCTAGCCCAACTTATATAACAGCGGTGGTGAAGCGTGGGGATATTGAGGAAAGTGTTTTAGCTTCTGGTCTTGTACGTCCTTATCGGTTGGTGGCTGTTGGTGCGCGTGCAACAGGGCGTGTGGTGTCAATGCGCGTTTCTCCTGGGAGTGTTGTGAAAGAAGGCGATCTCTTGGCAGAAATTGATCCTACAGATCAAGAAAATGATTTAAAAAGAAAAAAAGCAGCATTATCTCACTATTATGCGAGTTTGGTAGAACAAGAAGCCCATCTTTCTCTTGCGCAGAAAAATTTAGCACGTCAGAAAAAAATGATCGAGTCACGTGCGGTTTCACGGGCTAATCTCGATGATGCTGTGACACAAGTAAAAATACGTGAGGCGCAAATTGCTCAACTTCAACAGCAGATTGTGCAAGCACAAATTGATGTGGATAGTGCAGAGGTCAATTTAGGTTATACACGCATAACTGCCCCTTCAGCGGGAACGGTTTTGGCAACAGTTGTGGAAGAAGGGCAGAATGTGAATGCAGTTCAGTCGGCGCCAACAATTGTTATTTTGGGCGATTTGTCAAAGATGACGATCAAGGCGCAAATCTCAGAAGCTGATGTTCTTAAAGTTCAGGCTGGACAACCACTTTATTTTACAGTTTTAGGGAATGCGCAGCGTCGTTATGAGGGCGTTTTAGAAAAGATAGAGCCGGCTCCTGAAGCAATTCGTGCTGATGTGAGTATTAACCCTGGTATGGTAGGGGGGTCTAGTGCTTTAATCTCATCAGCTATTTATTATAACGGAATTTTACATGTTGATAATGCGGACAATTTTTTGCGAACCTATATGACTGCTCAAGTTCATATTATCTTAGGGCGTGCTCAAAATGTCTTGTTGGTTCCAAGCGATGCTTTACGCGATGAGACAAAAGAGCATAAGGCATGGGTTTCTGTTTTGGAGGGGGGGAACAAGGTGGTTACTAAACAGGTGAGCGTTGGGTTGAATAATAAGGTGATGGCAGAGATTGTTTCAGGACTTAATGAGGGCGATGTTGTTATCACCGGCTCGCCTGATGGGGTGATGCCAGAACCTTCTGACGTGCATAGTGAAGACGAGATTTAAACCATGAACACAAACCAAGCAGATGCTGTCCTTGTGTTGGAAAATATTGTACGTAAATTTCCAGCGGGCGAAACATTTGTTACTGTTTTGAAGGACATCAATCTTACCATTAAGCGCGGTGAAATGGTAGCGATTGTGGGAGCTTCTGGTTCAGGAAAATCCACATTGATGAATATTTTAGGTTGTCTTGATCGGGCAACTTCTGGTCGTTATTGGATTGCAGGGAAAGAAACAGCTTCTCTTTCAGCTGATGAATTATCGGCTTTGCGGCGCAATCATTTTGGTTTTATTTTCCAGCGCTATCATTTGTTGAATGAATTGACAGCTCTTGGGAATGTTGAAATTCCGGCTATTTATGCAGGATGTGCTGTGGAAGCAAGGAAAAAGCGTGCACAAGATCTTTTAACGCGCTTGGGCATGGGTGATCGGGTGAATCATCGTCCAAATCAACTCTCAGGTGGTCAGCAACAACGGGTGTCTATTGCTCGAGCGTTGATGAATAATGCGGAGGTTATTCTTGCCGATGAGCCAACTGGTGCACTGGATAAACAGAGTGGACAGGAAGTGTTGCGTATTTTGGATGAGCTTCATCAAGAAGGTCGTACTATTATCATTGTAACTCACGATATGCAGGTGGCCAAAAGAGCAGAGCGTATTATCGAAATCAGTGATGGAGAAATTATTGCTGACAGTATGACAAAGGTTGCAAAGAAAAGAGCAGCGGGGGCAAAAATAAAAACGGATAGTCAATCTTTTTATGAAAAACAGAAACTAAAAGTTAAACAACAGCTTGGCTCTTTTCGGTCTTTTGTTGAGCGGTTTCGTGAGGCATTTATTATGGCTTTGTTGGCAATGAATGCACATCGAATGCGAACTTTTTTAACAATGCTTGGGGTGATTATCGGTATTGGGGCGATTATTGCTATGGTGGCTTTGGGAAATGGTACACGAGAGAAAATTTTGGAAAATTTTAAAAGCTTGGGTGCTAATACATTAACAATTTTACCTGGCAAAAGTTTTTCTGATCCACAAGCAGAGAAAATAACAACTCTTGTTGAAGCTGATGCAGAAGCCTTGTCTGGGTTACCTTATGTTTCTGGTGTAACGCCTCAGATTTCAACAAGTTCGAAAGTGCGTTTTGGTGCAGTTGAAGTCAATGCTGTCATTGTGGGGGTGGGAGAACAATTCTTTCAGACACAGGGGCTTAAAGTTTTCAAAGGACAGTTTTTTGATCAAAAAAGTGTGCATGATCGGGCGGTTGATCTCGTGATTGAGAAAGAAGCATTGTCTGTTCTTTTTCCCCATAGCCATGAAAGTCCCCTTGGCAAAGTGGTGCTTGTGGGTAATGTTCCAGCGCGCATTATTGGTGTTGTTGATTCGCAAAATAACGCAAATGGAAATACATCAAATACATTACAGCTTTATTTGCCCTATACAACAGTGCAAACGCGTTTTCTTGGCACAACAGAAGTTCGTGCGATTACCGTTAGGATTGCTGATGATGTCGATTCACATTTAGCGGAAAACATGGTGAAACGTTTTCTCATTATGCGGCATGGTGGAGAAGATTTTTTCATTAGAAATTCAGAATTCTTTCGTGAACGTATCATGGAAAGTACACATATCTTAACACTTTTAATTTCTTCAATTGCAGCTATTTCCCTGATTGTAGGTGGTATTGGGGTGATGAATATTATGCTGGTCACCGTTTCTGAGCGGATCAATGAAATTGGTGTGCGTATGGCAGTTGGTGCACGCCAAAGTGATATTTTGCAGCAGTTTCTCATTGAAGCGGTGTTGGTTTGTGTCATTGGTGGTGGTTTGGGGATCTTGCTTGGGCTTTCTATCGGTGGTTTATTTCTTCTGTTTAAAGCGCCTATCCACTTGGTTTATACGATTGATTCGATCATTTTATCCCTTACTTTTTCAACCCTCATTGGAATCTGTTTTGGTTTTTCTCCAGCGCGGCAAGCTTCACGGCTTGACCCTGTTGTCGCTCTTTCACGCGATTAAGCTTTATCAATTGTAGGGCATGTTTGTTGTGATGTTTTCCACTTGGAAGAAGCGTTTATGAAGCGAAACATGGATGGGAAAAGTTTAGCATTATTTGCTGTTCTATTTTAGAAAACGCTTTATTCGTTAAGTGAAGCGTGCTTTATATAACGTTAAAGGATGAAGTTTTACGGCACAACGTATCATGAATAAATTTCCCTTGTATTTTTATAGCTATACAAAATACAAGGCGCGATAACTTTAGGATTTTAACCTAAAAGTAAGAGGGGAAAGGGGAGTGTATATCTGTTAATAAACAAGATAAAAAAGAAGCAAGTTTAAACGAAAAGCAGCTTATATCCCAAAAATGAACGGATATACGAGGCGAGTTGGTCTTCTATAGTTTTTCTTTTCCTTTTGTTTATTCGTTACCCTGTTTTTTCTCACAAATTGTATGGCAAAGGGAGGGGCGTTGGTATTGGTAACGTTTGGTTTTAAGATTCTTTATGGCTTTATGCGACGGAGATATAGGTTTTTACGAAGCTCCAGTTTTGTAGGGAGAACGAGATGAATACACTTATGGGCTCATGTTGCTGGGAATGTTAATTGCTGTATTCATTATTATGTGTATTGGTATAGCTGGTTGTTAGTTTTACGTTATGCTTTTATTGCGTTTAGCACCTCCTGAATATGAGCTTAAACTATTTTCAATAGATAAATATCAAAAAAAGCTCATCAAAATAATGAAGCAAATCTCTACATTCTTGTGCGTGATTACATGATATTTATCAGGGATGTGGGAAGAGCAGATTCTATTCTTTTGTTGATAAGTAAAACTTTATTCATTTGTTTTGTTTAGTACATATTCCATTATAAATATTGGTTCATTCAGTAAATCGAGTTATCTAAAGTCTTTTGGGGGAAATAATAGGCATTGACCAATTTGGCTAGACTCGATAATTGAAAGTATTTTTCATTGGGGGGAAGCATGACGCTGCAATCGCTTTTACAGACATATCGTGACGAAGCGCGTACCGAACGGGACAAAGGTACATATTTTGAGCGTTTTGCTCTTGCTTATCTGACACATGATCCTCTTCAGTTTGGGTGTTATGAAAAGGTTCAAACCTTTAAGGATTGGGCTCGTGAAAATGATTGGGATGGTCATGATACTGGCATCGATCTTGTGGCAAAGATTCGTAATGAAGAGGGTTTTGCAGCAATCCAATGTAAATTTTATGATGCATCATATCGGATTAGAAAAGCAGATATTGATAGTTTTATTTCGGCATCAGGGAAAGCTCCATTCAAGCGGCGTGTTATTATAGATAGCACTGAAAGTGCTTGGAGTGATAACGCTGAAACAATGATACGGGGGCAGGATATTCCTGTTATACGGATTAATCTTTCCGATATACAACAAAGTCCGATCCGTTGGGAAACTTTTGCAGCCCAGGGCAAAGTTGTGTTGGAGGATAAAAGGAAAATCCGTCCACATCAGCAGGATGCATTGCGTGATGTGCGTGCTGGGCTTGCTCAAGCAGATCGGGGTAAGCTTATTATGGCTTGTGGTACTGGTAAGACATTTACCAGTCTTAAAATTGCTGAGGATTTAGCGGGTGAAGGCAAGTTTGTTCTGTTTCTTGTTCCTTCCTTGGCACTGATGTCACAGACGGTCCGTGAATGGACAACGGATGCAGAAATCGGATTGAGATCCTTTGCTGTCTGTTCAGATACACAAGTGGGAAAGCGTCGTAAAAATAGTGATGATGTTGCTGAAATTGATGTGTTTGATCTTGCTTTTCCGGCGACAACCGATGCTGCTAAACTTGCAGAACAGGCGGGTAAGAGTGTTGCAGATAGGATGACCGTTGTGTTTGCAACCTATCAATCCATTCAGGTGGTTGCGGATGCTCAGAAAAAGTATGGTTTGCCAACATTTGATCTTATCATTTGTGATGAAGCGCACCGTACAACAGGGGCAACGCTGGTTGGAGAGGATGAATCCAATTTTGTTAAGGTGCAATTCTAATGATGTTATTCGTGCCAAGAAGCGCCTTTATATGACAGCGACACCACGCATTTTTGGTGATAACGCAAAAAGTCGCGCGAATGAAGCCAATGTTGTTCTTGCTTCGATGGATGATGAAAAGCTTTTTGGTAAAACACTTTTTTATCGGGGGTTTTCTTGGGCAGTACAAAATGATCTTTTAACGGATTATAAGGTTATTGTCTTAGCAATGGATGAAAAATTGGTCAGTTCCGCTGTTCAGAAGCGTCTTAGTGATGACCAGTCTTCACTTGTTCTTGATGATGCAACGAAGATTATTGGTTGTTATAAGGCGCTGACAAAACAAGATCTGAAGGCTGATGTTGGTGCGGATCCACACCCCATGCGTCGTGCTTTGGCGTTTTGCAAGACTATTGAAAGTTCTAAACTGGTGTGTGATGAATTTTCTGCGGTTGTTAGAGAATATCTTGATTATACGAAAGAGGATACGGAAAATGAGCACTTTCTGAAGTGTGAAATTGAGCATGTTGATGGCACTTTCAACGCGAAGGATCGTGGTGCATTACTTGATTGGCTGAAAGCTGATAGTGGTGAGGATGTTTGTCGTATTTTGACCAATGCACGGTGTTTGTCTGAGGGGGTGGATGTTCCGGCTCTGGATGCGATCATGTTTTTAAATCCACGTAAGAGCCAGATTGATGTTGTGCAATCCGTTGGGCGGGTGATGCGTCGGTCTGAGGGCAAAAAGATGGGGTATGTCATTTTGCCAATTGGCATTCCCTCTGGGATTCCAGTGGAACAGGCTTTGAACAACAATGATAAATATCGGGTTGTTTGGCAAATTTTAAATGCTTTGCGTGCGCATGATGATCGTTTTGATGCGACGATTAATAAGGCATCGCTGAGCCAAGATATCAGCAATGTGATTGAGATTATTGGTGTCACGCAGAGCACTGAGTTACAGGCTGTTACAGCTGTTGTAGACAATCTTCCACTACGCGTACAACCGGCACGAGCGGGAATTGGAGCACCGGAATATGATTTAACTCGTACAGATCAGCTAAACAAGGAGTTTTCTTTCCCGGTGGATGAAATTTCTCGTGCGATTTTGGCAAAGATCGTCAAGAAATGTGGGACACGTGATTATTGGGAAGATTGGGCGAGCAACATTGCTGAAATTGCTAAGAATCATATCACGCGCTTAACAGGTATTCTGGCAGAGCCAAATACTGAGGCGCGCCAAGCCTTTGACAAGTTTGTGGCAGAACTGCGTGATGATTTAAATGATGCTGTTACAGAAGCTGATGCGATTGAGATGTTGGCACAGCATATTATCACGCGTCCTGTCTTTCAGGTGTTGTTTGAAGGGTATCAGTTCACACGTGAGAATCCTGTCTCGCGTGCTATGCAACGTATGCTTGATGTGCTTGATGAGGCAAACCTTGATAAGGAATCCAAAGATCTTGAGAAATTTTACGCAAGTGTAAAATTACGCGCCAGTGGAATTACGGATCCAAAAGCAAAACAGAGGTTGATTGTAGAGCTTTACGATAAGTTTTTTCGTTATGCTTTTCCACGTACTGTAGAAAAACTTGGCATTGTTTATACCCCCGTTGAGGTTGTGGATTTTATTTTGCACTCTGTCAATGATGTCTTAGAGCAAGAATTTGGGCAAACGCTTGGCTCATCGGGTGTGCATATCATGGATCCCTTTACAGGAACGGGAACTTTTATCACGCGGCTTTTACAATCGGGTCTGATAAAGCCAGAGGAGATGAAGCATAAATTTTGTCATGAAATTCATGCCAATGAAATTGTGCTTTTAGCCTATTATATTGCAGCCATTAATATTGAAACAACCTATCATGGTTTGATGGGGGGAGATTATGTTCCCTTTGAGGGAATTTGTTTAACCGATACATTCCAGCTTTATGAGCAAGAAAAAGACCTGATCAGTGATTTGCTGGTGGATAACAGCACACGCCGATCACGCCAGAAGGAACTGGATATTCGTGTTATTGTTGGCAACCCTCCTTATTCTTCGGGGCAAAAAAGTGAAAACGACAATGCGAAAAATATTGGCTATCCTAAATTGGATCGTCGCATTCGTGAAACTTATGCTGCTCAATCCAAAGCGAGTAATGTTAATGGACTTTATGACAGTTATATTCGTGCTATTCGCTGGGCAAGTGATCGCATAAAAGACTGTGGTGTTATTGGTTTTGTGACAAATTCAGGTTTTATCAATGGATATTCTACGAGTGGATTACGAAAAGAATTGAATGAAGAATTTTCAAGCATTTATGTTCTCAATTTGCGTGGTGATATTCGCAAAAATATGATGAGCAAAGGACGTGCTCAAGAAGGGCAAAATGTTTTCGGAAGTGGAAGTATGGCAGGAATTGCTGTGACACTATTTATTAAAAATCCAAATGTCATGGAGCATTGCAAAATTCACTATTACGATATTGGTGATAATCTCACGACAAAAGAGAAATTATCTCAACTTCAGCGGTTGAATAGTGTTGGTGGGATCAAGCGTGCACAAGGCTGGCAGATGATTACACCAGATGAGCATGGCGATTGGTTGAATCAGCGCAACAGTGATTTTGAAAAATTTCTGGCCTTAGGTGATATAAGAAGGGCAGTGATAAAAAACTCTTTGAAACGTTTTCTCGTGGGATTATAACTACTCGCGATGCTTGGGCATATAATTCAAGCCGTGGAGCTTTAGCGAAGAATATGCGTAACACGATAACTTTTTATAACAATGAAGTGAAACGTTTTAATAATGTTTATGCGCATTCTGACCGCAAAGTGCGTGCAAATGCTGTGAATGATTTCGTAAATTTAGATGCAAGGAAAATCAGCTGGAGTAGTAGCCTTAAAGAAGAATTGGTAAGAGGAAAGTTTTCTGACTTTGAAAGTAATTGCTTAGTGCAAAGTCTTTATCGTCCTTTTACACGACAGTGGCTTTATTATAGTCGCACCTTTAATGAGAGAGTTTATCAAATGCCGCGTATATTCCCTATGGAAACAGCGGTTGAAAACAGGGTAATACAAGTTACGGGAGTTGGAGCAAGTAGTGGTTTTTCTGTTCTGATGACTAATTATTTATCCAATCTTCATACAATGGATACTGGTCAGTGTTTTCCAAGATATATTTATGAAGATGCTGAGTCCTTAGGAGATAAAGAGAAGGATCAGGTTCATTTGTTTGCAAATTTTGCAGAGGAAAGCAAAGAAACTGGTTTGCAGCGGCGTGATGCTCTCACGGATGAAGGGTTGGTATATTTTAAGGCAGCATATCCTGGTGAAATGATAACAAAGGATGATTTGTTTTATTATGCTTATGGGATTTTGCATTCTGAGGATTATCGTGCACGTTATGCGCATAACTTGTCTAAACAATTGCCACGTATCCCAACAGTTAAAAAAGTAGAGGATTTTTGGGCTTTTGTAAAAGCGGGGCGAAAACTTGGTGATTTGCATATGAATTATGAAGAGGTTGAGCCCTATCCTGTTACTTATAAACAGGGTGATCCAAGAACTTGGATGATTTCTGATGAGAAGAGTTTCTACCGTGTTGAAGCAATGAAATTTGCTGGTAAGCGTGGCGCTATTGACAAGAGCACAGTGGTTTATAATGCGCATATCACGATGCAGAATATTCCTCTTGAAGCTTATGATTATGTGGTCAATGGCAGGTCTGCTCTTGAATGGGTTATGGAGCGCCAGATTGTCAAAACGGATAAAGCGAGCGGTCTTGTGAATGATGCTAATCGCTATGCTGTTGAAACGGTGGGTAATCCGGCCTATCCTCTGGAATTGTTTCAGCGGGTTATTACTGTAAGCTTGGAAACAATGAAAATTGTGCGCAGTCTTCCAAAATTGGAAGTGAGAGAAACTGAAAAGGTTAAGTTATCCATTGTGCGGTAAAACAGCGCTGTGTCCTAACAAACTGGCACTATCATACACTTTGCCAGCTCGTGGGTATTGCGACAGTTTTTGGCACTTGAGACAAGTCCATAAGAGGCATGCCTTTCTTGTATAGTTTTACGCCACGCAAGCTCTCTTCCCTTGTGATGTACAAGCAAATGGTTTTGATTGATTCAACAGAGAATAGATTTAAAATGAGAGAGTTTTACGCTATTCAAAATTCTTATTTAAGATGAAGAATACTTATCTTTATAAATCAATGTGTTGCATGTGATAAAACATCTTAGGTAGTAGACGGATAAAATGATGACGCATGCGCTTTAGCGACCGTGATGAATAGCTTTAAGCAGAGCTTGTTCGTTGAGTCTTATGTGAGTAAACCATATAAATGGGGAAGCAGAGAGGAACCTGCCCAGAGAAGTAGGATTGTTTACAAACCGTTGCTGATGGGAATCATCGTCCTTTGAGATGTTGGGAGGAAATCACAACTCTCATGAAATCTGTCCTTTGAGCAGGGATGATCGGAAGTGAGTAGGGAGAACGCGTTAGACAAGAAGCTGGATTGTTATTGTTTACAGATCGCTAGAGTTTAAAAATTTTCGTTCTTTTTTGGGGAGGCAGCCAAACAAAAAGTGTTTTTAGTGGGAAATGATTTCAAAAAAGATTGCGATAAAGAACGTGGGATGTTCGTGGTGGTGTGCGTTTTGAGCTTATTCCTATCTGTGATCTAAAATGCTCTTATGAAGATGCTTTGTTGAATGAAGAGATTATTACTAATATATTGGTTTATAATGATAGTTTAACCTTCTCTCTGTTGAATGAGAAATCTAAGTATCATAAATTTTCTTATTTTAAATCTATTAAAATTACTTCTTTGTATGCCATACGAGGTTGGTATGCTCGTGTTTAAAAAAGGCGTAAAGCATGTCTCTTACCAATCATCCCAAGTGGCGTAAGAGCTATCGTAATATTGGGGGCGGTAAAATATAGGATGGGGTGGTTTGCATTTTTTATGAAGCGTAAAGAGGGTGGTATAAATAGATCTCTATAACAAGTCGGGAGATCTTATAGTTGTCTGGGCGCTCTATTTACAAGAGCTTATATATTGAGATGGCATGTACAGATCCCGTGCTGTGAGATATGTTTGGGATGTAAGAAATGTCTTTGGGTGAATGTGCAATACAGTGATACGTGTATTGGGGTATTCTGTGTTATATGAGGGTAGCTCTGTCGAGCTTTTATAGAGGCAACCTCGTGTGGAAGGCTATGGAAAGAACGGTATGAAGCGGTTCGTGGGTGGCAAGGTTTTTAAAAAAGTCAGAAGGATAAAGATTAGAATGCGGTTCTGATATAGACTTGGAGCGTTTTAATATATTGGAATATGAGAATGCGGATTTGATTGATCTGTTGTATTGCGCTTTCAGCATTGCTCTTTTTAACAGGATAAGCAATGAAATGGATATCAGGCATTAAATACTTAAGTTCTCGCATTGAGCGCCACATATGGTAATCATGGGTGACGATATAAAGGGTTTTATAGTGGTGTTTTTTGATCCAAGCAGCACTTTCTTTGGCGTTCCCTTGGGTGTTAATCGCTTGATGCCCAATGTCAATACAACAGGAGACAAGCCGTGGGGTAATATGCCTGTTATGCATGAAACCTTTCAGATTGGTTGTGGCGTTTACGCCACTGATAAGGAGTCGTGAACCAAGCCCCTTTTGTAAGAGATGAAGTCCTGTCTCTATTCGGTTTTCTCCGCCTGTCAGTACAATGATAGCATCAGCTTTGGGGAGAGGCTTTGGGGGAGAAAGTCGTTCAGTTTTTTCAGAAAAAACAATAAAACCGCCCCAGAAAATGAAAACAATGATTGCAAGAGTAAGTGTTGTCGGTGGAAAATAGCGAAATAAAAAGCACACAGACCAACGATAGTGGGGTCGTTTTGGAAGAGGACGTTCTAAATTGTTTTGCCTTAACGAGTTGGAATGGTAGGAGTGGTAAGTCATAAAATTAAAATAAACCATTTTCACATTGATCGATTTTTTTCAGTTGCGCTAAAATAGTCATGCGGTTTGTAAGAGTGGTAAGAAAAGAAACGAAAATAATAAGAAAAATGATTTTTCCGTAAGGAACGGAACTTATGGAAATATGTCCAAACAAAGCTGTTACTTGGCTAGCTTCCACTCTTCCCAAGTTATAATTCGTCCAGAGACAAAAGGCTAAAAACAGAAATATGCTTGTGAGACCACCATATAAAGCACCACGCAGTGCAGTTTTAAAAAAATGCCAGTCAAATTGGCGGGCAATGAAAATAGTTTCAGTACCAAGGAAATATAAGACATTGATAATATGCGCATTTTCTGCCAATGCATTGCGGGTGGTAAAAATGATGGTAAGAATAAGAGAGCCTAGAACCAATGCTAAAATTGAAAAACCAATGAAAACAGTGGTGTGTGCCATGGTTGCAAAACGATGGACCCAAACACGGTGATCATCAAATTGACCTCCTGGAATTTGGGTTTTAATGGCGTGATTAATGGCTGCAAAATTGATTTTTTCATCCTCTTTCAGGGTCACAATGATAAGGCGGGGAAGGGGTAGTTCATTGACATTAAAGCCTGTTCCAAGCCATGGTTCCAGTAATTTTTCGGTAGCTTTTTGGTCAACAATTTTTGCATCTTGTACACCAGAAAATGTTTTAACTAATTGGACGGCATCACGGAGTGCTTTGTTGATATCAACATTGTCTATGGGGCGTATTTGTATTGTTGCTTCATAGCTAATTTGATTACTCCAATTTTGGGCGGCACGTTGGACTAAATCAACACCGATTAAGGTGAGGCTTGAAAGAAACGTCATAATAGCAATCACGGCAACCAATGCTTTTCCAGAAATATTGCCACTGGGAATAATCGCTGTTGTATTTTTTTTATTGCTTGTAAAAATGGGGAAAGACTTATTCATGAATCGTCATCCGTCCGTTATGGAGAAGCATACGTCGTGCTGCAACTTGTTCCATTAAGGCAATATCATGGGTAGCAATGATAACAGCTGTTCCAAAACGATTTAATTCAATAAACAAACGCAGTAGGCGTTTTGCCAAGGGCGGATCGACATTTCCGGTAGGTTCATCAGCAAGTAGAATTTCAGGTTGATCAATGAGCGCGCGTGCAATGGCTACCCTTTGTTTTTCTCCGCCAGAAAGAACTGGTGGTAAAACATGAATATGATCTCCAAGACCTACCCAACAGAGAAGATCTTCCACTTCACTGCGATAGGTTGCCTCTTCTTGTCCTTTAATGCGTAAAGGTAAGGAGACATTTTCATAAGTGGTCATGTGGTCGAGTAAACGAAAATCTTGAAAAACAACACCGATACGTTGTCGCAGCGCAGGGAGCTCTTGGCGTTTGAGTAACGCTGTGTCTGTTCCAAATAAATCAATATGACCGCGGGTGGGTTTGAGTGCCAAAAACATAAGACGCATCAACGACGTCTTCCCTGCTCCAGAGGCGCCAGTGAGAAATTGAAATGATCCAGGAGGAATATGAAAGCTAATATCACGAAGGACCTCAGGTCCCATTCCATAGCGTAGACCGACATTTTCAAAATGAATCACTTTTTATTATTACTCCTGATTTTATATTGCATCATTTATTCTAAGAACTCTTACTTTCATTACTTTAGATTTTTGTTGTAAGCTTGGTTATTTTAGATTTCATGGTTTTCAATATTTTTTATACACCCTCGTTATAGATAAATATTTTTGCTCAAGAATATTATCACTTATACTTTCTCTTTTTAGCTTTATTTATGATTTTAGCAGGAATTTCAAAGTGATTCTAGCATAAACATCAGAACTATTTTTCCTTCTTTCTCAGAGGCTTTTTTGCATTGAGTGGGTACTGGGTGATTTTAAAAAGCTATGTTGCTCTTTTTATCTCACTTTCTTATTCCTATTCGCATTTATATTCCAATCTTAGCATCTTCCAACCGTGAAGTTTTTTCTTCTATTGTTTCTTATTTGTTATGAAGAAAGGCGTTTGTTGTTAGAGTTGTTGAGCTTCCCATGAATTGTTTTGTTTTTTTATTCTCATGGGTGGTTTTCGTAACAATGCTAGGATAATTTTAGCAGAAAAACAAAAACCACCGTATGTTGTGTTTCTTCGTGGTTTCTTTAATTTTGTCGGTTGGCAATAAGATCTTCAACAACTTGTGGTTCGGCAAGAGTTGAGATATCTCCGAGAGTATCAAAATCGTTTTCGGCGATTTTTCGTAAAATACGTCTCATAATTTTTCCTGATCGCGTTTTGGGAAGCTGTGGGGAAAATTGAATTTTATCCAATATGGCAATGGATCCTATTTCCTTTCTCACATGTTTAATAAGCTCTTCTTGTAACTCTTCATTTGGAGCCGTCCCTTCCATTAAGGTGATAAAACTATAAATTCCTTGTCCTTTAATGGGATGCGGGTAACCCACAATGGCTGCTTCTGATACAGCGGGATGAGAAACGAGGGCTGATTCAATTTCAGCAGTTCCTAACCTGTGCCCCGAGACATTGAGAATGTCATCAACCCGCCCTGTAATCCAGTAATAGCCGTCACTATCACGCCTACAACCATCGCCTGTAAAATATCTTCCTTTATAGGAGGAAAAATAAGTTTGAATAAAGCGCTCATGATCTTTATAAAGCGTGCGCATTTGTCCTGGCCATGAATCACTGATACAAAGATTGCCTTCTGCTTCACCTTCTAAAATATTGCCTTGAGCATCAACAATTTGGGGTTGAACACCAAAAAAAGGACGTGTGGCTGATCCTGCTTTGAGGGGGGTTGCACCAGGCAAGGGCGTGATCATATGCCCTCCTGTTTCTGTTTGCCACCATGTATCGAGAATCGGACAACGGTCATTTCCAACTGTATGATAAAACCATTCCCATGCTTCTGGGTTAATCGGTTCTCCTACCGTGCCTAAAAGACGCAACGATGTCCTGTTTGAGTGTTCAACAAACGAATTTCCTGCTCCCATTAAGGTGCGGATAGCTGTTGGTGCGGTATAGAGTGTATTGACTTGATGCTTGTCGACAATTTCCCAAAATCTTCCTTTATCAGGAAAGGTTGGTGTGCCTTCAAACATTAAAGTGGTCGCACCATTGCATAAAGGTCCATAAACCAAGTAAGAATGACCGGTAATCCAACCAATATCAGCTGTACACCAGTAAATTTCATCAGGGTGATAATCAAAAACGTATTGATGTGTCATTGCGGCATAAACGAGATAGCCCGCTGTAGTATGCAAAACACCTTTGGGTTTGCCGGTGGAGCCTGAAGTATAAAGAATAAAAAGCGGATCTTCAGCGTTCATTGGTTCTGGTGGGCAGTCTGTTTTGGCATGAGCTATCTCTTCGTGGTACCAAAAATCACGTCCCTCTATCCATTGAATGGGTCCACAAGTCCGCCGTATAACCATGACTTGGTCCACATGCACGTTTTGGCGCGCTGCTATCTCAATAGCATGATCAACATTGTCTTTTAAGTTGATTCGTTTGCTGCCACGCAAGCCTTGATCAGCTGTAATAATGAAGGTTGATTCGCAGTCAACAAGGCGTCCTACTATTGCCTCAGCAGAAAAGCCAGCAAAGATAACCGAATGAACAGCACCAATGCGGGCGCAGGCGAGCATAGCATAGGCTGCTTCGGGAATCATGGGAAGATAAATGGTTACTTTATCGCCTTTCTTAATGCCACGACTTTTCAAAAGATTGGCAAAACGACAAACATGTTCATAAAGCTCGTTATAGGTTATTTTTTTATCATGATAAGGATTATCTCCTTCCCAAATAAGCGCGATTTTTTCTCCATGGGTTTTCAGGTGGCGATCAATGCAGTTATAGGCAACATTTGTTATTCCATCTTCGTACCATTTTATTGATACATCTCCATTAAAGGAAGTGTTTTTTACTTTTGTATAAGGTTTAAACCATTCAATGCATTTTCCATGTTTTGCCCAGAAGCTTTCTGGATCATTGACGCTTTCTTGATACCATTGTTGATAGGTCTCCTCATTGATAAGCGCATTTTTTTTGATTTCTTCTGATATTGGATAAATTTTTTCAGTCATGTGTCCCTCTTTTAATTTATTGTTTGGAAAAATTTGCCTCTATACTTTCGTATGTTTATATTTTTGGCAGAGTTTTCCAAAAGCTTTTCATTGCGAGGTTAGACTAAATGACAAAGATTAGAATAGTCAATTTTTAAAATCATCTGTGTTTGTCTTTACGTTTATATTTTAAGAGAGCTTTTTTATGCTGTTTTAGGGGGTAACGTGTGACAAAGTATATCGTCATAAAGAGCTGTAAATTGTATAGAAATACAAAAAGATCGTATTGTTGTAGAGAGAGCTCTTTATGTGCCGATAAGAAATTAAATTTTAAAAACAAATTCATATAAAAGTTAAAAGGAGATGGGGATTCGTAGATTATCGGCATTATTTATAAAGTCATTTTCGAAGGGCGAATATTGCCACACTACAGATTTATTACTTCCATAAATGTAAAATACTGACACTTAGTGTTTTGCGTTATGCCATTCACTGATTGTACTAGGAAATGGTATTGGGAGCAAGGACAAATGTTCCTTCAAGATCCACCTAAGGCTAGGAACGCATTGAAAATCTAAAATTAATTCTTGCTTGTTTTTTAGGGAAAGGAAAAAATCAAGTTAACTATCCGATTGTGCACGCCCTTAAAAATATCATCCTTTAAAGCAGTGTTATAAACATGCTGGGTAATTTATCGATTTGACTGTTTTTTAATTAATATAAACACAAATATATAAATAAGTTATTAGAAATAAAGAACATAATAACTGACTATAATGCCGTTATGATATTTTCTAAATGTAACAAAATTTTTTCTAAAAAAATAAATATAGTAATAGATATAATTAATACGGCGAATAATTTCGCAATCATCTATTGTATTTGTATAAAATACAATATAAAAAATTATTATGTATAAATAATAATTTTAGTGTAATGCTTTTAATATTATATCTTTTAAATTATCAACGTTATATTTACAAAATACACCAAACAGAAATGAAACCAAAAAAATAAATAAGAAGAAGAGTATCACTAATAGTCATAAGATCCATAAGATCCATTATAAGTACCTTCATAAAAGTTGCGATTGTAACATACAGCGTTGAATGCTATCTTAAATATACATATTTGTAAATATGTATCTATATAATATTAATATTTAAAAATATACATTATAAAATATTACTTATAATTTGATATAAACCAATATAGTTAAATAAAAGACTAATAAGAAAGAATATACAGCTTATTAATAATGATTTTTTAGAGAATCTTTCCAACTATAAGAAATAAAATTATAATAAAAAAGATATATTAAACCAAAAAAATGTTGCTATAAGCGATTCAATAATTTTATGAGTAAAATCTGTCATTATAAATCATAATTTCTCATTAATAGCACCATCGCTACTTTATTCAGTGTACTTGGAACTCATCCGATAAAGATTAATATAAACCAAAATATCTACATAAACTATCAGAAATAATGAACAGAATTACTGTATATAATGTTGTTTTTATAGATACTTTCCAACTGTAACCACCAATTTTTTTAAAACCAATAGCATATATAGGGATGAATACAATGAGAATGCAAAACAGTCTTATGATTTCATAAAGAATATTCATTATAACAAAATCCTGATTATAAGATGTGATTCACAATAGATATCTCCGAAAACTATTTTATCCACAGATGTAGATATTTAATTTTGGTATATTCTTTCGAATATATTTACAGAATTATTTATCTTCAGAGATATCTTTGTAGCTATTCTCTATAAATTAGAACCAACACTCACGACCTTTTTCTATAAAGCCCCAAGCAGCACCTCCTATGTATCCCAATGACAAAGCTCCCATTCCACCTGTAAATGCACCCACTGGTCCCCCAGTTATACCACCTTGAATTGCACCAACTACTCCTGCCGGAACTCCTACTTCGCTGCCACGTGCATTCATGTGAGACATAAAAGCACCAGGACTAAATGCATTTCCATGAGTAGGTCTTGAATTGTGCGAATGACCAAAAGAATGCTTTGTCGCCATATGACCGAATGTGTTGAATGAACCAAACATATTAATTATTCTTAATTATCTACAGTAAAAGTAGCATCACAATGATACATTTCAAATGGCTATCACGTATTTTTAGAGAAATGTCAAAGATAAACTTTAAAAATAACAATAAAAATACTGTATAAATAATATATAAATTATGTATATATGAATTTTTTTCTTAAAAAGATAATAATATTAATTATAAGTTTTTAAAATATAAGAAATGACACCATATTTTTTCTTAATTAAAGTTTAAATTTAGAAAAATTGCGTATATTAAAAGTTGAAGTTTTTCTCTTTGTTTAAGAAATCCACAAAGGAATAATGATAAAGAAATATCGTTATTGGGATCGGTTTCATTGCCATTGTTTTGCATGCATGTATTATGCGCATATGCACGGGATTCGTTCTTTTATTTTTCAGGCGGATATTGACTGTATTTACGCTTTGTAGAGCATAGAAAGTCTCTATGCTATCGTTGTGATCTTATAGGATTGCTATTCATGTTGTTTAGCGCGGCTCTTGGTGCGCTATTGAGCATTTGAGATGTTTATTTTGCTCAAGTGACTTACATGAAAGAGTTTTGTTACTGTATTATGCAGCCATAAGCCTCTTTTTGCCTGCTTTACGCCATTGGCATGTGGGGAAATTGTTTACGCGTGTTGGAGAAGTTAAGAGAATTCGTGGTTTTTAATGGAAATCATTGCGATAATCGTATTGAATATTCTTTTGCAATTGGTGATTTTGCGACAGTTTTTTCATTCATGCGCAACGCCCCTCTTATCATTTTGCCTTTATATAAGGATTTATTTTTTACGTTGCTTTTGCTGGAGAGGCGGTCAGAGGGGAGGTGAAGTAGAGCCAATGTGCGAGAATATGAGAGCCAAATTGCAATGCTATCTTGAAGCTATTGTATGTGTTGTGGATGTGCCGGTGAGAAATTTGAGAAGACCAGCTTTTTTGCTTATTTTGCTAACAGGATGAAAGAGGGACTGGAATCTTTTTTGCTAGAATTGCTTTTTTATTAATATTGAAGGAAATATTTTTTCTCATTTCTGCTGTTTTTGGCTTGTTCGTAGAATTTTCAATGGGAGTTTATATGAAGGGGGAATGAGTTTATATGAGGGGAAATTGCTTTACACAGGGCGTTTTCCAAATAAAGCAGAGCCAATGCGAAGGACGTTAGAGCCAAACTGTAGAGCGGTTTTGAAGTCACTGGACATACCCATGGAAAGCTTTGGAAGACTTGCTTGTTTTGCTAATTTTGCTAAGAGCGCGAAATAGGGTCCGGGGTTTTCATCGACAGGGGGGATGCCCACAAGGCCGATGATATCAAGTCCATAGTTGTTTTTGCATTGGTTGACAAAAGGGATTACTTCTTGCGGTGCAACACCACTTTTTTGCGGTTCTAAGCCAATGTTAACCTGAACATAGCAAGGAAGATGCCTTTTTTGTTTTTGCATTTCTTCGGATAAAATTTTGGCTATTTTTTCACGATCAACCGTTTGAATGACATCAAAAATTTTGATAGCTTCGGCGGCTTTATTTGATTGTAAGGGACCGATGAGATGAAGTTTAATATTTTCAAATTGTTGACGTAAAGCAGGCCATTTTTGTGCTGCTTCTTGTACGCGGTTTTCTGCAAACAAAGATTGGCCTGCTTGTAAAAGGGGACGTATATCAGTGGCAGGAACAGTTTTTGAAACAGCGATAAGTTCAATTTCTTCTACAGGGCGTTGTAACTCTTGGCATGTTTCAGCAATGTCTTTTTGAAGGTTTTGCCATGCTTCAATGGAAGGGGCATCGAGGGGCGTTTGTGTATTCATATTTTTGTGTTTTACCTTTTTTGTTCAAGAGTTGGTCGTTTTTTTAAAAGTTTTATAAAATACTTAGGGAAATATTTCACGAAAATGTTGACGATGAGGTTAATCCATGGTCAAGCATAATAAAACAAGTTTTTGGTTCTGTTTTATTAAAAGAGTATAATGGGAATGACGATTGAACATTATAATATAGGCGAACGCTATAATCCACGTGCGAGAGAAAAAAAATGGCAAGAAATTTGGGATGAAAAGAAAATTTTTCAGACTGTTCAAGAAGATGCTCGTGAAAAATATTATGTTTTAGAAATGTTTCCTTATCCGTCAGGCCGCATTCACATGGGGCATGTGCGCAATTATGCCATGGGGGATGTGGTGGCACGCTATAAAAGGGCAAAGGGTTTTAATGTGCTTCATCCTATGGGCTGGGATGCTTTTGGTATGCCGGCTGAAAATGCTGCTCTGCAAAGTAAAGTGCATCCTAAAACTTGGACCTATCAGAATATTGCTGTGATGCGCGGGCAATTAAAGCAATTAGGGCTCTCACTAGATTGGACGCGTGAATTTGCGACTTGTGATGTGGAATATTACCATCGTCAACAAATGTTGTTCCTTGATTTCTATCAAAAGGGGTTGGTTGCGCGTAAAGTGGCTAAGGTGAATTGGGATCCTGTTGACCACACCGTTTTGGCAAATGAGCAGGTTGTTGATGGGCGGGGATGGCGTTCTGGTGCGTTGGTGGAACAGCGTGAATTGACACAGTGGTTTTTCAAAATTAGCGACTTTAGTGAAGAGCTCTTGGCTGGGCTTGAAGAGCTGGAGCAGTGGCCTGAAAAAGTTCGCACTATGCAAAAAAATTGGATTGGAAAATCGCAAGGTTTACTGATTCGTTGGGCTTTAAAGGCAACAAGTGGTGTTGATGATGTTTGTGAGATGTTTAATGAGGTTGTTTGTTATTCAACACGTCCTGATACACTTTTTGGCGCCTCTTTTTTAGCTCTGTCTGTTGACCATCCCATTGCACAAGCTTTGGCAAAGAAAGATAAAGCGTTGAGTGCTTTTATCGAAAACTGTCGGTGTGGTGGAACGACAACGGCAGCACTTGAAACAGCTGAAAAACAAGGATTTCTTACGCCCCTTTTGGCAGTTCATCCTTTTGATTCAACAGTACATATTCCTGTTTATATCGCGAATTTTGTGCTTATGGATTATGGAACAGGGGTTGTTTTTGGTTGTCCGGCTCATGATCAGAGAGATTTCGATTTTGCGCGTAAATATGATCTTCCAATAAAACCAGTGGTTTTGCCAAAAGGAGAGCAAGCAGAAGATCTTGTCATTGCTGAAACAGCTTATACGGGTGATGGTGTGATGATCAATTCCAGCTTTTTGGATGGTTTGACACCTAAACAAGCTTTTGAAGAAGCAGCCAAAAGGCTTGAGAAACAAATGCTCAATGGGCAACCGCAAGGGAAAAAAACAGTGCAATTTCGTCTGCGTGATTGGGGGATTTCGCGGCAGCGTTATTGGGGGTGCCCCATTCCGATGATCCATTGTACATCTTGTGGAGTGATTCCTGTGCCGCGCACCGATTTACCGGTTGTGTTACCTGATGATGTTACTTTTGATCAACCTGGAAATCCTCTTGCACGGCATGGAACCTGGCAGAATGTTACTTGTCCTTCCTGTGGTCAACCTGCCAAACGTGAAACCGATACCATGGATACATTTGTTGACTCTTCTTGGTATTATGCACGCTTTACGGCCCCTTTTGCGCAGGAACCTGTCGACAAACAAGCAATCTCTGAATGGTTGCCTGTGCAACAATATATTGGTGGAATTGAGCATGCCATTTTGCATCTTCTTTATGCACGCTTTTTTATGCGTGCCATGAAATTGATCGGTCATGTGACTGTTGATGAGCCTTTTAAGGGGCTTTTTACCCAAGGTATGGTGGTTCATGAAACCTATCGGGATGATCAAGGGTGGGTTTCTCCAGCAGAAATTTCCATTGTTGAAAAGGATGGAAAACGACAGGCTTATAAATTGACTGATCAAAGTGAAGTGATGATTGGTTCGATTGAAAAAATGTCGAAATCCAAAAAGAATGTCGTTGATCCTGATGATATTATCGCATCCTATGGCGCTGATACTGTGCGTTGGTTTGTGTTGTCAGATTCTCCCCCTGATCGGGATGTCATCTGGACAGAATCTGGTGTTGAAGGAGCTCATCGCTTTGTACAGCGTGTTTGGCGTTGTGTAGCTTTGAGTGCTTCTGTTTTAAAGGATGTGGCGCCTTGTGCAGGGCATCAGGGGGCGGCTTTGGAACTCTCAAAGGCTGCACATCGTACGCTTTGCGCTGTAGAAGATGATTTGGAAAAATTTGCTTTTAATCGGGCTATTGCACGCCTTTATGAATTCTTGAATATTATGGCACCGTTGCTCAACAAAATAGCAAGTGTTGACGATGAAATGAAAGCTTCTTTACGTCAAGCCATGGATTTTTTTCTTGCCATGATTGCACCGATGATGCCTCATTTAGCAGAAGAATGTCATGCTGCTTTAGGGGGGAAAACTTTAATGTCTGCGCTTGCTTGGCCTGTTTATGACAGTGCGTTAACCGTTGCGGAATGCTATACTTTGCCAGTACAAATTAATGGTAAAAAACGCGGTGAGGTGAGCGTTGCAGCAACAGCAAATGAAACGATGATTAAAGAAGCGGTTTTGGCTTTAGATTTTGTAAAGGCACAGCTGGTTGAAAAGCCTGTGAAAAAAATCATTATTGTTCCACAAAGGATTGTAAATGTCGTTTTTTAAAAGTTTGATTCTTGTCGTTTTAGCTGGTGTATTCACACTGTTGTGTGGATGCAAAGTTGAACCGCTTTATCGTCAAGAGTTGCAGAGTGCAATGACAATGAATTCTGCTTCCTATAGGAATCCTGTTTCTGGGCAAGCTTCTTTGGGGCTTGCGCAAAAGCTTGCCTCTATTGTTGTGGAAGAGCCTTCGGATCGTTTTGGTCAAATGGTGCGCAATCATCTGCTGTTTCTTTTGTATGGAAATGGTGGTAAACCTTCTCTACCTGCTTATCGATTGGCATTGCAGATATCCGTATCTACAAGAGAATCTATGCAGATAGAGGTTGATTTCGAGAAAAAACGAAAAGGACGACCTTCTGTTGGAACTGTTATGAGCAGAGCTTCTTACACTTTGCAGGATATGAAAAATACTCTTGTTGCAAAAGGAACAGCAATGATGAATGCATCTTTTGACCGACTTCGTCAAGAATATGCAACGATGCAAGCAGAAGAAGATGCAAAAAAACGTGTTGCTGAAGAGTTGGCTGAACAGATTTTTTTGTTACTTTCAAAAGATCTTTCCAATAAAAATTCTAGATATTAAGCAATATTTTGTCCTGTTTTTTTCCAGTCGTTGAGAAATATTTGCAACCCTTTATCAGTGAGAGGGTGTTTGACCAGTGCTTTTAAGATTGCTGGTGGAACTGTTGCAACGTCAGCACCACTGAGTGCTGCTTCTTTGACATGATTAACGGTGCGGATTGAAGCGGCTAGGATTTGTGTTTCAAAGTTATAGTTATCATAAATTGTGCGAATTTCATGAAGCAGTTCACTTCCATCATTTCCGCAATCATCAAGTCTACCAATAAAAGGCGAAACAAATGTCGCGCCTGCTTTGGCTGCAAGTAAGGCTTGATTGGCAGAAAAGCAAAGTGTGAGATTTGTTTTTAGTCCTTCTTTTGTGAGGGCTTTACAGGCTTTTAATCCATCGAGTGTTAAAGGAAGCTTGATACAAATATTGTCGGCAATCTTTGCTAAAACAGCCGCTTCTTTCATGATGTTTTCAAATTCCGTTGCTGCAACTTCAGCAGAAACAGGCCCGCTAATGAGAGCACAAATTTCTTTTGTAACATCAAGAATATTGCGTCCTGATTTTAGGATAAGAGAGGGATTGGTGGTGACACCATCAACAAGGCTTAAATTCTGTAACTCTTGGATTTCTTCGATATTGGCGCTATCCACAAAAAATTTCATATCTAACCTCTTCTTTTTAGCTTTTATCCTATTTTTTGTTATGCGCTATTGTTGACTGCAAAAGCAAGAGAAAGAATTAATCTCTGTGTAAAGAACAAGAATGCTATGATGTTAACCATGTACGCGTTTTCAGTAAAGAAATATTACTTATTGTTTCCATACCTATTTTATATCGTTGCTCGTGATAAGGCATAGAGTTCATTGCGTACCAACATTTTTGCGTATTGGAATCTTTGCGTAGCGGTATTTTTATACTTATGAAAATAAGCTAGCATTATCACACACTTTGCTCATTTCCTATTTGCGATTGCTCTTGATATTTGAGAGTGCATCATAAGATACCTCCCTTTTTCAGGGGGTAGGTTTAACCTCATTTTTAATAGAAGCGAATGGATTTATTTTATCGTAAAACACCATTGAAGAAGGCATGTAAAATTTTACACATGAAGTGTTTTTTATGGTCAATACATTGATTTATTCTGTGTTACCCATTCTTCAACAGTACGCTTTTGTGCTGCTTGTATTGTTGCTTGATTCTCAATCAAGCTGAAAGATGTACGCACGTGTTTCCACGTTTTGGCACAAAGCCAAGGTGAATATTGTAACGGTTCCATTTGCAATATTATTCTCCCTGTAATTAAAATCATGGGAGACTCTCTCATCAATAAGGATTTACAAATGTTCCTCGATGGGTTTGAAATGAGAAAAATTCATCGTATTGAGGGTTTTTATTACAATAGGTAAAATGATGATTATATCTTTATAAATCAGTTTGTTGAAGATAAATTGAGATATAAGGTGGTAAAAAAATAAACGTGTGTGTTGGGAAGAAGTTACACTATGGGATAGCTTTGTTGAAGAGCGCACTTACAATATCATGTTGAATGCTTATAGTGATGAGCTTTATTTGCACAGAAGAATGGCGCTGGTTTTTTTTGCTATAGAGTTTTTTGTTATAGAGGATGAGATTGGTTCTTTTATTGGCACTTTGGTGATGAAATGAGTATTAAAAAGAATTTTTGTGAGAAAAGTGTTGTGATAGGGGGAGAGATTGAATCCCGCAATGAATTTTATAAGAGTGTTTAAAGATAAGGTGTAGACCTGTTGGTGCTCAAGAGGTCGTAGATTGGTTTAAAAGATGCATTCAAATGTGATAGAGGAAGAGATTGTATCCGTATTGGTTCCTCTTCCTGTTGCTCACGCTTATAGTTATAAAGTTCCATCTTCTATGGAAGTGAACGTTGGTTCCTTTGTTCGGGTTCCGGTGATGGGGCGTGAGCTTTGCGGTTTTGTTGTGGATGTCGGAGAGAAGACAGCAGATGGGCAAAGGTCTGGTTTGGTGGCGTGTGAAAAATTACGCTCTCTGCTTCATGTTTTTGATTGTCCCCCATTAAAGGCAGAAATGATCACATTTTTGCGTTTTGTCAGTCGCTATACAATGGCGCCTTTCGGTCTTGTGGCGCGATTGGTTTTGTCTGTACCGGCTGCTTTAGAGCCGGAAGCACAGATGTTGGGTTTGCGATATTGTGGTGGAAATGTAGAACGTCTCACACCAGCGCGATTACGGGTTTTGGAATTGGTGCGTAATGAGAAGATATGGACACGTTCTGGTCTTGCGCATGCGGCTGGAACTTCGGTTTCTGTTGTTGAAGGTTTAAAAGCGTTAGGGGTTTTTGAAGATGTTATAGTTCCTGCTCCTGATCTTGTGGCAATGCCTGATCCTGACTTTTGTCCCCCTCAGTTGCAGGGAGCGCAAAATGAAGCAGCAACAATGTTGCGAGAAGGTGTTTTATCTTCTCAGTTTCAAGTTTTTTTGCTTGATGGTGTTACGGGATCAGGAAAGACAGAGGTTTATTTTGAAGCGGTTGCTCAAGCCTTCAAAGGGGGCAAGCAGGTTTTAATTTTATTGCCGGAAATTGCTTTAACACAGCAGTTTTTAGATCGTTTTTATGCACGCTTTGGAGCTGCGGCAGCGGAATGGCATTCTGATTTGACGCCACGTCGTAGAGAACGTGTCTGGCGGCAAGTTGCAGAAGGGCGGGTGCGTGTCGTTGCGGGGGCTCGTTCAGCGCTTTTTCTTCCCTTTCATGAGCTTGGCTTGATTGTTGTCGATGAAGAACATGATAGCGCTTATAAACAAGAAGAGCGCATTTTTTACCATGCGCGTGATATGGCTGTTGCACGGGGCTCTTTTGAGCATTTTCCTGTTATTTTATCTTCAGCTACACCGTCGATTGAAAGCCAAGCTAATGTTTTAAAAGGGCGTTATCAAAAGGTGCATTTACCTTCCCGTTTTAAAGAAGTAGCACTTCCACAGTTGCGGGTGGTTGATATGCGCCAAGGAGGGGTGCAAAAGGGGCGCTTTATTTCCTTTGCTCTTGAAAGGGCTTTAAAACAAACGCTTGATAAGGGCGAACAAGCTCTTCTTTTTCTTAATCGTCGTGGTTATGCACCTTTAACTTTATGCCGAATTTGCGGACATCGTTTTCATTGTACTGATTGTTCAAGTTGGTTGGTCGAACATCGTGCGCAAGGGCAATTGAAATGTCATCATTGTGGATATCATGAACCACTTCCTCAAGCCTGTCCTGAATGCGGGACATTAGATCATCTCGTGGCTTGTGGACCGGGTGTGGAAAGAATTGCAGAAGAAACACAAATGCTTTTTCCTCAAGCGCGATCATTGATTCTTTCAACAGATCTCAAAGGAGGGATTGGGCAATTGCGAAGCGAATTACAAGCCATTGCAAATGGCGATGTGGACATTATTATTGGAACACAGTTGGTCGCTAAAGGACATCATTTTCCCAAGCTCTCTTTGGTTGGCGTTATTGATGCTGATCTTGGTCTTGCCAATGGCGATTTACGCGCAAGTGAACGTACCTACCAGCTGCTTTCTCAAGTTACCGGAAGAGCAGGGCGTGTGGGATTGGAAAGTTTAGGATTATTGCAAACTTATCAACCAGATCATCCGGTCATCAAAGCCTTACTTTCATGCCAGCCAGAAGATTTTTACACACGTGAGATTGCAGCGCGTCAGCATTATCATTTGCCTCCCTATGGGCGGCTTGCCTCTTTGATTGTATCTGCACAACAGCGCCAAGCAGCAGAACATTATGCGCGCGCATTGCGCCAAGCAGCGCCACGGGAGAAAAATATCTCGGTTATGGGACCAGCAGAAGCGCCTTTAGCTCTGGTTCGGGGGCGTTATCGCTTTCGGCTTTTGCTGCAAGGACAGCGCTCTTTTGATATACAAGGGTTTATACGTGCAATGCTTAGCGGTATACCCAAAATGCCCAGTTCCGTTCGGGTTCAAATTGATATTGATCCGCAAAGTTTTTTCTAAAACCAGTCTCGCATAAAGTGAAGGTCCCTTTAGCTTAAGGTGCTTTACTTTAATACTATCTATTCAGAATAAGCATCCAAGCAGCAGAATATGATACATGTGCATTGCATTAAGCAGAGCCACGGGAAAAAATATCTTTGTTATGGAACCAGCAGAAGCGTCTCTTTTATTTGAGGGCGCTATCATTTTGGCTTTTACTCCTTTTTTGTTTTAGGGACAGTATCCTTTTGATAGGCGGATTTTTTTATAATGGCTGATTATAGGGGCTGAAAATGCTTGTAAATACACCAAAAATATCCAAATTTATACGGGTTCAAATTGATATTGATCTATGCTTTTTCTAAAATCAGTGCAATATAGTGCCATATAAAGTGAAGCTATGTAGGCTTAATGAAGGTCGTGTTTTTGATGTTGTTTGACCTTAAAAACTTATGAAGCAGCATTCATAAGATGTATTAGTGCTATACGAGTCGTATCTGCTTTTGTATGCTAGATTAGGGCGAGAGTATTGCATATATCTATTTTATTTATCTTTGACGAGAACATAGACTCATTTGGGAGCGTAAAGGTTAAAATGAGCATTTATCGTTGTCGTCCTTATTTATGGCTCTAGAATTTTCAAAAGCGCCCATAATTATAATTTTATAAATAATAACATATTGATTTATAGTGATAATATGCCGTTATTCGCTTTAGAATTTCAACTATTGTAGGATTCTCTTATTTCAAATCTGTTTATATTGATCAATCAAAACCATTCGTTTGCATGTTACAGATGGGGGAGCTTGTGTCGGGTGAAACTATATAAGAAAGGACTGAAGTGCCTCATCATTTCAAGTGTTAAGGGCTGTCGTAAAATTGGGAGATGGCAAAGTATGTGATGGTGCCGGCTTGTTCTTTCATAAGTGTAAAGATGAGGCTGCTCAATGGAGTTATCATTATAGCATTTATGGACGCTGTCGTGAAATGGAGATTATCCATTGCTTCACGCTTTTGTTACTTTCGTTCTCTAATGGGGGCACATTCTTCATGTAAAGCTTCATGTAAAGCAGAACGCCCAAAACGGAATATTACAGAACATCTATTGTATTACTGTATTCATATGCTTGTTTAAGCAAATGTTTCTCAGCATGCTCGGATTCATTTTACGATGTTTTTCGAGTGTAGAATGTAAAAGCTTTCATGAATGAAAAAAACGCATTAAGGCTCCCTATCTTTATTTCATAAAGGTATAAAATGGCGCCATTTATTATTTAGCTTTTAGGATTACGAAAGCTCTTGGTACTTGAGAGCGTTTATACGAGGTGTTTTTTCTTTAATCATTTCCTCTTTTGTTTGTGATGGAGCAAGGGAGTGATTTTGATAGAAAGATTTGAAATAAGAGAATCTTTCGATGTTTGGGGCTCATCTGGTATGAAAAATGATACATTATCATTATAAATCAATGCATTGTATGCTTAAAGAGTGTGTTTACAAGAAAATATACTTGGTGAATTTTTTTAAAAGGTGTGGGTATTTGAAGAAAAAAGATCAATTTTTTCTTTAGTTTTTAGGAGGATATTCATTATTTTTTCTTTCTTATCAGTTTAAAAGAATAGACTTTTTTAGTCGCAGTCGCATCTTGTTGAAGGTCTTGAGGTGATAAAGGGAGTGATTTTTAGAGAAGAAGTGTTTTGTTATAGTGGCAAGAGCATTTGAAGCAAAATCAAAGAGAGTGAAAAAATCGCTCAGAGAATGTCAAAAAGAGGCATAAAAAAACTGTGATGCCATCCTGTATATCTAAAAAAAATTCTTTTCAAAAATATTTTGAATATTTTATTAAAATTTTTAAAAAGCAGCGATTTGTGGTGTTGCGAGTCGGCTATGTCTATGCTAGAAACCAAGAGGTTTTTGTTCTAGGTTTTAAGAAGAAGATTCTTAAGATTGAGAATGTCTGTTTCATTTCATCTGATAACTATCAGAGAGTCGCTCAAGGGAAAGAGGCGGTATTTCGTGTCGGATTCATTTTCTCTCATACCGCTGCCGTTGGTAGATCAACGCTATGCGCAAGCGCTTTTTGATTGCGTTCAAGAAGCTGGAAACGTTGAAAAGGTTGAAAAGGCAGTGGAAGATCTTTTGCTTGTTTTGGAGCAAAATAAAGATTTAAAACGCTTTGTGCTTAGTCCATTCTTTTCAGTTAAAGAGCAAATTAAGGTGATGCAATCTGTTTGTGCAAACATCCAATTTGCTGATAAAAACGCAGGTCAGATTATTGGTAATTTTTTACGCGTTATTGCAACAAACCGTAGGCTTAGTGCCGTATTTGGTATTTTACATGCTTTTCAGCGTTGTGTTGCGCGCGCTCGTAGGCAGGTGACTGCGCAAATTATTTCTGCGCGCCCCTTAAGTTCTCAACAAAGACAAGAGTTGTGTGAGGCTTTGGAAGGTGTCGTTGGAGGAAAAGTTTTGCTACACAGCATTGTGGATCCAACAATTCTTGGTGGATTAATCGTTCGTGTGGGGTCGTCTCAAATTGATACGTCTCTTCTCACAAAATTGTCTTCGCTTAAGCTTTCATTGAAAAAAGAGGTCAGCTGATGGATATTAGACCATCTGAAATTTCAAAAATTCTAAAAGAGCAAATCAAAAACTTTGACCAAAAGGCTGAGGTTTCAGAAATTGGTTGGGTTCTCTCTGTAGGGGATGGTATCGCTCGCGTTTATGGTTTGGATAATGTCCAAGCAGGGGAAATGGTTGCTTTTCCAAACGGTGTGCGTGGTATGGCCCTCAATTTGGAAGTTGATAATGTTGGTGTGGTCATTTTTGGCTCAGATCGCGATATTCGTGAAGGTGATTGTGTAAAGCGGTTAGGCGCTATCGTCGATGTTCCTGTGGGGCCCGCTTTGCTGGGGCGTGTGGTTGATGCGTTGGGAAACCCTATAGATGGTAAGGGGCCCATTAAAGCAACGGAGCGTCGTCGTGTCGATGTTAAGGCTCCTGGAATTATTCCGCGTCAGTCAGTGCATGAACCGATGTCGACCGGATTGAAAGCGATTGACGCACTTATTCCTATTGGACGGGGGCAGCGTGAATTGGTGATTGGTGATCGCCAAACAGGAAAAACAGCAATTTTGCTCGATACATTTTTAAACCAAAAACCTTTTCATGAAAAAGGGGCTGGACGAGAGCAAGACAAAGTTTATTGTATTTATGTGGCTATCGGTCAAAAACGTTCGACGGTGGCACAATTCGTTAAAGTTTTAGAAGAACGTGGAGCGTTGGAATATTCTATTATTGTTGCAGCGACCGCTTCTGATCCAGCACCACTGCAATTTATTGCACCTCTTGCTGGATGTGCTATGGGTGAGTATTTCCGTGATAATGGGCAACATGCTTTGATCGGTTATGATGACTTGTCAAAACAGGCGGTGGCGTATCGTCAGATGTCTCTTTTGTTGCGTCGTCCTCCAGGTCGTGAAGCTTATCCGGGAGACGTTTTCTATCTTCATTCGCGTCTTTTAGAGCGGGCTGCGAAGTTGAATGCGGAAAATGGATCTGGGTCACTGACAGCTTTGCCGGTTATTGAAACGCAAGCAAATGATGTTTCTGCCTATATTCCTACAAATGTGATTTCGATTACTGATGGGCAAATTTTTCTAGAGACTAATTTGTTTTATCAAGGAATTCGTCCTGCTGTAAATGTTGGTCTTTCTGTGTCTCGTGTTGGTTCTGCTGCACAAATTAAGGCGATGAAGCAAGTTGCTGGCTCGATTAAAGGTGAATTGGCGCAATATCGTGAAATGGCAGCTTTTGCGCAGTTTGGCTCTGATTTGGATGCGTCAACCCAGCGTCTGTTGAATCGGGGTGCGCGCTTGACAGAGTTGTTGAAGCAGCCACAATTTTCTCCACTCAAAACAGAAGAACAAGTGGTGGTTATTTTCGCGGGTGTGAATGGCTATCTTGATGCTTTGGCGGTTTCTGATGTTGCGCGGTTTGAGCAGGGACTTTTGGTGCTTTTGCGTAGTGATTATCAAGATCTCTTAAAGGCAATTGCTGAGCAAAAGCAAATAACAGACGAGCTGAAAGACAAGTTGATAACTGTTCTTAATACTTATGCGAAAAATTTCTCGTGATGAATTGATGGAATGCTTGAATGGCCTCACTAAAAGATCTTAGAGACCGTATCGCTTCGGTTAAAGCAACACAAAAGATCACCAAAGCTATGCAGATGGTTGCAGCGGCAAGGTTGCATCGTGCTCAAGAGGCAGCGCAGTCTGCGCGTCCTTATGCGAAGAAGATGGCTGATATTTTGACCAGTGTTGCTGCTGATGTAGATGGTGTTGATGCGCCTGCTCTTATGCGTGGTACGGGGCGAGATGATGTGCATCTCTTGGTGGTGTGTACTGCTGAGCGCGGTTTGTGTGGTGCTTTTAATGTGCAAATCGCTCGTCGTGCACGTGAACAGATTAAGGCATTGTTGGCATCTGGTAAAATAGTGAAAATTATCACTGTGGGCAAAAAAGGTGCGGATATTTTATCGCGTGATTACAAAGGTTTGATAATTGATCATATCGATTTGCATGCTGTAAAGCGCATTGGTTTTGCAGAGGCGGTGATGATTAGTCAACGGATTGTTGATTTATTCAATGAAGGCGCTTTCGATGTTTGTACGCTGTTTTATTCTGAATTTATTTCTGTGATTAATCAGCGTCCAACAGCTTTTGGCTTGATTCCGATGATTGCTCCAAAAGCAGCTATTGAGGCAATAGATGTTGAGGAGCAAACCGATCATAGCAAAGGTTCACAATCAATTGTTTATGAGTATGAACCTGATGCGGCTTCTCTTTTAGAGGCGCTTGTGCCACGCAATCTTTCGGTGCAAATCTTTCGGGCTTTGCTAGAAAATGTTGCTGGTGAGATGGGTGCCAAGATGACAGCTATGGACAATGCATCGCGCAATGCGGGTGAAATGATTAATAAATTGACGGTAGCTTATAATCGTCAACGTCAGGCACAGATTACGACAGAACTGATCGAAATTATTGCGGGCGCTGAAGCGCTTTAAATGGAAAAGGTAAGGATTGATGGTAAAAGCAGTAACCTCAAGCAAAGGAATAGAAAAAGGTGAAAAAAAGAAATCAGCTGCTCGTTCCGGCGTGAAAAAAGCCGCTTCGAAGTCTCAAGTGGATGTAAAGGCTTCAGCGGATGTAAAGGCTTCCTCTGCGCCTGCGCGTAGTGCAGCTAAAGAGACACCTGTAAAAAAAGATGCATCCGCAAAAAAAGAAGAGCGTGCAAAAGGCGCTGTTGGTGAGATCAAGCAGATTATTGGTGCTGTCGTTGATGTGCAATTTGAAGGTGAATTGCCAAATATTCTTAATGCATTAGAAACAGACAATTTAGGCAATCGCTTGGTATTAGAAGTTGCGCAGCATTTGGGTGAAAATACTGTGCGTACGATTGCTATGGATACAACCGATGGGTTGGCGCGTGGCCAAAAGGTTGTGGATACAGGCATGCAAATTAGCGTTCCTGTAGGAGAAGCAACATTGGGACGTATTATGAATGTGATTGGAGAGCCGGTGGATAATGTGGGACCAATTCCTGCAACCAAAACGCGTTCGATTCACCAAGAGGCACCTGCATATGTTGAGCAATCAACCATTTCAGAAATTCTCGTCACCGGTATTAAAGTTGTGGATTTGTTAGCTCCTTATTCTAAAGGAGGTAAAATTGGCTTGTTTGGTGGTGCTGGTGTTGGAAAAACCGTTCTCATTATGGAGCTTATAAACAATATTGCAAAGGCACATGGTGGCTATTCTGTATTTGCTGGTGTGGGAGAACGTACACGTGAAGGAAATGATCTTTATTATGAAATGATCGAAAGCCGCGTGAATGTGAATCCAAAAGAGAATAATGGTTCAACGGAAGGGTCAAAGTGTGCCCTTGTTTACGGGCAAATGAATGAACCACCAGGAGCGCGTGCGCGTGTCGCTCTTTCAGGATTGACAATTGCAGAAAGTTTCCGTGATGAAGGACAAGACGTTCTTTTCTTCGTGGATAATATTTTCCGTTTCACGCAAGCTGGTGCTGAAGTGTCAGCGCTTTTAGGACGTATCCCTTCTGCTGTGGGCTATCAACCAACTTTGGCAACAGATATGGGGGCTTTGCAAGAGCGTATTACCAGTACGAAAACAGGCTCTATTACCTCTGTGCAGGCTATTTATGTTCCGGCTGATGACTTGACTGATCCGGCACCTGCGGCATCTTTTACCCATTTGGATGCAACAACTGTTCTTTCGCGCTCTATTGCGGAAAAGGGAATTTATCCGGCGGTTGATCCGCTTGACTCTTTCTCGCGTATGTTAGATCCATTGATTGTAGGGGAAGAGCATTACACTGTTGCTTGTCAAGTGCAAACCATTTTACAACGTTATAGAGCGCTTCAGGATATTATTGCTATTCTTGGAATGGATGAACTTTCTGAAGATGACAAATTGCTGGTGGGACGGGCGCGTAAAATTGAACGTTTTCTTTCGCAACCTTTCCATGTTGCGGAAGCCTTTACTGGTTCGCCAGGGAAACTCGTTCCTTTAGAAGAGACGATTAAAGGCTTTAAAGGTCTTTGTGCTGGCGATTATGATGATTTGCCAGAAGCTGCTTTTTATATGGTTGGTTCGATTGATGAAGCACTTGAAAAAGGAAAGCGTCTTATGGCGGAGGCGTCTTAGTGAGAAGCTTCTTGTTCAAGAGAAAACTGTCATGGATGTTTTTCGTTAAAAAGGATAAGTCGTTGAAGAAAACAGAGAGTCCTTATATCGGGTATTGTGGAGACTTTTGTGGAAAACAATAGAGAAGAGCATTTTTTATTTGAGCTTGTATCGCCTGAAAAAATTGTGTTTTCAGAGCAGGTAGTGTCTGTTGTTCTTCCTTCAGCCTCAGGTTCTTTGACAGTTATGGCGCATCATGCGCCATTGGTGGCAAGCATTGTGTTGGGTAGTGTGCGTGTTCGCACCTCTTTGGGTGAAAAATTATTTGCTGTATGCGGGGGCGTTGCAAATATTACCTTTTCGGGCTGCTCTTTATTGGTAGAGCACGTTGTGGCTGTAGAGCATCTTTCTTTTGATGTATTGGAACAGCGGATTTTGCAGGTCCAAGCGACATTAGAAGGGGGGACAAGAGATGAGGATAATCATAAAATAGAGGCTTTTTTCCAGCAATTGTCAGCTGATGGTGCTGTGTTGATAGAAGCGTAGCAGCGTATACAGGAAAAAGGTGACATGAGCGGAAAAAAGAGTACGGTTGTGTTTGCTAAAAGGGGTGGAAAACCTTTTCCTCGTCCTGGTCGTATTTTTGCAGGACCTTTGCCAAAATGTTTTGTTTATATTTTTGCTTCTCTTATTTTGCAATGGGCTTATGGTTTAGGGGCTAATATTGTTCAGTCTAACATTGTCCATCTTACGGGTGATTTTCACGCAACTTTAACCGAGACAACATGGTTGGTAGCGGCTTATATGGCGCCAAATGTGAGTGTAGCGATTATGTTGATCAAAATCCGCTATCAATTTGGGTTGCGTGCTTTTGCTGAATTATCAATCCTTGGCTTCGTTTTGGTTTGCGTGTTGCAACTCTTTGTTACGGATTTGCGTTCTGCATTGATTATTCGCTTTTTTGCTGGGATTGCTGCTGCGCCTTTGGCTTCGCTTGCGCTGCTTTATATGATGGAGGCTTTTGCTCCAGCAAAGAAGTTTACTATTGGTCTTAGTTTGAATTATATGAATGCGGCTTTAGCGGCGCCTTTATCACGTTTGATTTCTCCTGATTTGCTGGAAAATGGTGGCTTTTCCAGTCTTTCCGCTCTGGAAATGGGGTTGGTTCTCATCAGCTTGGTCTGTATCTATACTTTGCCTCTAACGCCTGTTGTCCGCAGTAAGGTTATTCAAAAGTTAGATTGGATAAGTTATGGTTTGATTGCTCTTGGTCTTGGATTAAATGCCGTGATTATGTCTGTTGGCATATTGTATTGGTGGTATGAAGCACCATGGATTGGTTGGGGGCTTGCACTTGCTATTTTCTCGTTGGCTATTGCTATTATTATTGAGCTTAATAGAGAAAAACCATTGATTGATTTACGTTGGATTTTCAGTAAAGAAATGGTCCAATCTGTTTTTATTTTATTGATCTTTCATGTTTTTTTGTTAGAGCGGTCAAATTTGCCCGTAGGTTTTTTTAATCTTTTTGGTTTGCTTAATCGTGAGATGGCGCCCATGTATCTTGCGGTGACATTGGGTATTCTGTTAGGGGGGGCTGTTTGTGTCTTTTTTTTACGGGCGGGGCGTGAAGATTATTTTTATTTGTTATCTTTAGGTTGTTTGGCGCTGGGAGCTTATTTAGACAGTCGTGTAAACTATTTAACACGTCCGAAAGATATGATGTTGAGCCAAGGGTTGGTGAGTTTTAGTTATGCACTTTTTTTGCCTCCTGCTCTTTTCAAAGGGTTTGTGATCGCTGGTGAGCGAGGACCGCGTTATGTTTTGAGTTTTATTGCGGTTTTTTTGCTAACGCAAGTGACAGGGGGATTGATGGGATCGGCTTTTTTTGGCAGCCTACAGTTTTATTTTGCCCATAAAAACTTTGAGTCCTTAACACAAAATATTGTTGTGACTGATCCGCTTATTTCTGGTGAGATGAATACTTTGTTTTCGCCTTCTTATGCTACTTCTGTCCCTCATGGCTTAGGGAGTGAACAGGGAACTTCTCTGTTGATAGAAAAATTTAAGTTAACAGCAAATATTTTTGCTTATGATGACGTTTTTCGGCTTTATTTTTATATTTCAATGGTTGTATTCATTATCTTTCTTGTCACAATAGTTGTTAAGTCATGCTCTTTGCGGGCGTTAGAAAAGTAGAGTGATGGTATAGAAGAGGGGTGCAAAAAAATGATAAAAGCATTACGGTCAAAAGCTACGATTGTTGCATTCCTGTCAGGTATTACGGGTGTTTTGCTAATTTTGTGGGCTTGGAGACTTCCTCCTTTTGTAAATAACATTCAAATAACGGATAATGCTTCCATTAAGGGCAATGTTACTTTGGTTAGTTCACAGATCTCTGGGGTGATTGCACGGATTTATGTGCAAGATTATCAACGTGTTGAAAAAGGAATGCTGCTTTTTGAGCTTGATGATTCTCTTTTTCGTCAGCAGCTTGCACGGGCACAGGCTGTTCTCGATTCAAAAAATGCAAAACTGGCAAGTATTGAATTGCAAGCTCAGATTTTACAGGGAGAAGTTAATGCTGCAGAAGCGGAATTAGCGCGTTCACGGGCATTCTCTAATGTTGTTTCTGATAGTAAAAAGTTAGGCTTTGGTGATGCGGCAGTTTCTGTTTCTCGCCCTCTTTCACAACTCTTGGCAGCCCTAGAAACAAAACGACAATTGCAAAAACAATTAAATCTTGAAAAACAAAGTTTACAGTCAGAAGTTGCGGGAGCAAAGGTGAGTGTTGAGTTGGCAAAACTTAATCTCGATCACACAAAGATTTTATCTCCTAGAACAGGCTATATTGGATTGGTTGGCGCTAGGGTAGGGCAATATGTTATGCCGGGTACGCAATTGGTCTCTGTTATTTCTGATGACATTTGGATTATTGCTAATTATAAGGAAACGCAACTTTCTCAGATGCGTGTGGGACAACCGGTTGTTTTTTCTGTTGATGCATTGAACAACAAAAAGTTAACGGGGCGTGTGGTTCGTTTTGCTCCAGCGACAGGTTCAGAGTTTTCATTGTTAAAAACAGATACGACAATTGGTAATTTTATCAAAATTGCGCAACGTATTTCAGTACGGATTTCTTTAGATCCTGGGCAGGAGGGAATTGAAAAGCTCATTCCTGGGATGTCTGTGGTTACGTATGTGGATACTTCGCAGCGGGTCGATTCTGGAGGATAAATTTTGGGTTTTTTCAGTTTAATTCTTGTGCCATTTACTTATAGCAAATGGGTATTCACATTGGAAGATTTCGTTTGGTTTTTTATAATACATCTTTTAAAGCTCTTAGGCTTCTTATACTTCTATATCATGATGTCAATTAATGTTCCTTAGAATATTAAAGCGCATGCATCTTTACTCACTTCCATTTCTTTTGAACTAACTCAGTAGCGGGATGGATGAAAACTTATCTTTTGGAGGAAAGTGTAAAGTTAGGGGGAAAGACGTAAATTTTATATTTTGTAAACTATAAAAAATGCCCGCTTTGAGTCGGGCATTAAAAGGGAAGGTTGTTGGTTGTGTTGTTAATTTTTACGGATCAGCAAGAAGCTTACTAAAACGACTCCTGCTGCTAGTGCGAGGGTTTTTTTAGGATTTTCTTTCGCTTTTTTCTTTAATTCTGTAGCATGTTCGTTGAGGTGATAAAGCGCGTGACGGCCTTTTTGTTTCCATGTGTTAAACAGCTCAGAAATGTTTTCAAAGCTATCATTTTGAGAACTCCAATGATTTACGGGGACCAGCTCTCTTTTTAATTGTGCTATACGTTTTTTAATTTTAGCATTTTTGGCGTTGGGTGAAAATAGACACATTTATTGACTCCTTCATGTGTTAAATTGTTGCGTGACAGTTGGAATTGTGTTTGGGGTTTTGCTATAACGGCTTGAAAATTGAAAGGTTGCATTGATAATGCCGCGCGTGGGTGAGATGAGAATTAAGAGTTTGGGTTTAATGAGGAATTTCTTAATGTGCTCGAGTTCATTTCATGATGGTGTTTGTTAAGGATGTGAGGTAAAAAATTTTACAAAATGGTGTAGAATTCATTCTATCATCTTTATTTCATAAAGATGTAAGTCGGTATCTTCATTTTTTTGTTTGTTTAAAGTGTTGGGATAGCTTTTAGCACTTGAAATAGTTTATAAAGAATTTTTATCTACATGTTCTCTTGCGGCTTTAGGAGAAGTGGTGTTGATTGATTCAATTAAGAAGATTTAAAATGAGAAAATCTTACGATATTTGGGTTTTCTATTCAAATTTGTAAAAAATAGATTATTATAAATCAATGTGTTGGATTAATTTGGCGGTGTCTTTCATGCAATTTTTAAAAATTGCGCTTTGATAGGCGTTATCTGTTGTGTTGTAAAACACGTTTTGCGATGACGTGGATGTACGGTATAGGCATGCAACTTAAAAATACAGTATTGTCTCTGTTTGGTTTCGGTTTCTTTTTGAATCACCCAAGTGTAGAAGTATAAACTTGAACAGAAGTAGTAAAACTTATCCGGTGCGTCTATAGGATGAATCGCACCTATGAGTTGAATTGCATCAGTGGTTAGTAGGTGGAACCTTTTGAGAGTAATCTGTTAAGATTGGGGGGCGGTGTAATTTTCGTCCTTTGAAGCGCGGAGGAAGTCAATGTAAATGATGATTGATAGCGCAGGTTTTAAAAATTTGAGGACTTGATGAGTACGACCTATTTTTTATCTAAACCACTTGAGCGTCGTCGGTCTATTGGTGTTGCTGTTGGTGATGTGATCGTTGGGGGGCAGAGCCCGATAGTTGTACAGTCAATGACCAATACGGATACGGCTGATGTTGATGCAACTGTTGCTCAAGTGGCTGCTCTTTGGCAAGCTGGTTCACAATTGGTTCGGATTACTGTTGATCGTGATGAAGCGGCGGCAGCTGTACCAAAAATACGGGAGCGATTGGAGAGGTTAGGATTTTTTGTACCATTGGTTGGGGATTTTCATTATATTGGACACAAGCTTTTATCTGAGCATCCTGCGTGTGCTGAGGCGCTTGCAAAATATCGCATCAATCCTGGAAATGTTGGTTTTGGCGCAAAAAAAGATCGTCAATTTGCAGAAATTATTGAGATTGCTTGTCGGTATCATAAACCTATTCGCATTGGCGTGAATTGGGGCTCTCTTGATAATGCGTTGTTAACACGGCTTATGAATGAAAATGCACAGCAAGAAAATCCTTTATCGGTTGCTGAAGTGATGCGGGAAACTGTTGTGCAGTCTGCTCTGCAATCGGCTCTTTGGGCTGAAGAGATGGGATTGGGACGTGATAAAATTATTCTTTCTGCTAAAGTGAGTGATGTTCAAGATCTTATTGCTGTCTATACCACCTTGGCGGCACGTTGTGATTATGCTCTTCATTTGGGATTAACGGAAGCTGGGATGGGAACAAAGGGCGTTGTTGCTTCTTCGGTGGCTTTGGGTATTTTATTACAGCAAGGTATTGGCGATACGATACGAATTTCCTTAACACCAAAACCTGGTGGTGATCGGACACGAGAAGTAAAGGTGGGGCAAGAACTTTTGCAAGTGATGGGTTTTCGGCAATTTTTGCCCGTGGTTGCGGCTTGTCCTGGTTGTGGGCGCACAACCTCAACGGTCTTTCAACAATTGGCGCAAAAAATTGAAGCAGATTTATACAAAAATATGCCTATTTGGCGTGAAAAATACCCTGGCGTTGAAAGTTTGAAGGTTGCCGTGATGGGATGTATCGTCAATGGACCGGGGGAGTCAAAACATGCGGATATTGGAATCTCTTTGCCTGGAGTGGGGGAAAGTCCTGCGGCACCTGTTTTTATTGAGGGACAAAAGGTAAAAACTTTGCGGGGTGATCACATTGCTGAAGAATTTGAAGCGCTTTTGAGTGATTATATTCATACACGCTTTGGACAGGGTTGAAATAAATTCTTGGAGTGCATTTTTTCTTCATTAAAGGCTGTGTTTTTGCTTGTAAATCAATATCAGTCTTCATTGTGGTTGCATGTTGAGAACAAGATGATTATTCATAAATTGAGGCGCTTCTTCATTGGTTTCAAGCATTTCTCCTTGATAATACTGTTTTCAAACAGATCCAATAGCAAACTAAACGTGACATTATTTCCAGAAATTTTCAGGATATCAAATTGATAGGATTGGAGATCCGCATAGCGGCTATTGCCATATTTGTCATAAAATTTAAGCTTTTATCTTTATATAAAAGGATGTATTGACACCTTTCGTGGCGTTATTGGGGAATAGATGACAAATATATTAGCGTTTGGATTTTTGTTTAACGGTATAAGAATTTTAACAGGTGCCTTTATTGTATTTTATATGCTTGAAAAAGGGCTAACTCTTATTGATATCGGGATCATTAAGTCGTTTCAGGCTTTTATTATGATGGTTACAGACATTCCTCTGGGATATTTTGCCGATAGAAAAAGTTATAAAATATCGATCGTTTTGGCAGCGGCTTTTGCTGCTACATGGCTATGTCTCATGGGATTTTCTACAAGCTTTTATGGTTTTCTTTTGGCAGAATCTTTTAATGCCTTATCGCTGACATTGATTGCTGGGGCTTATAATGCTTTACTTGTTCAATATGCAAAAGCAAAAGTGACATCGACTAAAAAAGTGCTGGGAGCGAGCTCTCAATATAATTACATCGGCATGTTTGTATTCAGTTTGATCGGTGCATATTTTCTGATTATTCTAGCCAATATATATGGTATATCGCGGCGTTTTTAATGTTGATGACAACACTATTTGGTTTGTTTTTTCTTGATGACCTGAAAGGAGAGAAAAAAACAAATAAAGCGAATTCTCTCATTTATGATGCTAAAGAGATGTTGTCTATTTTTATTAAAGTTCCTTATATCTCTTTATGCTTTTATTTTTCACTGATCTTTTTCAATATATTCTCGCAATATTGGCAGTGGATATTTAAAGATCATAATATTAATGTCACTTATTTTGATCTTGGTGTGACATTTTCACTGATATTGCTCTCTCAGCTCTTGGCTAGTTTTCTCTTTACAAAACTAAGTGAAAGGGTGAATTTTGTTTTATTGCTGTTTCTTTTGGTTTCACTGATTTTTACAGTGGTTTTCTTTGAGCCGAAAAAAGAAATTGTTGTTATTTTAGTCTGTATGATTTTTTACTTAATTAAGTATACATATCTTCGTGTAGAAGTTGTTTTGCATGATAGTATTAGTGATCATTTCAGGGCTACATATGAATCTTTCTTGTCAACCGTTGGGAGATTTAGCTTATTGGTATTTTTTTACATGAGTGCGTATATGGTCGATATATTTGGCTTTTTCTCACTCGTTTATATTTTGGGTATCTATTTATTGGTTTATCTGTTGGCAATGTTTTTTTTAGAAGGAGCCCTAAAGAAATCTCAGTGAAAATAGTAACGTATTTCACGTGTGTTTCATGGGGTTTATAGTGGATCAAGGCTTTTATTTATTAAGGCGCATCATTGTTTTTGCATGTTGAATGGGAAAGCAGAATGTTATCCGTTATTCTTATTTCAAATCTATGTATGTTGAAGCAATCAAAGTCATCTGCTTGTACGTTATAAATGGGCGTGGCATCACAATCATTAAAAAAGAAATAAAAATGCTTCTCATGAATATTGCACCAAGAGTTGCTGACAAGATTGGACGCTGATAAAGAAAATGATTGTGCTGGATTATATGCTTATTAAGGAATGGTGATGGAGCAGTTTTCCCATTTTCATTGGTTACTTGCTGGTAATACTTTATCTCATTAGAGCTCATTAAGCAGTCGGACAATTTTAGCCTGTTCAAAAAGGCTTTCCTCATGACCGATTTTATTGTTGATATATCTAACGCGTTTTATTTCTGTTTCCTTTAAAATATGAATGATCTTGTTGAGATAACGGCATCTTTCATTCTCATTTTTGAGTATTTTCTCTTTGGTTGTGGTCTCTGTATTGGTATTGTTGGGATGTACTCGCGTGGATAGTCTAGAGCAGTACAATAAACTTTACGAAGAATACATAAATGGAAAATACGAGGCTTTTGAACATTTTCAAAAACAAGAGCAAGCAAGAAACTTCGTATATAGCCGTGGTATCAGAATATAGCGCCCAAATTTGATATTATATGGCATCATTACATACTTATTGTTTTATATGGACGCTTTGTTAATTTATTGCGCGGTGGATTATAATGAGGAGATGTCATGGGCAATGTTCCCTAATGTTATAAGCAGTTTGCGTTATGACTATAATTGGAGAGAAAACAATTCTATTTGGGCATATAATATGTCTATGAACTCTACGGGTCCCATGATTGATTATGCGAAAAAATTTCTTAATTCTTCAAGCGGAAATGGCATTAGCCCAACAACATAAGTTATTGACCTTGTGTCTAGGATGGAAGCTTGTCATAATGAAAACACTAAACAAATAGCGCGTTTTTGTATAGAGCTCAATACGATATATGACATGATGAAACCAAGAAAAACTTACAAATGACATTTAATGGGTAATGGGCAAAACTCTCTCGAAAGATATTAAATGGCTATAATACTTTATTGATCATCACGATATTTTCTTAGCTATGTTGCGTGTTTTTTATTATGTCTTCAAAAGGTAGGCATATTTTCCAGCTTTGGCAACAGGTATAGGTTCACTTACAATGATGCTCTTCATCTTAATAAGAAAATTTCACTTAAAGGAGGAAATTTACACTTAGCTTGAAAAAAGTACTTATCATAAATTAAATTGCGCTATTATATTAATAATAAGGACTTTTTTATCTTTCTGTTTCAATGATCATTCTCTGTTTAATCTTATCAATTCTCTTTTTATGCGATGAATTGAATAAACGAGATAAAGAGCGTGACGAATTAAAGTTCTACAGTGATCGTGATTATTATTAAATTGAAATTATTACATAGTTTTGTAAAAATGTTTCTACTTTTGAAGGAGCGCGCCGACACTATCACTCACTTTGCTGCCCCCTAATGTTGCTACAGCTCTTGGCTCTTGAGACGATTCATAAGAGGTATTTTTTAATCCGTTCTTTGATGTTTTTCCCCACGCGGCTTTCTCCGTTTGTGAGGTGCAAGCAAATGATTTTGATTGATTCAACATACACAGATTGAAATGAAAAAATCCTACGGTATTCAGAGTTCTAATTCAATATGAATAACGCTGAATTATCATTATAAATAAATTATTTGTAGCTTTTTTGCGAAGAAAAGAGAGATTAGTAATAATACTGCTTTGGTCTTTCGTTCTATTGAAATTGATGACTTTATTTATCCTATTATGCCGTAATACACTGTCATTTGAGGGGAGGTGAAGGTTGTCTGTTTGACACATTAAATATTTTAAAAATTGCATGGTGAATATTCTTAAGTCTTGTTTATCGAGTCTTTAGTTTAAGTGAATCGCATGCGTGGAAAGCTAGAGGAACTTACTCGGTTAAGAATCTAGACTGTTTACAGAGCAGATTGGGTTAAAAAACTTTGTTCTTTGAGGGTGGCATAAAAATCAAAATAGCCATTGTGTTCATTTTTTTTTGATATTTTAAATACGGGCTTCAAAAAAATGATGCTTGAACTAAACAACGAGTACTTTTGTAAAAGTGTTTTTAGAGATCAAGCAATACACGAGTGAATTTACAGAATGTAACCATATTTGATCTTCTATAACAAGATAGCGTGGAAAGGCATAAAAATTACGATTCTCTACTGAGGGCATTTACTTAGGGCATTGTACTTCTTTTATTGTTTTTTACGGGTTTATAAAATGCCTTGTTTGATACTTATCCTGTTTATTTTTTGCCTTATCGTTAGAAGATTAAAGACATGAAGGAGAAAACGAGTTTTCTTCTTTTTGATCGTTTTTATTCGGCTTTAAAGCATCCACGGTAATATCTTTTAAAGCATGGTGATTGCGCATTGTTTCACATTTTCTTTCGTTCATTCTTTAATGGAAGGTATTTTTCATGCAAAATGGGATACCCAGAATGCACTTGTGTTATAAATTCACGCGGTTTGTTTTAATGAAATCCCTCTCAAGATTTGTCGCACCCATTTCATGATAAGGACTATAATGGAGATTAATGGTAACGTTTCTTTGAAAAGTCTATTATGCATTCAACAAAGGTGATGTTTTACACTATGTGCAATGGAGCAGATGAAGTTTAATTTTTGCGTCTTGCACTAAAGTGTGCTGCTTGTTGGAGGGGGAGTGCTTTAGCGCCAAAAGGATGTAAGAATGCTTCTGCTTTACTGATAAGTGTATCTCGCTTTTTTTGGGTTTCTTCAATGCCATAAAGATGAACAAAAGTTGCTTTTTGTGCCGTTTCATCTTTCCCAGCAGTTTTTCCTAGGGTTTGCGTGTTGGCGGTGACATCAAGAAGGTCATCGGTTAATTGAAAGGCTAAACCAAGATAGGTACCAAAATCAGTAAGCTTTTCGGTTAATTCTTTAGATGCATTGCCAATGATGGCGCCTGCTTGGCAAGCAAAGCTTATCAAGGCTGCTGTTTTCATGTGTTGTAGAGTGATGATGTCACTACTTCCTTGCGGTTTTTTTTCAGCTGCAAGGTCCAGCATTTGTCCACCTAACATACCGCCAAGTCCTGCCGATTGTGCAAGAGACGTGATCAGTTTGATTCTAATGTCTGTAGATAAAGTACTGGCTTTATGGGCAATGATTTCAAAGGCAAATGTTAAGAGAGCATTGCCTGCTAGAATTGCTGTTGCTTCGTCAAATGCTATATGGACGGTGGGTTTTCCACGCCGGAGTATATCGTTATCCATAGCGGGAAGATCATCATGAATGAGCGAATAACAATGGATACATTCTAAGGCACATGCAACATCAAGAGAATGTTCTACAGGGATATCAAAAAGTGCAGCGCTTTGAATCACAAGAAAAGGACGCAGGCGTTTTCCACCGTTCAGCACGCCATAGCGCATGGCTTTGATTAAGTTTTTAGGGCGTGAAATTTCACCATTTTGGATTTGATCACTTAACAGGGTATCAAGCCGCTTTTCAACGGTGTGTCCATGTTTTGCAAGAAGGGTAGTAAATTCGTGCATTCTTGCTTCCTTTGTTTTTACAAAAATGAAATTACGAAGTTTTAAAGAGAAATGTTGTCGCTTTTTCTTGTTTTCATAAATTGGCGTCGTTTTTTATTAAAAATCAATTTCTCTTTTTATCCGTATCTCTATTGTATGTGCAAATCCCTTTTTAAGCCAAATAAAAATTGAATGAAGGTCTTATGAGGATGCTTTCATTGGCGTATAAAATTTTCAAATTTTGCGGTGTTTTTGATATTCATTTGATCATTTTGACATCATTTTTGATAAGAGGATGAGCATTTTGACATTGCCTCTTCTTGTTTATCAGTGTATAACATCTTAAAATTTTATGGTGTTTTTAAATGAAGCATTGTCATTTTTGACATTGCTTTTTCTGTTTTAATGGATTTGGAGTGTCTTTTTATGGCTGTACCTAAACGAAAAACCTCTCCAGCGAAGAGGGGCATGCGCCGTTCGGCTGATGCTCTGAAGGCGCCGACTTATATCGAAGATAAAAATTCTGGTGAATTACGTCGTCCTCATCACATTGATTTGAAAACGGGAATGTATCGCGGGCGTTCCGTTTTAGTGGTTAAAGACTGAGCGTTTTATCTCTTTTCCAGTAGTAAGCTTCTTTTGATTCATGAGTGAATGCACGTTTGTGGCGTGCATTTTCGCTTTAAGGTGGATGTTGAGGTGTCCCTGCGTCGCCCTTATCACATTGATTTGAAAACGGGAATGTATCGCGGGCGTTCCGTTTTAGTGGTTAAAACTTTAGCGTTTTATCTCTTTTCCAGTAGTAAGCTTCTTTTGATTCATGAGTGAATGCATTGGGTGAGATGCGTTTTTCGCTTTTTCTTGAGAACATGTGTAAGGCTTGGCCATAGAAAAATGATTCTATTGTGGGAGATGATTTTTTTGTTTTTTTGAGAGGCTATAAAGGATTGCTTGTGTCAGTGTCTTTTATGATGATTTCGTTAAGAGCTGGGGTATTGATATAAGTTAGGTCAGTAATGGAATCATTTTGTATCGCACTTAATTTTTATTGAATGTAGAGGGAATCCTATTAAACCGTAAAATATCGTCGTTTAAGACGGTTGCCCCATGTAAGGCTTTAAGCATACTGGTGTTTTTATGAGAATATTTAAGGCAATGGTTTGTCTATAGGCTTATATTGTGACATGTGATTCTCCATAAAAAATAGAGATTTACATCACATTGATTTATAAGGTTCATTTGTTGTTTTGTGCCTTGAATGAAGGGTCTATCGTAGGATTTTCTCATTTCAAATTTCGCTCATGTTGAATCAATGGCAATCACTTGCTTTTCGGTCATAAGTGGGGCTGGTATGTGGGTAAAAACTCTATAAGAAAGGACAAAATGTCTATAATGAATACTTTCAAATGTAAGGATTTTTGTAATATTGGGGGTTAGTGTATGCTGATACCAGGGTGTTTTCTTATAAGCAGAAAAGAGAAAACCGTTACAAGACAGAAGGTGTACACATTCAATAATCTTTAGTGCTTTTGATGATAAAGGCACATGAGACTTTTCTATGAATATCACGCTTTCTTTTTATATTTTTGAACTAAGAATTGTCCATATATTTTTTCTTATTTTTGTGAATATAAGGGATTTGTTACGAACAGCTTGTAAAAATAAGTAAACTTAAAACCAGATGTTTTATGTATGGGGTTGAGCGAAGTATTTTATCAAAGCCGGTATGACTCTCCAGTTCATCGCTGGTTTATGAATGGTTTTATGGTGTTGCTTACCTAAGTTTGTGATTTTTTTGTTATCTGTTCATCAATATCTAATCTTTAGCGGTCTGTTTAAAACAGAGGTTAAGACTTTTAAGAGTTCTATGAATCGTTTTAGATTTTGTATGTCCGATTGGAGTAAGAATATTGCGTATATCTCGTAATCTCTGAAATGAGAATATAACCTCATTTTGGAAAAATATGAAGTTGCAAGGGGCAATATCAACGCTCATTTGTATTGTTATTTTTTTAAGTTAGCTTTACAAACTTTCAAAAGTATTTGGAATGCCTGTTACAGAATGGAGATAATGGTTTATTTCATGCTTTTGTTTATCGCGTTCTTTAATGGGGAATGCTTCTCATGCAAAATAGAGCGCCCAAGACAAAATATGCTTATGTTGTACTGTCACGCGTTTTTTTTAAAAGAAATATTTGTTGCATCCATTTTATGACGGCGTTTTTGAATGTTATAATGGTTTTGTAGAAGGGTAAATGGTAAAGTTTCGGTGCAGTGTATAAACGGCACTATGATCTTTACGCTTAATGAAAAAGCAAGCCTGATGAAAAAGCAAGCCCGCATCCTTACACATCTTGCCAGATTCCAATGTTGGTATATCCTTTGGTGCTTGAGACGGTTCTACTAGCTCTTTTTGTACAGTTTTTACTCACAGATCAGCTCCGCTTGCGACCGAAAAGCAAGTGATTTTGATTGATTCAACATGAGAGAAATTTGAAATGAGAAATCTTACGATACTCAAGATTCTAATTTAATATGAATAATGCTAGATTATGATGATTAATCAATTTGTTATCTATGAAGCAAGCAAATAGGGAGAAGGAATTTGTCGAAAAGTTAGATTGTTTATAGGTTGGCGCAGGTTAAGAAACTTTGTCCTTAAGGGCAGAGAGGATGTTAAAAAAATAAAACCAGCAAAAGCTGGTTTTATCAAAATATCTCATTATGATGAAAGAGTGTATTATGCAGCGTAGACAGCTTTACTGCTTTCATCTGTTTCTTCTCTCTCAGTTTTAAATTCGCGTTTCGGTTTGTTGGAGAGATGCATCTCTATGAGATTGATAGCTTCTGTTTCAGAAAGACTATTAATAACCGCAATTTCGCGGGCCATTCTTTCAAGAGCAGCTGTATAAAGTTGGCGCTCAGAGTAAGATTGTTCAGGCTGTAGATTAGAGCGGAAAAGATCACGGACCACTTCGGCGATACAAATAAGATCTCCTGAGTTGATTTTAGCATCATATTCTTGCGCACGACGTGACCACATGGTTCGTTTAACGCGTGCTTTTCCACGTAAAACTTTTAAGGCGCGGTCGACAGAATCACTAGCAGATAATTTACGCATTCCAACGGAAAGGGCTTTTGCAATGGGGACTTTGACATCCATCTTATCTTTCGCGAAATGAATGACAAAAAGTTTTAATTTATGTCCTGCAACTTCTTGATCTTCAATCGCTATAATTTGTCCTACTCCATGCGTAGGGTAGACTATATATTCAGAGGTTGCAAATTCTTTGGTCTTGGAAGACGTTCCATGTTGGGATGCCATAATTTTAGTTTACTCCCTTATGATCAACAAATGTATCGGAAAACAGGTTATAAACCTGAGGGTTGAGTTTTCTTTAACCAAGTATATTGTACCAATTAAGCGAGCATAAAAGCCGAGTACTTTTAAATCCAAAAAAAATACATCGCTTTACTATAAAAAGCAAAGAAAAATACTTAGAAAGATGATCATGTTAAAATAACATTAACATCAAACTTCCAAAGAATCAATCATTTCGCTTAAGGATTTTTTTATTTTTACAAGAGAAGTCTTTCAATTGTTGGAGGAGGAGGGTGTACACTGTATCATTACTCTTCGCCGCTTCCTGGATTTTCTGAAAAATACTTTTCTAATTTATTTGGAACGCCATCCATTTCTTTTGCTTGAGGAAGAGGATCTTTTTGGGTGGTTAGATTAGGCCATTTGTCTGCATAATGAAGATTAAGTTCTAACCACTTTTCTAATCCTGGTTCTGTATCAGGTAAAATCGCTTCTGCTGGGCATTCTGGCACACAAACACCACAATCGATGCATTCGTCTGGGTGGATAACAAGCATGTTTTCCCCTTCATAAAAACAATCAACAGGGCAGACTTCAACGCAATCCGTATATTTGCAGTGAATGCAGTTGTCGGTTACTACGTGGGTCAAGATCAAACTCCATTTGTTATTTTAATTCTCTTTAGAGGAAAGTGTGTGCGTGTTTTTATGATTGGTGAGTTGATCGCGTAGTATAGCTAGTTTTGCAAAAGGTGAATCAGGATTAAGGCGCTTTTCTTTTTGAAAAGGCTTATGATTTGCATGTTTGCCTTGGGATTTGTGGAACTTATGAGAGCGTTTTGTTTGTGATAGCGCTTCTTGAGGGGAATTTTCATTTGTGTGTTCCCCTTTTTTTACAGCGCTCTTCGATTTATTTTGCCACTTATTTCCTAATTTATCACGTTTTTTTTGCGCGTGGTGATGAAATTGATGTCTATAATGCCATAGTAAAATAACTTTATCTTCTTCTGTAGGGAGAGGGGTTTTGGCAAAATTCCCAACAGGTTCAGCCTCCGGTAAACGATTGGTTTTATGGGGATGTTTTTCAATACCAGAGGATAAAGTATTTGGGTATGAGGTATTTTCTTCTTCTTGTGTTGTTTCTGAATCGCTTATTGTTTTCCATTGACTGCCAACGCATTCTGCTGCGGGAACATCTTGCATTGTCTCATTGATAGGGGAAGAGGCTTGGTGTGCAAGGAGATTTTGTTCAAAAACAGTATTGCTTATGCTGTACGATTGATAACCAAGTCCTTTGAGGATTTCTTCCATATCGTTTCCATTAGCCCCAAGAATGGACATCATGGCTGGTGTAACAAAAAAACTTTTGCCATCATAGGCGCCATCGGGTTTGGGATCACTTCCTTGTTTCCAATGAAGTGCGGGGCGGATGAGATTGGCGAGACGTTCTAAAATATCAATCCGTACAGCACGTTGTCCTAAGATTCGGTAGCCGGCTAATTGATAAAATTGGCGGTTATAGGTAGGGTCAACAATCAAAGAGGTTCGACCAGCAGATAATGCTGACAAAATTTCACCCAAACCAGTTTGATCTTGTCCCGCATTTTGAAGATTCCACAGGAGAGTAATGGCTTGAACCGGAGCAGGTTTAAGCATTCCGGCAACATAGATGTGAAAAGCGCCAAAACGCACACCTAGACGCCGAAGCACGGCACGTGATTCTTGCGCAAGTTCTTTTACAATGTCTAAGACTTCGCGGCGTGGTAAAATCCCTAAAGAGTTAAAAAGTTGTAAAGCAAGATTGTTTGTCGAATCCGTTAAATTATCAGCATTACGCAAATCAAATAGAGGTTTTAAAGTCGTTTCAAAATGAAAGGTGACAAAGCGTTCTAATCGTTTCACAACGTTATCGCGAGATTCTCCTGTGAGTTGTTCATCTGCTAAAACAATCAGTTTTGGTTTGAAAAAATCTTCTGTTGCTACAAGCTGTCCTACGGGCTGACCAATCCAGCGCACAATTCCATCAGAACCGAGGGTAAAATCTCCATTTGCACAAGCACAAAAACGTGTTGCACGTTTGGAAAAAGCAAGAATCAAATTTTCATTCTCTGTTGAAATTTGCTTCTCAGCTATTTGATCGGTACTGTTTTTGTTGGCATAAAAACGAAAACCTTCAAATTTACCCCTTCCGTGTTTTTCAATGAGAATATCATCTTGAAGAATTTCATCCTGTTGAACAATCTTGCTATCCATGATCATTTTCTTTCTCAGTGCGAAATTGGTCAAAAGCTTTTTGCGACAATTTCATAATGCTTCTTTTTCTTTAACATGTTTGTTGCGTTTTCTTCAATCACTCTTGTCGTTTTTTGCTGTTTCTTTTTGCGCCTTTAAAACTTGGATGATTCTTTTTTTATTCAGTTTTCATTCAGTTTGGATGCTTTATATTTGCAAATTACACTTATTAGTTGTATTGTAAAGATGAAAGCATAAATAAATTCTTCAATTTAAAAGGAAAAAGAACCGGTTATTAATAAACAGCTTTTGTTTTACATGATCATTTTATTTTTTTTGCTGTTTTGTCATGAAAAGTGAAGAGAAAGTTTTTTCAAATATTTCATAGGCTAAAAGGCATATTGTAAAGGCATTTTGCAGGTGAAATTGTGTCTTATGACAAGAAATTTTACCATGACAGTAAAAAAAAACAATTGCGATTATAAAAATACACGTTAAAGTAGTGGATACAGAAGTTAACAACTTTTGCGTTCTTTTTAAGCAAAGAACAATGATGTCGTTGCCAAATCAATTTTGATAATTTTAATCGCAAGGGGTTATTATGGGTAATCTTTCAAATGCTGTTTATAAAAGCAGCAAAAATTATAGCGATGCAGACAAAAGCTTAGGACGTAATATGATGCGTTCTGCTATGCAAGCGCCTTATCTTGAACGACAAAAAGAGCATGATTTGGCTCTGCGGTGGAAAGACAAACGTGATGATGATGCCATGCATCAAATTGCAGCAGCTCATATGCGTTTAGTGATTGCTATTGCTAACCGCTTTAAACGTTTCAAAATGCCATTGGGGGATTTGGTACAAGAAGGGTATGTGGGACTATTGGAAGCAGCTGCACGTTTTGAACCTGATCGGGAAGTGCGTTTTTCAACGTATGCAACGTGGTGGATACGCGCTTCTATTCAAGATTATATTTTGCGAAATTGGTCAATCGTTCGAGGGGGAACTAGTTCTTCGCAAAAAGCACTTTTCTTTAATCTTCGGCGTTTGCGTGCAAAGCTGATACAAGATGATAGTGCTTTGTCAAAACAGGATATTTTTCGCACAATCGCTGAAAAGCTTGGCGTTTCCGTGCGCGATGTTGAAACGATGGATTTTCGTTTTTCCAGTTCTGATAATTCCTTGAGTGTTTCTGTTTCTGAGAACAGTGATAATCCCATTGCTAAGATGGATGTTTTGGTGGATGATAGTCCTCTTCCTGATGCTTTAATTGAGCAAGTAATTGATGGTCAACGGCGTACACAATGGCTTTACGACGCGTTACAAATTCTCAATGAACGGGAGTTGGAAATTATTCGCTTTCGTCGCTTAAATGAAGAGGGTGCAACTCTCGAAGTTTTGGGTGAAAAGTTAGGAATATCAAAAGAACGCGTGCGTCAAATTGAAGCTCGGGCTTTGCAGAAATTGCGTTCTGCTCTTCTTACGGTTCATTCAGAAGATGCTTACGATATATAAGCAGTGAAAGGCTTTGTGGGAGGAAGAGAGAGAACGTATAAGTAAGGGGGTATATGAGAGTATGATGAAGTTGGATTTAGAGGATTGCCAGATTTGTCTAGGGATATGCCTCCTTGGGGATGTGTTTGGTGCTATTGATGAACAGAGGAAGATTGGGGGTGATATTAGTTCGAGGAAGTATGTATCAAACGGAGTCGTATGAAGGTATGATGAAATTGGTTTTTGAAATGTCCCTCTTCATTTGTGAATATGCTTTAAGGGGGAGGGAGTCATACAGATAGAAAAGAATCAAAACTGTAGCAGATGAGAAAAAAGGCTTATTCTGTAATGATTTTCACTTTTGTACCTGCGGATAAAGTTTGTGTTGGTGAGAGGGCGTTGAGGATGCGAAAGAGTTTTTCTTTATCTGGTGTGTGTTGCATTTTATTGGCTAGGTTTGCAACGTTTTCTCCTTGTTTAACGCGGACAACACGGATTTTTAAGGGCTTCAGTTTTTTTAATTGTGAAGATGAAAGAGAATGAAAGCTTTGTAGCGTTTTTTGGGCAACCTCTACAAAATTTTGAGAATTATGTGGGGCGGCTGTCAGAAAACGAAAGATGTGGTTGTTGAATGGAATGACAACTACATCAAATTGCCATTGCTCATTGGTAGCATGGGCTCGTGCTCCAAGTAAACTTTGGCTTTGGAATCCTTGACGCGTAAATTCTTGATGGGGGAGTCCCTGAATTGTGATGGGGCGGATAGATGATTGGTCTAGCCCGATAATCCAGCCGCTTTTCAAATAATCACTCGCAGATATTCCAGCAGGATGCGGAATAGCATCAAAACGAATCGCAATTTTATCTGGTCCACTGGCCCAAACAGTGTGTGCTGAATGTTCTATTGTAAAATTGTTTGGAACAGAGAAAGCTATGCGCAACTGTGGGTGAATAAATTGGTTGCCTCGTACAAAACCTGTATAAAATCCTCCTCCAAAAATCATGCCATCAATGCTTTTGAGAAAAGAATCGCGATCGGTTGTTTTACTATTCCCTTTACTTATTTTACGCGCTTTTTCTATCGCAAGCCGAATGCGTTGAGGGGTGGTTGGGTGAGAGGCTAGAAAATCTAGAGAGGCATTTTGGGTGCCGGAGATATTACGCAAAGCACTATAGGCTTCCATTGTTTGAAGAAAGCGTGGTGAAGCAAATGGATCATATCCTGCTTGTTGGAGCATTTCAAGTGCAAGGGAATCAGCTTCTAGCTCTTGATTGCGGGAAAATTGCGCGAGTTGTTGCTTGTTTTGCGTAGGGTTATGAAGTTTTTTGCCAATAGAAGAAAGAAGATGTGAAGATATGTGATTTGCCATCTTTAATTGGGCTTCTTTTTGCAGGCGTAAAATGCCATGATTGGCTCTAATATGTGCTATCTCATGGGCTAAAATGGCTGCAACTTCTGAAGAATCATTGGCTAATGCCAGCATACCACGAGTGATGTAGATCGCGCCATTGGGGAGCGCAAATGCGTTAATACTTTCTGAGTTTAAAATGGTTACAGAATAGCTTTGATGAGAACTATGGGATGCAACTGTCAGTTTACGGACAATCTTTGCTAAAAGGTGTTCAAGTTTTACATCATAATAAGCGCCGCCATACATTTGCAAAATACGTGGGTGTTGCAGAGCGCTTAATGTGACATAGATATTGTGATTGTTGGTACGTTTGATCGTTTTAGAAGAAGTGGAAGAAAGCCTATCATTTTGAGAGAGGGGCGTATGACAAGCCGAAAGGAGAAACGTTAAACTTATGAAAGTTGCTTTATACAGGCGTGAGCGAAAAAGAAACTTGCGTTGAAAAATGGAGTGCGTTGGATCATGGTGCACATTGTTTCTGCGGAGTAATTTGGCAAATTGCATTTGTATCTTTGTATCGTATGTTTCTTCAAGAGAGTCATCAGGGATAAGGATTCGTTTGGCTATATCACGCTTTTTGTTTATAAAAAATGACTCTCACTGATAAAAGGGTGCGCTATAAAGGAAATTTTGTGAAAGGCAAAGTATGGCATGACAACATTTACGATATTGTTAAATGGAGATGTTTGTATCACTGATCGCTTGCTTAATCAAATTCAAAACAGTCGGGTGATTGCTGCTGATGGTGGTATGCGTCATGCGGCAGCGCTTAATGTGTTGCCTGAGTTGTGGTTAGGCGATTTTGATTCATCGGATGAGAATTTAATACGCGAATATAGTCATGTTCCGCGTGAGATTTTTCCCTCTGATAAAGATATGACAGATAGTGCTCTAGCTTGCGAAAGAGCGCTGCAAAATGGTGCTAAAAAGCTTATTTTGTGCGGTGCTTTGGGAGGTGAAAGAAGTGATCATAGCCTTTCTCATATGACGCAAGCATTGGTGATGGCTGAAAGGGGCATTTCAGTGTTGTTGACAAGCGGTTTGGAAGAAGGCTGGCCGGTTTTGCCAAGACCTTGTTCGTATGATTTGCCTAAGGGATGTTTGTTTAGTATTATCGGTTTTTCTGATTTAAAAGGCTTAACTCTTGCAGGGGTAAAATGGCCAATTTGTGACAAAAATGTGTCATTTGGCTCTTCTTTAACACTTTCTAACCGTATTTTGGGAACCTTTTCTTGCCATTTAGGTTCTGGAAAAGCTATATTGTTAGCGTCTGTGCCTATTCCATAAAGCTCTTCCAATATATTTTGAATAAGGCAGGGGGGGGCCTAGTGATTAAGTGCCGACATAAACGATATATTATGTATTGATCTTGAGAAGGAAAGGTTTTGATATGTTAAAATCAATTTTTAAAGTGGCTGTTGTTTCAGCCATTGGTTTCAGTTCAGTCGCTTGTACCACAAACGATGAACGCGTTGCACGTTACGGCGTAGGAGGAGCAGCAATTGGTGCGTTGGCTGGAACTGCTATTGCTGGAAGTACTCCTGGAGCAGCACTTACCGGTGCAGCATTTGGTGCTTTGGCTGGAACAGTAACAGGTGCGGCTGCAAATCAAAGAAAACAACAAAGACAGGCATCACAATTGTGCACGTATCGTGGTCGTAGAGGGCATGTTTACCAAGCACCTTGTGCACAAAGAGTCCCTGTACGGCAATTGTGTGCTTACCGTGATGCAAGAGGGGTGATGTATAAAGCACCTTGTCCGCACCGCGTTCGTTAATGGCGCCGCCGCTCCTGCGGCTTGACCGCATTTTCTTAAATTTTGGAAAAACGCCTTTGCTCAATCAAGCTTGTTTATCGGTTGAGCAGGGGGCGCGTATCGCGCTGGTTGGCCGTAATGGTTGTGGAAAATCAACCCTATTAAAAATTGCCGCAGGAATATTAGAGCCTCATGGTGGCGAAATTTTTCGCCACCCGCGAGTGACGCTCCGTTATGTCTCACAAAATCCGGATTGTTCAGGATTTGAAGATATTAACGCTTATATGGAAGCGGGGCTGGACGATATATCTGATGTTCAGTGGATCAATACGCTTCGCACAAATTTAGGGTTTTCGGGGGCGGAAAAATTGGAAACGCTTTCGGGAGGCGAAAAGCGGCGTGTTTCATTGTTACAGGCCATTGCTGCAAAACCCGATATTTTGTTCTTAGATGAACCAACCAATCATCTCGATTTACCAACCATTGAATGGCTGGAAGCTGTTTTATCGTCTTTGCGTTCAGCGATTGTGGTGATTTCCCATGATCGGCGATTTTTAGAAAATGTTACGCGGTCAACGGTATGGCTTGATCGTGGCACAACCAAAAGACTGGAAAAGCGTTTTTCAGAATTTGAAAGTTGGCGTGATAAGGCGTTGCAAGAAGAAGCCATTGAGCAGCATAAATTGGGGCGCCAAATTGCCCGTGAAGAACAATGGTTGCGTTATGGCGTGAGTGCACGGCGTAAGCGTAACGTACGGCGTTTAGGCGAATTAAAAAACTTAAGACAGCGTCATCAAACCTATAAAGGGCAGCCTGGAAATGCACTTTTGACAGCAGCGAAAAGTCATGAGTCTGGGCAATTGGTTCTTGAAGCAAAGAAAATTTCAAAATCCTATGGTGATCGCATTATCGTGAAAGATTTTTCTTTGCGTATTCAGCGTGGTGATCGAATCGGGTTGGTAGGACCCAATGGTATCGGAAAGACAACGCTCCTTTCTGCATTAATTGGGCAAGAAGCCGTGGATAGTGGAACGGTGAGGCATGGCTATAACCTTTCTATGGCATTGCTTGATCAGCAACGTATTTTAAATGAAGAAGAGACTTTAGCGCATTATTTAACGGGAGGAAGAGGTGATACTCTTGTGATCAATGGGCTGGAGCGGCATGTAGTTTCTTATATGAAAGACTTTTTATTTTTGCCTGAACAAGCACGCACTCCCCTTAAAGAATTTTCGGGGGGAGAAAGAGCACGCCTCATGCTTGCACGACTTCTTTCACGTCCTGCAAACTTTTTGATACTTGATGAGCCGACCAATGATTTGGATATGGAAACTTTGGATTTGTTGCAAGAATTTATTGCTGATTTTGCGGGAACAGTATTGTTGGTCAGCCATGACAGAGACTTTTTAGATCGTACTGTAACGCATATGTTGGCACCTCAAGGTGATGGTCATTGGGTTTTGTATGCGGGCGGCTATAGTGATATGATGGCGCAAAACCAGCATGCTCTGAGTTTACAACGAAAAAAAACAGAATTATCGCAGCTTAAAGCACCTTCAAAATCTCATGTGGGAGAGCTTTCAAAGCAGGACTCATCAACAGATCATAGCTTGATAGTGCGGGAGAAAAAAACACGAGGTAAATTGTCTTATAAGCAGGTTTATGCATTGGAAAGATTGCCTGAAGAAATTGCTGTTTTGCAAAATGAAATCAAAAAAATTGAACAAGAGCTCTCTGATCCAGCTCTTTATCGCAGTGATAAAGAGCGTTTTGAGCGTTTATCAACAGCGTTGGAAAAAAAGAAAAATACTTGCACACAAAAAGAAGAAGAATGGTTAGAACTTGAAATTTTACGCGAAGAAATGGAAGCGTGTTCACGGTAATGTCTAAAACATTTTAAGAGATTTGTATTCATTATCACGTTTTCTTGGATTTGTTACAAGATCTTATGGCTGATTTTGCGAGAACAGTGTTGTTGATGAGTCATGGCAGAAACTTTTTAGATCGCACTGTAACATATAGCATTTCAAGGTGATGGTCATTGGGATTTGTATGCGGGTGCAGTGATATGATAGCGCAAAACAAGCATGCTCTGAGTTTACAAGGCAAAGAAACAAAACTATCTTTGCCGTGAGTTTTTTCAAAATTTCGTATATAGAAGTACGCTAGTTCCATTGCATACTTTGCCAGTCCCCAATGTTGCTACAGCCCCCTTGGAATTTGAGAGCATTCATAAGAAACATTCCCTTATCTTTACCTTATATCCTAAATGCACCAACCCCGCTTCTGACGGAAAAGCAAATGATCTTCATTGATTCTAACGTGAGAAGTGTTGTGATGGGGAAAGCTTACTGTATTCGACGTTATGATTTAAGTTTAAAAATGATGATTTGTTAGGATAAACCAACGTGTTATTGTAACATTTCGAGGAGGAGAAAATGATGGCAATTAAAACAAAGCGAACAATTTCCACATTGATCGGTTTAGAAGATGCAGCTGAACTGTCTTCCTTATTACCTCCGTAATGCGAATCATCTGCGTCCTTTTGAACCTGTTAGATCTGATGGTTACCACAGCCTAACAGCTTGGGAAACACGAGCTAATGCATTTGCTTGTGAAAGTGCACAAAGACAAGCATACCGATATGCCGTACGATTAAAAAATGAAAAAACAGTCATTGGTGTTGTGAATTTTACAAATGTGGTTCGGGGTGTTTTTCAAGCTTGTCATCTTGGTTTTTCTCTTGATGAAAAACAACAAGGCAAAGGTCTCATGTTTGAGAGTTTATCGGCTCTAATACGGCATATCTTTCATGTTTATCATCTGCATAGAGTGATGGCAAATTATATACCTGAGAACATAAAAAGCGAACGTTTATTAAAGAGCCTTCATTTTGAAAAAGAAGGCTATGCCAAAGACTATTTGATGATTTCTGGAAAATGGAGAGACCACATTCTAACCTCTCGAATCAATGATCTGTATGAGCCCGTTAATAGATTCGAATAAAGTTTTGTTAAAAGTTCTATCAAGGGGCTTTTTATCAAATGTGTAAATATGCCGAATTTCTGCCTATCCTAAAAGACGAAGATCCTTAACCACCTCTTCTTTTGTAAACAGTTCAGACTCTCATTTAGCGGATTTCAACTGCTAACCACTTTATATGTTTCTTTTCGTAGATAATGAATTGATTTATCATCATCATTCATTTTTTCAATTTGAAGGAAGAGAGTCCTCAATATCGTAAGACTTTCTCATTTCAAATCTATAGATGTTTAATCATAAAAATCACCTCTCTTGCACATCACAAACTGGATTGGCGTACAAGTGAGGGGTTGTGTGGATAAAAATGATTGGAGGACAAGGATAAAAATGCTCTGTATAAATCCTTTTAATATGAGGGCTGTTGCAATATTGTGTATTCTGTGACCGATAGTCTCGTTACAAGTTACACAAACTGCTTATTGTTGGGTGAAATTTTTATACATTCATTTTTTTTTGCATTTTGCGTTTTCTTTTCTTAAGAAAATTTCCAATGGTATCAATGATTTTAATTCATACCAAGCGCATTTTTATAAAGCTCAATGATTGCTTCTTCTTCCATTCGTTCGTGCTCTTCTTTTTTACGCAACCGTATAATGCTTCGAACAGCTTTACTATCAAAACCAGAGCCTTTAAGTTCAGTGTAAACGTCTTTAATATCATCAGAAATGGTTTTTTTCTCTTCTTCTAGTCGTTCAATACGTTCGATAAAAGAGCGTAATTGGTTTACGGATATAGCGTGTGTTTGATCGGTTACTGTATCGTTCATTGTATTTTTCTCCAAGTTATATATTTTAAGTTGTTTTTCGACGACGAATTTATGTTGAAAAAGCTTGAAAAACAAAAAGTAAATCAAGCTACACTGTTTTTTTACAAATTGACTTTAAATATTTTGTAAAATTTTTAAGATATATGCATTGATAAAAGGGCTATAAAAAGAAAAATATAAAAATATACGTTTTAGACTTGAAAAGCTTTTGAAAAAGAAGTGTGTAATTTGTTTTGAGAATTTGACATCATAGAGGAAGTTTTGTGATTTTAAAAAAACGATATTGGGTGTTTCAAAAAGGATTAAAGGTTTTTCTCTTGAGCATTTTGCTCTTGTTTCCCCTTGTTGTTTTTGCAAAAGCTGACTTTAGGGTTTGTAATACAACCCAACAGTCTGTAGGGGTTGCTCTTGGATATCGTACATTTTCAGGGTGGGTGAGCGAAGGCTGGTGGACGGTACCCGTGACGGAGTGTAAAACCTTAATTGAGGGGCCTCTTGCTTCACGGTTTTATTATTTTTATGCGGAAGGGGCACAAAAAAAAGGGAACTGGGCAGGCTCTGTAACCATGTGTGTGCAAGATAGCCAATTTACCATTCAAGGGGTTCATGATTGTTTCCCTCGAGGATATCAAAAGGCTGAATTTAAAGAAATCGATACCGGGAATCAAACCAGTTGGATGATACAGTTGACGGATGAGTCTTTGTTAAACAATTCTGTTGTCCCTTCTCTTTCAGGAAATTCTCCGCCGTGAAACGTGCACGTAAAGTGAAAATTATTGCGACTCTTGGTCCTTCTTCTTTTTCCAGTGAAATGATTGAGAAGCTTTTTAGGGCAGGAGCAGACGTTTTTCGTCTTAATATGAGCCATACTGATCGTGATATGATGGTTGATTTGGTCAAGTCTATACGAGAAGTTGAAAAAACAGTTCGGCGACCCATTGGTATTTTAGTGGATCTTCAGGGGCCAAAACTGCGTGTGGGTCGTTTTACTAAGGGTCAAGAAGATTTGCGTGTTGGGCAAAGCTTTACGTTAGATAATCGCGATGTGTCAGGTGATGCACAGCGTGTTTTTTTCCCTCATGAGGATGTATTTTCGGCTGTTAAACCAGGGGATCGGTTGTTGATTGATGACGGAAAACTGGAACTGCGTGCGCAAGTTTGTGATGGTCATTCTGTACAGTGTCGCGTGGTTGCTGGAACCCGTATTTCTGATCGAAAGGGTGTCAGTTTTCCCGATACAATTTTGCCTTTTGATTCGATGACGTCAAAAGATAAAGAGGATCTTCAGGCTCTTTTACAGCAGCCTGTTGATTGGGTTGCTCTTTCTTTTATTCAACGTCCAGAAGATATTATAGCGGTGCGTCGATTGACGAAAAGCAAGGTGTCTTTGATGGCTAAAATCGAAAAGCCGCAAGCTTTAGAGCATATAGAGAAAATTATTGATGTATCCGATGGTATTATGATTGCACGGGGTGATCTTGGAGTGGAAATGCCTTTGGAAAGGGTTCCTGCACTTCAGATGGAGCTCATAAAAGCTTGTCGTTTAGCAGGAAAGCCTGTTGTGGTGGCAACACAAATGCTCGAATCAATGATCTCATCTCCTGTTCCGACACGCGCAGAAGTGTCGGATGTTGCTACAGCAGTTTATGCAGGAACAGATGCGGTGATGTTGTCTGCTGAATCTGCTTCTGGTCGTTATCCTGAAGAAGCCGTGCTTATGATGGATCGAATCGCGCGGCAAATCGAACAAGATCACACTTATGCAGCTCAGGTTGGGGCACAACATCCAGCACCAGAATCAACAGGAACAGATGCGATTTCTCTTGCCGCGCGTCAGATTGCTGAAACACTTGAATTAGCAGCTATTGTTGCCTATACGGCTTCAGGAACAACGGGGGTGCGCGCCTCTCGTGAACGTCCCAATAGACCGATTATTGCTTTATCTCCCATTGTGGAAACAGCACGGCGTTTAGCTTTAGTTTGGGGGCTTCATTGTGTGGTTGCGCAAGATGCACGGAATTTAGAGGATATGGTTGATCGTGCAGCAGCCATTGCATTTCAGGAAGGTTTTTGCAAAGGGGGAGATCGCTTTCTTGTGACAGCTGGTGTTCCCCTTGGAACGCCTGGAGCGACAAATCTCTTGCGTATTGCTTCTGTCTCTCAAGATGGAACGAAAGGGATTTGAGCCGTTTACGCATGGTGTTTTTTCATGCGCCTTTGAACAGGCTTTAAACACAACACGTGTGCGCTTTTTGTGAATGCTTCCATAGACCTATTATTCTTTTATCTCCCATTGTAAAGATAGCAAGGTGTTGCTTTAAGTTGTCAGGTTTGGGGATGGGAGCAGATGCGGTGATGTTGTCTGTTGATTTTGTTTTAGTTCTGAGGAAGCTGCTTTTACGGTAGGGCATTTAATGGGAGCCCCCCCTTTTATTTCATTAAGGCATATTGGGGATTGCTTTATTGATGTTTATACGAGCAAGATGTTCATTGGTAATGAGAGTTCATTCTTTTGCTTTTTGAATGAGAGCCTTGAAACTTTTCTCATTTTAAACTTTTGCAAACAGAATTGAATAAAATTAGAATTATGTGCCTAAAAAGTCATGCTTGTACGTCACGACTGGGGGGCTTGTGGGTAAAAACTGTACAAGAAAGGTTGTCCTCTCTTATGAATCGTTTTAAGAGCCAAGGGGGCTGTTGCAATATTGGGGGCCGGTTATAATGATGGTGCCGGTTTGCTCTTTCTTTTATTAAGCGTGGAGATTTTGAGGACTGGGGAGAGAGATATGGATGGATTGTTTGTTATAAGGATAAAGATGTCGGGAGAGAATGTTTGCAAGAGTTATTATTGTCGTTTATGATGTTTGAAGTTGTCTCAGATTAACATAATCTTCGGGTTTGGCTTTTTTCCTGCTCTAAAGGATGAAAATACTAAAGTTCACGCTGGTTTATAAATGATACGGTTCTTCTAGGTGGGTTTCATCTGATGGACATTCTAGGTGCAAAGACTCCATGGTGCTTATATTATCAAATGGCGGTGTTTTACGGGATAATAGATACGGTTATTTTTTAAATATATTTTGAATATATATTGAATCTGCTTGGTATTATCTAGGGGCAAGGACTTTTGGTATGCATTCGTAGGGAACATGAATATAGTTCTTTTCTCGAAGCATGCTTTATTTGTTTATTTCTGTTGTCATTTATATGATTTTTTTACAATGATGTTGGTTTTTTATCTTGTTGTGCTGTTAAAAGACATCTCATTTGAAGGGTGGTGATATAAGGTTTCCTCTTTGATATAAGAAGTGTTTGTGCAGGGGTGAAATATTCAGGGCCGAGTTTTTCTTGTTGAGTTTTAAGTTTATCCCATAAGTGGTGAGTAGCTGGAATCCTCTCTATAAAAAACTGGACCATTTACAGACTGGTGTGGGTTTAAGAGTTTTTATCCTGTGAGGTGTAGCGGACAAGTAAAATCACTGGTTTGTTACGCGCTGATGTACTTTTAGAAATCTTCCTGTTCTTGAAAGTTTGTGCTGTTTTGATCATCTTTGAGCAATTGGTTGGTGAGATTTTCAATGCGTTGTGTGGTGTCACGCATAATTTTCCCCATGGTGCGGTCTCTTTCGTTGTGGAGTCGTAAAAGAGCATTGTAGTCTTCTTGTAGTTTTTTATTTTCTCGTTTTATTTCTTCCATTTCATCGATAATCATTATGCCAGCCATAACCGATAAACGATGGTCGCCAATTTCACCAAAATTGTTCTTTAAATGTGTGATATATTGATCCAATTGAGCAGCAAGCGCGATAAGACGACGTTCTTGTCCTTTATCACAAGCCATGCGATAAATTTTACCATCAATGGTAACGGAAACAGTTTCCATACATTCAAACCTTTATCTATCAATGACAACACGAATTGTTTCCATTGCTTTAATAAGACGTTTGGAAACTTCTTTGTTTACGGACTCTAAGCGTTCAATTTGGGCTTCAGCTTTGTCAAGCGCTTGAGCAAGATGGCTGCGGTCAGCATTCATTCGTTGAATTTCTTCTTCCCATTCGTTATTTTTATCAATAACGGCATTGCGGTTTATTATGGTGATCTCTAAAGTTCTAAGTGCTTTTTCTAGGTGCTCTAGAGCATCTTGTAGAACCGTCGTTTCTTGGTTCATTGCTTTTATCCTTTGGGTAATTGTATCCTTTATCAATGTGTTATGCAAAAACGAATCACTTTCAATTTTGTATTGTGTGCATTTTATTTTTAAGTATGTAGGATATTTTAGCAAGCAAAGCAGGGGATAGATATAAATTAAAAGCTGGATTTTTTGCGCGTATTGACATAAATGACATGGATATACAGGACGCGTGAGGGGAATGTTGTTAATGTTATTGAAGTGGTGGCAAAAAGTTTCACGCTAATGGTTAAAAAATAGTATTCCTTGAGAATTTTAAGAGAATACGGAAAAAGCAACAGAATAACGTATTTAACGAAATGGTCGATTATTCATGACAAATACCCACCAACAGAATCAGATGGCCAATGCTATCCGTTTTCTTGCTATTGATGCGATTGAAAAAGCAAATTCTGGTCATCCGGGCTTGCCAATGGGGGCAGCCGATATTGCTACGGTCCTTTATACACAATTCCTTGCTCATGATCCTAAAAATCCTCGCTGGCCTAACCGTGATCGTTTTGTGTTATCGGCGGGGCATGGGTCTATGTTGCTTTATGCTCTCTTGTATCTTTCTGGTTATGAAGATCTCTCTCTTGAGGATCTCAAAAATTTTCGCCAGATAGGGTCTAAACTTGCTGGGCATCCAGAATATGGGCATATTGCAGGAATCGAAACAACCACTGGGCCACTTGGACAAGGGTTGGCAAATGCTGTGGGAATGGCGATTGGTGAGCGTTTGCAAAATGCCCGTTTTGGTGATCTCATCAATCATTACACTTACGCGTTGGTGGGTGATGGATGCCTTATGGAAGGGATATCTCAAGAAGCGATTTCCCTTGCTGGCCATTTGAAACTCAATAAGTTGATTGTGTTGTGGGACGATAATAATATTTCCATCGATGGAGAGATTTCACTTGCTGATAGTACTGATCAGATTGCGCGTTTTAAAGCTTCTGGTTGGGAGACCCATAAAGTCAATGGGCATGATCAAGCAGCAATTGCGCGGGCTATTGAGGCGGCACAAAATTCCGATAAACCAACTTTGATTGCTTGTAAAACAACAATTGGTTTTGGAGCGCCAAATAAAGCGGGTACCAATAAAGTTCATGGAGCTCCTTTGGGCGCACGAGAAATCACTGAAACCCGTATCGCTTTAGGGTGGGAGGCTGAGCCTTTCGTTATTCCAGCCGATATTCTCGATAGTTGGCGCTTGGCTAGTCTCAATGCTGCTAAAAAACGTCAAAAGTGGGAAGCAAAATTTGCTGATCTTCCTGTCTCAGAGCGTGTGGAGTTCGAAAGATTGATGCGAGGCGATCTCGTGGGTGGATTTGATGGCGCTATTGATACTTATAAACAAAAACTGGTTGAAGAGCGCCCCGTTGTTGCTACGCGTAAAGCCTCGGAAATGGCTCTTGAAGTGATCAATGAAGTCGTTGTTGAGACCATTGGTGGTTCGGCTGATCTAACCGGATCTAATAATACCAAAAGCAGTCAGATGAAAAGTATCTCTGCTGAAGATTTTTCAGGGCGCTATCTGCATTATGGAATTCGCGAACATGCAATGGGAGCCGTGATGAATGGTCTTGCCCTTTATGGCGGCTTTATTCCTTATGGGGGAACCTTTTTATGCTTTTCTGACTATATGCGTCCCGCTATGCGGCTCTCTTCTTTGATGGGATTGCGGGTGATTTATGTCATGACTCATGATTCCATTGGTCTTGGTGAGGATGGTCCTACCCATCAACCCGTGGAGCATTTGGCTTGCCTGCGCGCAATGCCTAATCATCTTGTGTTCCGCCCTGCTGATGCTATGGAGACAGTTGAGTGTTGGCAATTGGCTTTGAAAGCACGCAAAACGCCTTCTACCTTGGCTTTGAGTCGACAAAATCTACCGCTTTTGCGTCAAGAGTATGAAGAAGAAAATCTCTGTATGCTCGGTGCTTATGAATTCCTAACAGCTAGCGATGATGCACAAGTGACGCTGTTTGCTTCTGGTTCAGAATTGCAAATTGCGGTGGAGGCACATGCGGTGTTAGAAGAAAAAGGCATTCCAACGCGTGTGGTTTCTGTGCCTTGTTTTGAACTCTTTTCTCAACAATCTCTCTCCTATCAGCGTGCTCTCATTGGAGATGCGCCGATTAAAATTGCCATTGAAGCTGCTGTCGCCCAAGGATGGGACCGTTTTATTGGCTGTGATGGTGTGTTTATTGGTATGGAGGGCTTTGGGGCAAGTGGAACAATTGATGCCCTTTATGCGCATTTCGGTATTACTTGTGAGAATGTGGTCGCCACTGTTGAAAAAGAGCTTGGAAAGATCAAAGAGGAAAAGACAAAATGACAGCTTGTGTTGTCATGAATGGGATGGTTTTAGGGCATCATATTCTGTGCAGTGTTCTGGATGATCTTGTGCATTATTGTGGATAAGTGAGTGAGTGATCAAGATATTGACATTGTGGGAATTAATGATTTGGGATTGGTGAAATACCCATTTATTGTGTTTTAAATGTTGTGCTTAAAAAATTGATGAGGAAACATGTGAAATGACAGTTCGTGTTGCAATTAATGGGTTTGGTCGTATTGGTCGCAATATTTTACGTGCACTTGTGGAAAGTGAACGGAAAGATATTGAAGTGGTCGCAATTAATGATTTGGGATCGGTGGAAACAAATGCCCATTTGTTGCGCTATGATTCAGTTCATGGGCGTTTCCCTGGGACCGTTAAGGTGGTAGGGGATGCCATTGATGTGGGGAGTGGTTTAATAAAGGTATGCGCAGAGCGTGATCCTGCTCAATTGCCTTGGAAAGATTTGGATATTGATATTGCTTTAGAATGTACGGGCATTTTTACTGCGCGTGATAAAGCAAGTGCTCATTTGGATGCGGGGGCAAAGCGTGTTCTTGTTTCTGCGCCTTCTGAAGGAGCAGATCTTACGGTCGTCTATGGGGTTAATCATCAATCTTTAAGCAGCGAGCATCGCGTTGTTTCAAATGCTTCTTGTACAACCAATTGTTTGGCGCCTGTTGCACAAGTCTTGCACAACACGGTGGGCATTGAAAAGGGCTTTATGACAACAATCCATTCTTATACGGGTGATCAACCTGTGTTGGATACAATGCATCGTGACCTTTATCGTGCACGTGCGGCAGCTCTTTCTATGATTCCTACCTCAACAGGAGCGGCAAAAGCTGTGGGATTGGTCTTGCCAGAATTAAAGGGATTGCTTGATGGTGTATCGATTCGTGTTCCGACCCCTAATGTTTCTGTGGTTGATTTGACATTTACCGCTAAGCGTTCCACAACAATTGAAGAAATTAATACAGCCATTGCTATTGCTGCACAAGGTCCTTTGAAGGGCGTTTTGGATTATACAGAAGAAAAACTCGTGAGTTGTGATTTTAATCATAATCCTCATTCAGCTATTTTCCACAATGATCAAACAAAAGTGATTGATGGTAAGCTCTGTCGCGTTTTGGTTTGGTATGATAATGAATGGGGCTTTTCTAACCGTATGAGTGATACGGCTGTGGCTTTTGCTAAGACAATATAAGAGGACCTCAGGGTCCTCCTTTTTATAGGAAAAAGTCTCATTTTTGTACAATTTTGAGAACAACAGATAGAGGCTGTTGTTCTCATGCGCTGGAGAGAAGAAACTATTGAAAAATTGATGGTGTGTTTTGTTTTAATACTGGGTCAATACGTGCTTTTAAAAGCTGCATGAAAGAGTAAACTTTGAAAAAGTAAGATCTGAACGAGACACTCTTTGAGAAAACGTCAGAAAATTAGGAGATGTAAATTCTTTTGCCTAGAAGTAAAAGGAAGCTTTAATAGAGATCAAGTTGAGCCAATGCATTTGTTTGCCACAATGGGATATGAAGATTAAGAGCAATGGTGGGCTTTTGTACATTTGATGATGAAAGCTTTGGCTTTTCAGAAGCAGAGGGTGAGAGATGGGCTGTCGTGGATCTCTTGTAAAAGCAAAGAGGGGATAAGTGGAAAGAAAAGTGGGCAGGGTTGTTGGATGCGTTTTTATTTGAAACAATGGAAAGTGAAGAGGAAGCAGTGATGGGGTTTCGTACACTTGATGATGTTGATGTCACTGGAAAACGTGTTCTTGTGCGGGTGGATTTTAATGTGCCAATGGCGCAGGGCAAGGTCTGTGATACGACACGCTTAGAGCGACATAAAGAGACACTCGTTGAGCTACAAAAGCGGGGTGCTAAACTTATTCTGCTTTCTCATTGTGGTCGCCCCAAAGGAAAGGTAGAGCCAGAGTTTTCACTCCGTCCTGTTGTGCAAGTGCTGGAAAAGATCATTAATCAGCCTGTTTCTTTTGCTCCTGACTGCATCGGTTCGGTGGTGCAGGTTGCGGTTGAGTCATTACAAAATGGGGGTATTTTACTGCTTGAAAATGTTCGTTTTTATGCTGGTGAAGAAAAGAATGATTGTTCTTTTGCGGAAGCTTTGGCTCATAATGGGGATCTCTATGTCAATGATGCTTTTTCAGTTTCTCATCGTGCCCATGCTTCGGTGGAGGGAATAACGCATTTGTTGCCTTCTTATGCAGGGCGTTCTTTGCAAGGTGAGATGCAGGCGTTAGAAAAGGGACTTGGCAATCCAACACACCCTGTGGTTGCCATTGTGGGAGGAGCGAAAGTTTCCAGCAAGCTTTTTGTGCTCAATCATTTGGTGGAAAAAGTTGATCATCTCGTGATTGGTGGGGGCATGGCTAACAGTTTTTTAGTAGCGCAAGGTGTGTCTGTTGGTAAGTCACTGTGTGAACATGCACTGATGGACACGATAAAAAAAATCATTAAAAAAGCGCAAGAGTGTCAATGTACGCTTCTGCTCCCTCAGGATGCTGTCGTTGGATTTCGCTTTGAAAAAGATGCACCGCATCGTCTTTATGACATTGAAGATATTCCACAAGATGGCATGATATTGGATATTGGGACACGCTCTATTGCGCATATCAATACTGTGATAGATAAAGCTGCTACTCTTGTGTGGAATGGACCCCTTGGTGTTTTTGAAATGTCTCCTTTTGATAAGGGGACCATTGCAGTTGCACGCCATGCAGCAGAACGTAGTTTGACGGGAAAGTTGGTTTCAATTGCGGGAGGGGGCGATACAGTTTTTGCTCTTAATCATGCTGGTGTTGCCAATGATTTTACTTATCTCTCGACTGCTGGAGGGGCTTTTTTAGAATGGATGGAAGGTAAGGTTCTGCCTGGAATTCTTGCCCTTATGCAGGCTTAGAGGGCTTCTTTGAAGAAGAAGGTTAAAGAAAAACTATACGGTCGTTTAAGGGTGTTTTGATAGTGTTGCGCACTTTTGGAAGTTTTAAGACAAAATGAAATTTTAAGACAAAATAAAGAGGATTTTTTTATGAATGAACGGCTTGAAGATATTGCACTTGCTTTGGTGCATGCGGGTAAAGGTATTTTGGCGGCAGATGAAAGTACGGCGACCATTGGAAAGCGTTTTGAAAGCATTGGTGTTGAATCCAATGAAGATAGACGCCGTGCTTATCGTGAAATGCTTTTTAGTACAAAAGAAGCAATGGAAAGCGCCATCTCTGGGGTTATTTTATTTGATGAAACCATTCGGCAAAAAGCATCAACTGGGAAAATGTTGACGGATCTTATTCGGGATGCAGGCGCTTTGCCAGGGATTAAAGTTGATACCGGTGCAAAACCCTTGGCCGCTTTTCCTCAAGAGACAATTACCGAAGGGTTGGATGGTCTTCGTGAACGGCTAAAAGACTATTATGCTTTGGGAGCACGTTTTGCTAAATGGCGTGCGGTGATTGCTATTGATGAACACACTTTGCCAACAAGAGGAGCAATAAGACAAAATGCACAAGCTCTTGCACGCTATGCTGCTTTGTGTCAGGAGTTCAAGATTGTGCCGATTGTTGAGCCCGAAGTGTTGATGGATGGACCATCGTGTGGGCATTCCATTACACGCTGCTTTGAGGTGACAAAAGCTGTCTTACAGACCGTCTTTAAAGAATTATTTGAAGCTCGTGTTCTTTTGGAGGGGATGATTTTAAAGCCCAATATGGTGATTGATGGTAAGGATGCGCGCAAGGCTTCTGTCGAAGAAGTTGCTGAAAAGACCGTCCAGGTGCTTAAACAGACTGTTCCTGCCGCTGTTCCAGGAATTGCTTTTCTTTCTGGAGGGCAGTCTGATCAGGAAGCAACGGCGCATTTATCTGCCATGAATTCTTTGGGCGCATTGCCTTGGAAATTGACTTTTTCTTATGGACGGGCATTGCAAGCAGCTGCTTTAAAAGCATGGGCTGGAAAAGATGAGAATATTGCTGTTGCACAGAAGGCATTTAGTCATCGGGCTTTGATGAATCATCTTGCGGCTTTGGGACAATGGACAACAGAACAAGAAAAAGCGTGCGCTTGAAGCACAAGCCCTATACCTAAATGCGGAGAGATTTTACATGTTTCTGCGTGATTTTGGGTGCCCTCATCATGATAAAAATGGCGGGGGCGTTTTAGGCTTGAAAGCTTTCTCAGAGAGTTTTCTCCTTGGACCTTTTAAAAGTCTCTAATGGGTACTATCGAGAGATAATATTGCGCAAGAGGTGCGATTGCGGGAAGGGGAGATGGTGCTTTAAAGGAAATTTGTGAATGCGCAGCATCTTAGTATGGTGTCGTTCATGGGTGGGCACTTGCTTTTTGAATGAAAATCATAAAACTAAGACTGTATTGAAGAGTTTGATATTGTGATATTTTTTCTTTTTCATGTTATCATTACTTGTCATCAGCAGAATTCATTTGATTGCAGTTTCAAAGGTGGATTAAGCGGGTAGATTAGAGAGTTGCGATGTCTGAGTGGATTTTAATATACAGCTTATGAAGTTTTTGTGCGTCAGGATAGCTTCCTCTGCAAGGGGGTAGCCTTTCTATTGACGAACGGATTGAATAACTCTTGCTAACAAAATAGATTTGCACCTCAATAAAACACCTATTTTTCGTTAAAATGAATAAATTTTTCTTGTATTTTATGATGATATAATTACAAATAGCTAATTTTACAGCATTTTGGCTTAAAATGGGGGGGAGTTGTGGACAGCATATCTTCTAAGAATACAAGCACAAAAAGAAAAAATCGATACGCAGAACAGAGCTTTTCTGTAATTATGATGCGAAAATTGTGCAATATGGTGCGTGGGGTATTCGAAGGGATCTTTACAGTATTTACTTTCATAATTTTTATTATCTTGCTCAGCATACGTGGACCGGTTCATACCGCATTAAAAGTCTTTGGGTCGGTGAGTGGAATAGGGTGCTTTTTGTTTTTTTTCGGATATCTCATAGAACGCCGTGAAGCAGCAGATGAAGCCGCTATATCGTACGCATTATTCTTAACAATTCTTGAAGGCGTTTCTTCTATTTGCTGCCTGTCTGCTGCGTGGGGTTACGACGCTCTCTTATTCCGTTTAGCACCTCCTGGGTATGTTCTTATTCTCCCTGAATAAATAGAGTGCAATTTGTTTGCATATAAATCAAAATGAGAGGTTGTCTGCCTCTCAAATTCTTAATAATCGCTCTCCAAGATCATAACATTAGACCTGCGTTTAATGAGAGGACTAACAAGCCTTGATCCTTAAGCTCAAGGAAATTCTTTAAAGGTTGCGTCTAACGGCATCCTTGACCTAAGACACCCAAACGGCTTATTTTATTTTTCTCATGCGGCTCTGAAATCATGATATAAGGGGAAAGCTTCTCATGGTGCCTAAATGGTATCTTATCGTGTGTTAAATGGAAAAATCAGAAAAAGCATCTTTATGCAATATAATCCAATTATGATTTTTTTATTTAAACATAAAGGATTTAAAGTCTTCTACAAGCTGATACGATAAAAGGGGGAAGGTCGCCTATACTGAGCAACTAAGGCGTATTTTAGGTGCTTTTGATATAGCTATATCTCCAGATGACTTTGAATGACTTATCCTTTTAGCTCTATTCACTACAAGGTCATTTTGAGGGCTATTGGTTAATGATTGTAAAGGAAAATTAGCACGTAATGTTTGGCTTTGCTGGTATAGATGCTGAATGAGTTAATTATCCAGAGGATCACTGAAGAGGGAGTGCTAAAAAATGATGGAAAATCCTCTGTACCTCGGTGAACTCGTGGTTGAAGATATAATTGTAGAACTTGGCTTATCTGTGACTGAAACAGCTGAACGGTTTAAAAGGGTTAGGGTGTTAGTTCTGCAGACGCTTGACTAGCTATAAAAAAATTATGATTTGGTGTAAGCTTTAAAACATAAATACCTTAAAAATATATCCTCTTTGTACATGTTTCTATCATCGTTAATGTGCCTTCTTAAAGCACGACAGGGGGTGGCTATAAAATTGAGGGCTGTAAATATAAATGATGGCGTTGGTGGTGGTGTGGGAAGATGGTGTCCAATTAAAGTACGCTATCCTTATTTTTATAGGCTATGACTGGAAGAAAGAGCTGGAGAGACAATTTGTGAGCAAAGAGAAAGTGTTTTGAGGATGCGTGTCTGCAAGAGCAGAACAGTGGTTGTGGTGATATTTACAAACAATAAATTTGATAAAATTTTACGATTTTGCCAACAGCTGGTTTATTATAAAAGCTGTTGCTTATACGCGCTCACAAAAGTTATAAGAAGCCCAAAAGCGCTAAAAGAGTTTTTGCTCTTTTTCAATAGTACGGATCTGCAAACAATGTTCAAAAAGTGTTCGTTTTTTTGAAAGAGAATAAAAGGATACTCTTGCAGATGAGAAAAGCCTATTTGTGAATTACAATTTGTCATGATTTTCGGTAAACACTATTGTTTAGGGCGGTGATAGAGGGCATGAAAAATTTTTCATATTCAGTTTTTTTAAGAGTGTGATCAGTCTTTAGGGTAGAGCTTGTATCCAGCCTATAAAGTGGGCCGCATAAGGGCTTCCTCGGTAAGGCGAGCACCATTATACTCTTTGCCAGTCGTATACTCTTTCCAGCGCCCCAATGTTGTGACAGCCCTTGGTATTTAAAGGGATAAGAGAGGCATTTTGTTCTTTTTTGTAAAGCTTCACTCCACACGCTAACTCTGCTTGTGATGTGCAAGCCAAGAGATTTTGTTTGATTCACTATGAGGGTTTGACATGAGAAAATCCTATGGTATTCATGATCTCTCATAAAAAACAATGAATTATCCTTATAAATCAACGTAACAGTGCTGTTATGAAGAGAACTCCTTGCACATCTTAATAGTTCATAAAGATTAACTGGGATCATTTTATATTTTGTACACAGATGAAGTATTTTTATAAAAATGCTCCATCTCACGCAGAAAAAACAGCCCGTTAAGACTTTAAAAAGAAAAAACTCTCAATGCTTGCCCTCTTTTTTCCATGAGAGATTCAAATTGATAAGCCTGTCTGAAAAGAGTACTGTTTATGTGCCCTTAAAGATACTGCTCTTTATAATGATCACTTACTCAGGTGAAAATTGGAGTTTTGCGAGGTAAGCATAGACGCCATTTTTTGCCACAAGTTCTGCATGGGTTCCTTCTTCCACAAGAGCGCCTTTATCCATCACGAGAATACGATCAGCTTTTAAAATTGTTGCCAAACGATGTGTAATTACCAAGGTTGTACGATTTTGCATCAATCTTTCTAAGGCGTCTTGCACCAACTTTTTACTGTTTGCATCTAAAGCAGATGTTGCTTCATCAAGCAGCAACACTTTGATTTATAATAATAGTTCACTGTTTTGTATGTTGAATGGGGATCCCGAATATTACAGGATTTTCTCATTTCAAACCTGTTCCATGTTGAAACAACAAAAACCATGTCTCTTGTACGTTACAAGTGGGGAGAGACCGCGTGAATAAAAAAATATTAAGGAAGGACTTAAAATGTTTATAATAAATCCTCTCAAGTGCCAAGGGCTGTAGCAATACCCATGAGCTGGCAAATATAATGATGGTGCCGGCTTGCAGCAACAGGGGTGCATTTCTTAGAATTGCACGTGCAATATCAATGTGTTGTTTTGTCCCCCAGAAAGCATGGTACCACGTTCTCCTATTCACGTATCAAGCTATCTGGTAAAGCTTGAATCAGTTCAAGCGCATTAGCCGCTTTAGCGGCGACAAGAATACTCTCTTCACGGGTATTTTTCAGTTCCAAAAAAAGAAGAATGGTTTGCAATTATTTTATTTCAGGTCGTTATACTCTACGAGGAAGGATTTATGCTCGTATTTCAAACTGATTTTTAAATTTAAAAAACGCAGCCACCAAGATTTATTAGTGCCTAAGATCCCATCTATTTATGTTGGATGCGTTTTTGAATTAATATTTAAAGTGCACTCTTTACAGCATAAAAAAACCAATCACTTACAATAGAGCAATCATTTTTTAAAACTTGTGCTCTTTATAATCAGGAATAGGCTTTTACATGCCAATATTACCAAAACGATTTTTGAATTTAGAAAGACGACCGCCACGGTCTACGAGTGTCTGGGAGCCACCTGTCCATGCTGGATGCGTTCTTGGGTCAATATCTAGATTAAGAGTATCGCCTTCTTTTCCCCAAGTAGAGCGCGTTTTATATTGGGTTCCATCCGTCATAACAACGGTAATTGTGTGATAGTTGGGATGAATATTCGCTTTCATGCGTAAAAACCTTTTGCGTTTACAGAATGAAACAGCACTTGCTCGATTTTTTAAGTGCGCTTCCTTTGTCTTTTTGATACATTGATTAAAGTATTTATTCCTATAGCTGAGCATGCATAAAAAAACAAGTGTTCAAGATGCATCATTGTATCAAGTGTTATAAATTCAATATAGTGAGCGAAACCTTATGAATCTCTTCAATCATTCAGAAAAATCTACAAAGTCTTCCCTTAAAAAATCTTCATTCTCTTCGCTTGCAATTTTTTTTCCTTATCTTTTGCGCTATCGTTGGTTGTTTATCTTTGCCTTTCTAGCGTTATCTGTTGCTGCTCTTGTCACATTAGCTTTGCCTGTGGCTATCCGCCAAATGTTTGATCATGGGTTTTCTACTTCAAGCCATGGACATATCAATTTTTACTTCGGAATTTTGTTTATCTTAGCCTTGCTTCTCGCATTTGCTTCTGCTGGCCGTTATTATTGTGTTATCACATTGGGAGAGCGGATTGTTGCCGATTTACGGCGTGATGTGTTTATTCATATTATGAAACTTTCTCCTGCTTTTTTTGATCGGTCGCATTCAGGAGAGATTGTTTCAAGGCTTCTAACAGATACCACACAAATAAAATTAGCTGTGGGTTCTACCGCCTCTACTGCTTTGCGTCAGTTGATTATAGTGATCGGAGCCGTCGTGATGATGGTGATTACCAATGCTAAATTGTCTTTGTTGGTTTTGGTTGCTATTCCTGTTGTGGCTATTCCCTTGGTGGTTTTTGGGCGGAAAGTTCGCTCTCGTACGCGTGCGGCGCAAGATCGTCTGGCAGATGCCAATGCTGTTGCTACAGAACAGGTAAGTGCTATTCGCACTGTGCAAGCTTTTACCGCAGAAAAACTCGTTGCAACACGGTTTTCACAATTGATAGAACGGGCTTTTCAAACAGCACGTGCTTCTGTGATCCTGCGCTCCTTTTTTACGGGGTTTGCAATTTTTTTGGTTTTTAGCAGTGTGGTTGCTGTTTTATGGATTGGGTCGCGCGATGTTTTGAATGGAACGATGACAGGTGGGACATTAGGGCAATTTGTCCTTTATGCGGTTTTTGGAGCTTCTACTTTTGCGCAATTATCGGAACTGGGGGCAGAGTTAATCCAAGCAGCAGGCGCTGCTGAGCGGCTTTCCGAATTGCTACAAGAACAACCTACTATTGTAGCTCCTAAAAATCCTTTATCATTGGAACAACCTGTTCGAGGCGAACTTGTTTTTGATCAGGTTGATTTTATTTATCCTTCTAGACCACAAGAGAAGATTTTACGCTCGCTTTCGTTTTCTGTGAAGGCAGGCGAAACGGTTGCTTTTGTTGGGGCTTCAGGAGCAGGAAAAAGCACCATTTTTTCTTTGATCCTTCGTTTTTATGACCCGATAAGTGGAACAATTCGGTTGGATGGCATGGAAATTAATCGCCTTTCTTTAGAAGATTTACGCAGCGCAATTTCCTATGTTCCACAGGATGTCGCCATTTTTGATGGAACATTGCGTGATAATATTATTTTTGGAACTGAAAATACTCATGAAGAGGAAATCCTTTCTGCCGCTAAGGCGGCTAATGCACTTGAATTTATTCAAGCTTTACCAGATGGCTTGGATACGCAAGTAGGAGAACGTGGTACCATGCTTTCTGGGGGGCAAAAACAACGCATTGGTATTGCACGGGCAATTCTAAGAAATGCACCCCTGTTGCTACTTGATGAAGCAACATCTGCTTTAGATGCAAACAGTGAAAAGTTGGTGCAAGACGCCTTAGAAGGATTGATGCAAAATCGTACAACCTTGGTAATTGCACATCGTTTGGCAACAATTTTAAAAGCTGATCGTATTCTCGTGATGGATAAAGGCGCTCTTGTGGAAGAAGGAACCCATGCAGAACTTGTGGCAAAAAATGGCGTCTATGCTTACCTCGCAAAACTCCAATTTTCACCGGAGTAAGTGATCTTGATACAAGAGCAGTATCTTTAAGGACATAACCAGCACTCCTTTCAGACAGGCTTATCAATTTGAATCTCTCATGGAAAAAAGAGGGCAAGCATTGAGAGGTTTTTCTTTTTAAAGTCTTAACGGGCTGTCCTTTTTTCTGCGTGAGACGGAGCATTTTTATAAAAATACTTCATCTGTGTACAGAATATAAAATGACACCCAGTTAATCTCTATGAACTATTAAGATGTGCAAGGAGTTCTCTTCATAACAGCACTGTCACGTTGATTTATAAGGATAATTCATTGTTTTTTATGAGAGATTATTAATACTATAGGATTTTCTCATGTCAAATTTAGTTATATTAAATCAATCAAAACCATGTCTCTTGTATGTGGCAAGCAGAGAGAGCCCGCGTGAATAAAACACTTTAGAAAGAATAAGTCCTCTTCATGAATCGTCACAAGTTGTAGGGACTGTCACAACGGGGGGCGCTGGCATAAGAGTATGATGGTGCTGGGCTACTTAAAGAAGAACTGATAAATAGGCAGAGAGGCGCTTTTTATCGATGTTATAAAACAGTGCGAACAAAGCACGCAGTTTGTTTTGCTGTTTGGTTGAGTTAAGGTTTTTATTACTTTGAAAATCAATATTTCATGGATCATGCATTTTGAGGGCTTATAAGGCTTTTCTTTAAAGTACATAAATCACTAAAACAGCATTATTAAATACAAATTGTTCTATTTTACCAACAAAAATATCTATATTTTGTGTATTGTTTTTATTAAAATATAATATGTAGTGATTTTCAAATCAGATGTACACACAATGATACAATATCGAGAAATCGATAAAAGAGCTGCGTTAAATGTTGGTGAGAATAAAAGAGAGCAAGAATGGAAGAAGACATAAAATGGGCAATAGCTTTCATAATAGCTACAATTAAGGTCATTTGGAAATGAGGGAAAGAATGTGGGAGCAGAAGATTCGGCGTTATAATTTTCTGCATCATATTGATGGGGAAGTCGTGGTATTTGGGATACTCAGTGGATTTTTTGTTTGGTTTTGCAATGATAGTGTGTTGTGGAGGAAGCTTAATGCTTGCATTGGCAATTTATCAAAACAAGCATTTAACTAAACAACTTGAGCCAAAAGAGCAAGATTGCGTTGGATATCAAGATATTATTGCAGAAGGGGAACAGAGACTTTTGGCAAAAACTCAAAAAGTATCGCAGGAATAGTTGAAACAATGGGATGAGGGAGTAAGGCTATGGGAAAGAGACGTACTGGGGATAAAAAATCCTAGGGAAGATATGAAATTCAGTGGAGATCGGCTTCCATTGGTAAAGGATATTTGTGTTCGAGGTGAGCACAAAGTGCGTTTATTGTACAAGCAAGCACTTGGAAAAAAACTTACTTATGAACATTACAAAAAAATATGTAGTGTCTTGGATAACTCGTATTTTAAGAAATTTTGTGTAAAAGCAGTGCGATTAATGAGAAAGAATGGAATAACTCTGCAAAAGTTTGTAGATCCTCTTACGAACAAAAAACGGAGTCAACCTACGATGTTATTACTTCATTGGTGGTTATATGTTCTTGATGATATGATTACAGCTGAATGTAAACAGCACCAAAAGGAAAACTCTACAGGGGAGTATAAAAAGAAAAAGTTTACAGATACTTTGTGGGACAGCATCTCTATAAGTACAGAACATGAAGAGATAGAGGAAATACTAACGCTTTCGAAATCTTGATCTGGTGAGTGTACTTTATTATTATATTGTAAAAAGAATGTGTTGTTGTTGTTGTGTGATATTTCCAGTGATTATAAGGCGGCAAGAGAAACTTTCATTTACTATAAGAAGCTTATTAAAACAGTGAAAAAGGGCTATGTTGCCTTTGATAATGGTTGCCATTCTGTCACAGTTAGAGATGTAATCAATACTTGTAAAGAGAATGACACAAATAGAGCAAAAAATCTTTCCATTGTTGAAGGGAATCCAACATTTGAAGAAATTTATAAATTAGGCGTTAAAGAGTGGATGAAATCATCAAATGAGAAATGCGATAACCGATTGATCTTTTGGGAGAAGCTTGTTGAGGAAAAAAAGTTAAAAGAAAAATTAAAAATTATCTTCTGTAATGAGAAGGTAAAGGTGCTGGAAGAGGCTATTGAAAAAGATAAAGAGCAGCTTGCAAGTGAAATGCAGAAAGCAATTTTGGAAAACAAAGATTTTCATTATTATAAATGTCGTCGGCATTTGATAAACTATTTGTAAAACGGTTGAATAAAGGGGTAGAGAACAGTCCTATAAATCAGTGGATTTTCGGAAATCTCTGCTATTATGCAGTGGTGGAAAAGACGTGAAAACTCTTAAACATATGCGGCAGCTTTTATGAGAGAGGAGAGTTTTTTGATCAATGGATAGCGCACTATAAAGAGCATATATTGAGGAGGAAATGGATTGTGTTTTTGTTTTGGGTTCGATAATTGCTTTTTGTAGCTTTTTGTTATGATGTTTTTTTGTTTATTGCCTTTTTTAGCTTGTTTGGAGGGGGATTTGAATAACAGAAACGTCAATAAGGTAAGCTGTTGAGGATTGCTTTTGTGGGGGTATAGCGAGTATATTTTTTATTTGTGATGATGTTTTTGTCACTATCTGATCAGTTATTTCCTATCGTTTTATGTAAAGAAAATTTAAAACTCTCTCTCCACGTGGTTTTTTAAGGTTCTAAGGTTTTTGTAAAAAACTGTAAGAGTTAAATACTTTTTTTGAGGGTTTTTTCTAGTTTGATGCGAATGTGTTCATTGCCAGCAATGATATTTTTTTGCGGGATATATTGTTGCCTTCTTTATCGGTGATAAAGCCGCCGGCTTCGCGAACCATCAGTATGCCGGTAGTTCTATCAAAAATTTGTAGGTTATCTTCCCAAAAGCCATCGGTTTTTCCTGCGGTGACATAAGCTAAATTAAGAGCAGCAGCGCTAAGACGGCGAAGTCCAGCAACTTTCATCATTACTTGCGCAATTCAATAAGAGATAAGGTTGCGTGATGAGAGATATCTCTATGGGGATGTTGCAAAGTTGAACTTTTAGCATTGCCTTTTAAAAAGACACTACTTCTGAGGTCTAAATGCCTTTTTTGAGGGTTTTTTCTAGTTTGATGCGAATGTGTTCATTGCCAGCAATGATATTTTTTTTGCGGAATATATCGCTGCCGCCTTCTTTATCGGTGACAAAACCACCGGCTTCGCGAACCATCAATATTCCAGCAGCCATATCCCAAATTTGCAGGTTATCTTCCCAAAAGCCATCGGTTCGGCCAGAAGCAACATAAGCTAAATCAAGAGCAGCAGCGCCAAAACGGCGAAGTCCGGCAACTTCCGCCATCACATTGCGTAATTCAATAAGATAGGTTCCATGATTTGGGCGACCAAAATGCGGCATACCTGTGGCAATGACACAATCTTCTAGTCTGCGTCGAGCAGAAACGCGACAGCGCCGGTCATTGAAAAAAGCACCACAACCGCGTTCTGCGGTAAATAGTTCATCACTTACGGGATTGTAAATGACACCAGCAACGATTTTCCCTTGACTTTCTAAGGCAATGGAAACAGCAAAAAAAGGAATGCCATGAAGAAAATTTGTGGTGCCATCTAGAGGGTCAATAATGAAACGATGTTGGGAATCTTCGCCAATGATTTCTTCAGATTCTTCCATTAGAAAACCAAATTTGGGGCGCGCTTTGCTTAATTCATTGAAAATGATTTTTTCTGCTTTGCGATCTGCTTGGCTGACATAATCTGCTGGTCCTTTCAAAGATACTTGCAAATTTTGCACTTCACCGTAATCACGCACCAACGAGCGTCCTGCTTTCATTGCAGCTTGCACCATGACATTCATGACTGCAGAATGGGCCATTTTTTATTCCTTTATTTATCTTTTTCATTTGCGCGACGCAAATAAATCAACTCATTGGTGTCTACAATAATACGTTCACCAGCATTCATAAAGGGGGGAACAAGAATACGAATCCCGTTTTCAAGAATGGCGGGTTTATAAGAGGAGGTAACCGTTTGTCCTTTGATGGCAGGATCGGCTTCCACAATCGTGACAGCAACTTGATCAGGAAGTGAGATGCCAATAGGCTTTTCTTGATAAAGTTCAACTGTGACAGTCATCCCATCTTGGAGAAACGCAGCACGTTCACCAACAAAATCCTTTTGAAGTTCAAGTTGTTCATAAGATTCTGAATCCATAAAGACCAAAGCATCCCCTTGTTGATAAAGAAATGTGAAATCTTTTTGTTCAAGGCGCACGCGTTCAACCGTCTCAGCAGCACGAAACCGTTCATTAAGTTTTGTACCATCAATTAAATTTTTCATTTCAACTTGGTTAAATGCACCACCTTTTCCTGGTTTTACAGCGTTGCATTTAACAGCAACCCATAAGCTTCCTTGATGTTCGATCACATTACCAGGGCGAATTTCATTGCCATTAATTTTCATCGTTTCTATCCAATTCTATTCTTGCAAAAAGAACTCTTTTGTTGTCGTTATGGCGCTTTTCTTTGCTGCCTTTAACGGTGAGCTCTTTTGTTATTTTCGGGCTCAAATCTCTTTGATTAGCCTTGCGGCTCTCTCATGGTCCTGTGTGCTCCATAGGTTTTCTCATGTTTTTTGCAAAGAGAAAAGCTTAAGTAAAAAAGGACCTTGATGTATTTTTGCTTTTCAGTTCTTTGCAAGACCATAAAAAGCGCTCAGACGCAAGCTTTTTAAAAATTTGCACAAAAATTTTTTAGAATTTTTGGGGGAATTTATCCCGTTGTGTCGTAAAATATCATCATTGATGGCAATGATATAATTGATGGCAATGATATAAGTTCCGTAAAACCATGAGGTGTTTTTAATTGAGAATGTGTGGTGAATATTTGAATACGGAGTTTATTATAGTGTCTCATGGGATAGAGTGTGGTGTGTGCTATCCGTATGATGTTAGCTTGCATTCTCATCAGAGATCAGCTGTAAAATGGCTTTCTTTTTTACAGTGGTTAGAACTCTAAATCTTTTTAAAAGCAGGTATTCCTCTGTGCTTGATGCGATTTCATCATGGTGGTATGGGGGCTGTTGTTTTGTGACGATATCAGCATAGAAAAAGGAAACCGGAACATTTAGGATATCGGAAATCTCTTTTAAACGCCCTGCACTGACACGATTTAAGCCGTTTTCATATTTCTGGATTTGTTGGAAAGTAACACCTAAATGTTGACCTAAAGTTGTTTGAGACATTTTTAGCATTTTTCGTCTCAAACGAATTTTTTTGCCTACAAAAAGATCAATATGAGGATTTTTAGCTCGCATTTTAAAGCCCCCGCCGGTTGCGAGCGCCCTCGCGTTGGTATTCCGGGAGCTTGAAAATACTGAACTCAAATCAGCCTTTTTGCTTTTAGTGCTTAAAGCACCTGGACATAGCAAAAACTCCCGGAATTCCGGGATACCCACAAAGTGGGGTAAATTCATGTTTGAGTTTTCGGGTTTTCAAGGCCCTATTGGTCGTTGCGTATGCGACCAAAACATCTTTTAATTCATAAAGTAATTTTAGGGAATTTACAATAAAAAATAGTTTTTTTATAAGAGACGGCGTGTTTTTTATCCAAGCAAAAAGAATGAAAAAATAGAGCTTTTGGAATTTGCGTGATAGCCTAGTTCTTTTGCTTATTGGATATTGTTTGCTTAAGCAAATGACATCAGTGCGTTTTCTTTACCAATGGAAATGTCGTTATAAAGATCTTTGGTTTGCATTTCCCTCCGACGGGGTGCGAGCGCCCTCGCATTGGTATTCTGGGAGTTAAAAACACTGAGTCCTAGTCAGCCTTTTTGCTTTTAGGGCTTATCGCCCCTAGACAGTGCAAAATCTTCCGGAATTTCTATAAATTTTATCTTTTTGAAGCAGAGAGGAGTATTTTAAAAAACAGGAAGGAGCTTTATTGCTTCTTTGTGCGCTTTTTCTAGTTGTGTTTTGTCCATGCCTTGGAGCATCATTTCAAGATCAGGGGCTTGCATTTTTGCCTCCTTTGCAAGCATATACCATGCCGCTGCCATTATTATATCGCCTTTTGTTCCTGTGCCATCTCGATAAAGCCTTGCAAGGGAAATCTGTGCTGGTGCTATCATGTTGATAGCATTTCTTTGAAGTAAATGAAAAGCACGGGGAAAATCTGTTTCTCCTCCACGCCCCTGTATAAGCCATTGTGCTAAATGAAGTTGAGCTTTTAAGTGGTTGTTTTGAGCCGCTACCTCCATGAGTTTGCGGGCATTGCGATCATCCTTGGGTCGTGTTAACGTGCCTAAGGCAAGAATTTTTGCAGCAGAAAAAGCAGCTTCAGCATCCCCAAGAGCAGCACCTTTTAAGTACAATTTTAAGGCTTGCTCGATTGCTTCATTTTCACGACTTTGGGAAGAAACACCGGGGAGAGCTTGTTTTTCCTGTGAGGCTTTATAAAGAAGCAGTTGTCCATAATAAAAATAGGCTTCCTTGACGCCTGCATTGACAGCTTTTTGAATGAATTGTTCACCAAGTTCTTGATTTTGTTTTATAAAGTGACCATCAAACAACATAAGTCCATAGCGTAGTTGTGCTTGGGGTTCCCCCTGTTTTGCGGCGCGTTCAAACCATAAAGCAGCACGCGCACCGTCAATAGGGACAGCACATCCCTCCATATAAATTCGGGCAAGAAGAGTTTGTGCAAAAGGATCATTTTTTTCAGCACGTCGGAGTGCTTCACGAAAAGCTTTTAAATAATAACCTTGGATGTAATAGTCATAGGCTTGATCATAGTCTCCAGCTTTTAAGGGCTGAAAAGGTTCTTGAGTGTTTGAAGCTTCTTGAATCGTATTGAAAGAGCCTTCAGAACTTGAGAATTCTTCAGTGTTTCCAGCTGAATTGACAGCAGAACTTGCAAGTCCAATCACGCCTAAGATAAGCAGCTTCACGCTTCTCTTGATCATGGTGTTTTCTCCTCATTACCGATCAGAATTTTCACATTTTTCTTTCATCATTACAAGCCGTATAAGAATCTCATTTCTATATTACTTTTTATTTCTCAGTTTTTCATCTTAGTTAAGGTAGGGTTGGGTAAGTTTAAAAAAATAGCATAAATGTCGACGAGAGCCAGACTGTTTAAAACAGTTTTGTTAAAAATAATAATGATGAAGAGTATCGTGTGTAAAAATGCTTATCTTCTATTATATTAAGGGCATCTCCTCCTAAAATGAAAAAATGCTTACAATGGGGGCTGCTTTTTAAAATACGTATGAATGCTTATGAATAGTGCGCTATCCGTATGATGTTAGCTTGCATTCTCATCAGCGATGAGCTGTAAAAAGGCTTTCTTTTTTACCGTTGTGAGAGTTCTAAATCTTTGGAGCAGCAGATATTCCTCTGTGCTCGATGCGATTTCATCATGATGATATGGGGGCTGTTGTTTTGTTAAGATATCCGCGTAAAAAAAGGAAAGTGGAACATTCAAAATATCAGAAATTTCCATTAAACGCCCTGCGCTGACACGATTTAAGCCTTTTTCATATTTCTGGATTTGTTGGAAAGTGACGCCTAAATGTTGACCTAATGTTTTTTGAGACATCTTCAACATTTTTCGTTTTAAGCGAATTTTTTTGCCAATAAAAAGGTCAATATCAAGATTCTGAGATTGCATTTTTCCCCGCCGGTTGCGAGCGCCCTCGCATGAGTATTCCGGGAGCTTGAAAGTACTGAAATCTAATCAGCTTTTTTTACTTTTAGTGCTTAAAGCACCTGGACATAGCAAAAACTCCCGGAATTCCGGGATACCCACAAAGTGGGGTAAATTCATGTTTAGATTTTCGGGCTTTCAAGACCCTCTTGGTCGTTGCGTATGCGACCAAAACATCTTTTAATTCATAAAGTAATTTCAGGAAATTTACAATAAAAATAGTTTTTTACTTACAAAATTTGTTTTTTAATGAGAGGCTATTCGCCTCTTAAACCTCTCTGGAACGATTACCAAAATCATGATATCAGATCCGTGTTTTTTGAGAGGGTTAAAAAGCCTTAAGTTTTAAGATCAAAAGAACTTTGGACGCTTAAAAGTTAAACATTTTCAATTCTCTAGTATTGACAACATAGCCAAGAGTAATTATCTTCAATATTCAGGAATAGAAAGGACATATATTATGAAGACCACCCTTTCTCCGCTAATTTCAGAGTTCGAAACTGTTGAACAGGAAAGCAGCTACACTGCATGGCTGCGCGATAAGGTAGCGAGAAGTCTTGCAAATCCATATCCTCCTATTCCGCATGATGAGGTTATGGCTGAAATGGAAGTTATAATCAGTCAGCTTGAAGCTGAACAGGAAAAGTGATGCTTCCGGTTGTTTGGTTGTCTTCGACGCGCGACGATTTGCGTCAGATTTTAACGTACATTGCTCGCGAAAATTCATCTGCTACGCGCCGAATGAAAAGGTTTTTAGAAGCCTCCGTACTGCCATTGGCAGAACATCCATATTTATACAGACAGAGTGAGAAGGTATTAGGATTACGAGAAATTGTAGCGCATCCAAATTACCTTATATTGTATCGAGTAGCTGCAAATCAAATCGAAATTGTAGCTGTAGTACATGCCCGACGTGAATTTCCTATTTTTCTTTAATCTAATCAGAGGCTATCTGCCTCTTAAACCTTTCTGGAACAATTACCAAAATTATGACAACAGCCCCGCGTTTATCAAAGAGACTAAAATGATTTCTTCTACGGTAGTGAATTCACACGCGGTCTCTTCATTTAAATTTGCACAATCGCTTGCTGTTTGAGGAAGGGTTGGGGGGTGATCGTTTCTTTGAGCCTATAGGATCTGTGTGTCTGTGGAATGTGATGGGGTGTCTTGTGGTTTTGGGCGTGCGCTTTAAAAAATAAACATAAGCATTATTCAAATTTAATTTAATGCACGAGTAATTGTATTTGTATTAAAAGAGAAATCAGCTTCTCCTAAGCGCTCTATAAGTTTGGGAAATGTTTCTTTTACGTGTTCTTTAAAAGAAAGGTAGTAAACTCCACCAACATCTGAAAGCATTTCAATGCCTTCTTTTTGTAGAATAGCAATCCTCTCAAGAGGAAGTGCGGCAGCTAACATGCCCATTTCGAAAATAACGTTTTGTCGTGCACGGGGTTGAACTTTTTCTGCACCTTGAGATATAGCATAACCCATGTCATCATGCGTGAGGAGTACAATACCAAAACCTATAGAACTGTCACAAATTTCTTTTTTCAAAGTTTGAATGATGGTTAAACCATTACCACTCGTGTTTTGTAAGATGTATGGTTCGAGACCAAGCTTGAGAAGAATAAGTTCAAGCTCCTTTAAGGCATAACGATCGTGACCATGAACGATAAAGATTTTTTTATTTGAGGTATTGGGGGCAGTTTTTGAGGAAGGAATCGTTGATGTTTCTTCTAGATGCTTTGCTAAAGCTTTTTCTAGCTCATGGCAGAAAATTTTTTCACCTAGTATGACTGTTTTTCCTGTGTTATCATCCCAAAGAATGATTCTTCCTTCAGAGGCTTCAATCTTATACGTAAAACCATAGGGACTTTTTTGTATGGCTTTAACATCTGTGATTTGATATCCAGCTTTGCGAATTATGTTTTTAAGATCTTCAAGTGTTCCATTGTATTCAAACGGCCCTCTGTATTTGTATTCCATTTTTTATGTCCCCTTCATATCTCTATCATTCGTTGTTGGTATTAGTGATCAACATTAACAATGACAAATTCCCCCGCAATCATAAAGGCTTCTTTTTATAAGATTTTGAATTAGAAAGTTTTTATGATTCTTCTCTCTATTTATTATATCAAAAAAAGATGCTAGCTTTTCATCTCATTTGATTGAATTATTAAGCAATTTTATTGAGTTTCGAGGTATCTTCTTTATCTGTTATTGTGTGCTCTACATAAGTAATATAGTGGTGAGTGTTTGGATTTTTATTAACGCTTTATTTATAAATTCTCCTCCTATATTACAAGGGGGTGTTTTCACATTTTTCTTGCATTGTTTTAAGCAGTATTAAGGGGTTGTCGTTCCCCAAAATCACTTCTTCTACAGCAATGAATTCACATCCAGTCTTTAAGACTTCATCAAAGGTTGAAAAATCGCTTCCTGCTTGGATAATGGCGGGGGTTTGCATAATTTCTGCCCACCATGTTGCTAACTGGAGATTGCGGGGGTGCGCATGGGGTTTTTTATCAGCCCCTAATTTGCCAAAAAATAGATAATCAACACCTGTTTCCGCTGCAAGCATAGCACTATGGCGATTGCGTAGATTGCCAAAGCCTATGATTTTTTGTTCCTTTTGCTGATTTTTGAAGCTTTCAAGAGCGTTAAGATCATCTTCTATGTGCAATCCATCAGCCTTTATGCGCCCAGCAATGCGGCTGTCATCAGCGATGAGAAGGGCTGCGTTATGATGTTGAATATCTTCTGCGTAAGTTTGCGCTTGTTGTTGTAAAAAAGAGCTATCATCTTTCAATTTTTCAGAATCATAGAGGATGACGCATGCAAAAGACTTTGTTTGCAAAATTTGCTGCAAAAATGTGTGTGGGGTGTTGCGCCGAACATCGAGTGTTAAAATCAACTGAGGGAAAAGAGGCGGATCAATTGGTTTATTTTTTTGTTCTGTCATGTCAAATCCCTGTTTCTTAGAGAAAAATAATGCTTAAAATTAAAGTTTCATTCTATTATGCTTATTTGCGATGAAAGTGACCACCATTTTCACGTAATTTAAAGGATTTGTGGGTGTGTGGGAGCCTGCTTATGAGAAATGAGAGTGTTTTTAAGCATAATATGTCGCCTTTTTGCTGTGATACATGTATGGATTCTTTTCGTTCTTTTACCTTTAAAAAAATTTTGCCTTTTAAAAAATAAACGCTTAAAATGAAACTTGACTCTTAAAAATTAAAATTTCATCCTGTTGATGCTTGTTGGCAATAAGGGTAACCACCATTTTTATGGGACTTCAAGGGGTTTGTGGCGTGTGGGAGTCCACTGATGAAATACCAAGGTGTTCTTGAGCATAATACTCAACCTTTTCACCGTGATACGCGTATTGACGTTTTTCGTTCTTTAGCCTTATTGACGATTTTCATCAACCATATTCCCAGAACGATCTATGAGTCTTTTACCCATAGAAATTTCGGTTTTTCTGATTGTGCAGAAGTGTTTGTTTTGCTTTCAGGGATTGCTCTTGGGTTAAGTTTTCATGGACGGTTACAGCAAAAATCCTTTGCTTTTATCATCCGAAAACTGTGGTACAGAGCTTTGCAGCTCTATGGCGCATATCTTTTTACTACTTTTGTCACGTTAAGTCTTTTTTTTGCTGCCTTTTTATTATGGAAAACAGAAAAACTTTTATCAATGAACAATGTGGGACTCTTTTTTAAAGAGCCTGGTATCGCATTTTTGAGTACCTTAAGCTTTGGGCATCAATTGGGATATAATAATATTCTTCCTCTTTATATCGTTTTGATGTTTTTTGCGCCTTTTATCCTTTATTTGAGTTGTAAACAGACAAAGTGGCTGCTTTTGGGCTCGTTTACACTGTATCTTATCTGCGGATTTTATAAAATTGCTCCTCCTTCTTATCCCTTAGAAGGAAAATGGTTTTTAAACCCTTTGTCTTGGCAATTCTTATTCGTCATAGGATTGACCAGTACTTTAGCGCTTAAACAAGGAAAAACAATCGCTTTTCAGTCTTTTTGGATTGTTTGTGCGGCAGCGTATCTCTTGTTGGCGCTGTTATGGGTTCGCTTAAACTGGTGGGGTATTTTGGGGTGGCTTGGCTGGTCTTCCCCATTGTTGAACTTTAATAAAACCTTTTTAAGCTTGCCACGTTTACTCCATGTTCTTGCATTAGCCTTTTTTATTCTTTCTTTGCCCTGCATCAATAAATGGTTTTATGTCTCTCAGAAACATCCTTTAGCAATCTTAGGAAAACATAGTTTACCGGTCTTTGTAACGGGAACCATTTTTGCGATGTTTGGACAAATTATAAAAACAGTGATGACAGGAACGTTTTTTTCCGATACCCTCTTAATAATAACGGGTATTGCTCTGCAATTTGGAGTCGCCTATTATTGTGAAAGACGGCGATCTTGGCAGTGGTCCTTTTCAAGGAAACTGATCCGTTTATAAGAAAAACGCTCCTGTAGTGTTTGTTGGGTGCGTTAACCTTAGTATAAAAAGCGCGTTGCGCAAAAAAATTAAAAGAGGTAGCAGTTTAAAAAAAAAAGCGTTCTACACAGCAACAAAAGAAACTTTTTAATACTCTATTCGTTGAGTGGTGTAATTTTGTGCTGATACTTGGAGTATAAAAGCGTGAGTGTACATAAACGTCCATATGATGAACCTATTATCATGATTGAGCATAATGCTTTTGAAAATGCTTTTAATCGTCTCTATGAAGAAACAATGGCGCTGATTGAAAAAACCGCAGCGTATATTGATTCAGAAGGGAAATTAGTGGCACGTTCCCTTTCGGCAGAAGTTTCTGCAATCTATGCGAAAGAAGCTATGTATTTAAGTACACGACTGATGCAAATTGCTTCTCAACTCCTTCTTCTTCGGGCAGAGCGCGAAGGGGAAATGTCATCAGAACAAATAAAAAAAGAAATTGTAAAAGTGTCACTTCATACACCAACATTGGAACTTGAAACCCCTCATTGGCATGAATTGCCAGAAATTTTCCGCCAATTTGTTTCTCATTCATTGCGTTTAGAAGCGCGCATACAGTATATGCGTGCTGGGTGGGAAACTGCAGCCTCTTGTGCCTTAGAAGATGATAATCCAGTAGGAAAACAAATCGAATTGCTCAAAACAGCCTTTGGGCGTTCTTAGAGGTATTCCCTTGCTTTGCGCGAAGGGGAAATGTCATCAGAACAAATAAAAAAGCAATTGTAAAAGTGTCACTTCATACACCAATATTGGAACTTGAAACCCCTCATTGGCATGAATTGCCAGAAATTTTCCGCCAATTTGTTTCTCATTCATTGCGTTTAGAAGCGCGCATTTTTTCGTTTAGATATGCGGCTGTAGTTTAAGCGCTCTGGTAAATAAGGGGAGGCTGTAGTTTAAGCGATCCAGTGGGAAAACAAATCGAATTACTGAAAACAGCTTTTGGGGGTGTTTTGAGAAGAATAGCGCCTTGCTTCTTTCTTGCGATATTTAGAGCAATCTACCCATTTTTCACAACCAAAATGTCACAACTAAAACCAATCTAGAGTGCTTTTTTCTGCCTAATTTCTATTTGAGCGTAGGAAATATCTTGAGCTTATAGCTGAGAGGTATTGATTTCGAATTATGGCATGGGATGGGGTATGGTTGGTCTTGTGGAAATCGGCTTTGATTGATTGCAGCTGGAACACTTTCTGTTGATATATCGTGTGATTTTGTTTTGGCTATGATAATGATCAGGCGCTAGATAGAGCTGGGGCTTGTATATCAATTTATTTATGCTCTATAACTTATGCCTATAAAGTTGCTGTAGAGCGTGTCTTAATGAGGATGATACACATTGTGTCAGTTTTTGGGCTTCTCTTGTTTTGAATGGAAGTTATTTTCTTCGCGTAAAATAAAACATCCAAAATAAAGTGCCATATAATGAATGCCTCAGGGGTTCTCTGTGCCCCCATGCAATGTCCCCTCTCTATGCAATGACATTGTGGTGTAATGGGCATATTCAAAAACACCTCTCAGTTCTTGTTCACATCCATTGAGCTCCCTCATCTTAACGCTTGCAACGGAGCAAGCCGGCACCATCATCATATTTGCCAGTCCCCAGTGTTGCGACAAGTTCTTGGCTCTTGAGATGGTTCATTAGAGGCATGTTTAGTCCTTTCTTGTACAGTTTCACTCCATACGGAAATCCCACGTGTGATGTGCAGATAAAAGATTTTGATTGATTTTAGTTATGCTTCATAAAGTATGTTCCATAAAGATGCTGTTCGTTGCGTTTTATAATTGTATAAATTGGGGGGCATGACCATCTTTTGACTGGTTTTGTCTTGTGCTGTTGTTTTCTTTGTGGTCTTGTCTTTATTCACAAGGGGGAAAAGTGTATAGACTGTAGTTTATGGCAGAGACGATTCGTATTATAGGCATTGATCCCGGATTACGGCGTACAGGGTGGGGCGTTATCGATGTTGCTGGTAATCGTCTTCAGTTTATTGCAGCAGGGACGGTTTCTTCTGATGTAAAGTGTGAGCTGGCTTCCAGATTATGTCAGATCCACAAAGGTCTTTCAGAGGTTGTGCATCAATTTATGCCCCATGAAGCCGCTGTAGAACATGTGTTTGTTAACAAAGATGCTACAGCAACTTTAAAACTTGGGCAAGCACGTGCAATTGCATTGCTGGTTCCTGCGCAAGCAACTCTTCCTGTTTTTGAATATGCGCCCAACAAAGTGAAAAAATCAGTTATTGGTGTTGGACACGGTGCTAAAGAACAAATCCATATGATGGTAAAAGTTCTACTCCCACGTGCTGAATTTGATAGCAGTGATGCGGCTGATGCTCTTGCTCTTGCTCTTTGTCATAGTATGCATCGTAAGAGTATTGACCGATCTTATCAGGCAAGGATGGCGATATGAGTGGGGTGGCAACATGATTGGCAAATTAAAGGGCACCCTTGAACATATCTTTGATGATCATATCCTTCTTGATGTGCACGGTGTGGGGTATGTTGTTTTTGTGTCAAATCGGCTGCGTCCTTCTTTGCCTTCTGTTGGGGAGGCGTTAAGCCTTTTTATTGAAACGCATGTTCGGGAAGACGCAATCCGCCTTTTTGGTTTTGCTACAAGAGCTGAACAGGAGTGGTTTTGTCTTCTACAAAATGTTCCTGGAGTAGGGGCGAAGGTTGCTTTGGCAATCTTGGGTACTTTATCGCCAGATGAACTCGCACAAGCTATTGCCTTAAACGATGTTGCGATGATTAGTCGAGCGCCGGGCGTTGGTAAAAAAGTCAGTGAAAGAATTGTGGGTGAACTGAAAAGTAAAACACTCCCCTTTGAACAAGCGCTCAAGACTGTTTCGGTTCCTCAGCGTGAGATGACCAATCAACCTGCGCATGACGCGCTTTCCGCGTTGATGAAGCTAGGGTTTGAACGGGAGCAAGCATCCCGTGCTCTTGCTCTTGCGATGAACGCTCTTGAGGAGGAAACTGTTTCTTCTGCCCTGCTGATCCGCCATAGTCTCAAATTGCTTTCTTCTCCTACTTAAAATCAAGGTAACAATGCATAAAGATGAAGATAAACGCCTTCTGGGTCCCGCTCCCCTTCCTAACGATCCAGATCGTTCCTTAAGACCACAAGTTCTCGATGATTTTATTGGTCAAGAAGCGGCACGGGCTAATTTAAAAATATTTATTGAAGCAGCAAAAACGCGGCAAGAAGCGCTGGATCATGTTTTGTTTGTAGGACCTCCGGGGTTAGGAAAAACAACGCTTTCACAGATTATGGCAAAAGAATTAGGCGTTAATTTTCGCTCTACTTCAGGACCTGTCATCGCTAAAGCAGGAGATTTAGCCGCTCTCTTGACCAATCTCGAAGAACGTGATGTCTTGTTTATTGATGAAATTCATCGCTTAAATCCGGCGATTGAGGAAATTCTTTATCCAGCTATGGAAGATTATCAACTTGATTTGATTATTGGGGAGGGGCCGGCGGCACGTTCGGTGAAAATTGATCTGGCTAAATTTACTTTGGTAGCGGCAACTACACGTTTGGGGCTTTTGACCACACCGCTGAGAGACCGTTTTGGCATCCCAATTCGTCTAAATTTTTATACTATAGAAGAATTGGAATATATTGTGCAGCGTAATGCACGGCTTTTTGCCGTCAAGATCAGTGATGATGGTGCTCATGAAATTGCACGCCGAGCACGGGGCACTCCTCGTATTGCTGGGCGGCTTTTACGGCGCGTTTGTGATTTTGCTTTGGTTAAACAGGCAAAACAAATTGACCAAAAAATCGCCGATGAAGCGCTTTCGCGCCTTGAGGTCGATCATCTTGGGCTTGATCCGCTTGACCGCCGCTACTTGCTCCTGATTGCGGAAACTTTTTTAGGGGGACCGGTGGGGATTGAAACAATTGCTGCTGCTTTATCAGAACCACGCGATGCCATTGAAGATATTGTTGAACCGTATTTGCTCCAACAAGGTTTTATTCAAAGAACCGCTCGTGGACGCATTCTAACTGAAAAGGCTTGGAGCCATTTAGGGCTTTCTGCTCCTGCCTCTACAACGTCTATACAAAGGCGTTCTCAACTTTCTGATGCTCAAGACAATTCATCACTTCAGACGTCTTTATGGGATGGGGAAGATGACTAAGATATTCTCTTTATTAAAAGAAACTATGTGAATATTTTATAGCAAGGTCATAAAATACAAGAGACGTGCTTCTTTTAGTATATTCTGACCAAAAAGGTCTTGCACGATTAAGGGGGGGCTTTTTCTTTTCACAACTTCAACACAAAAATGTGTTCAATCTTTTGATTGATAAATAATTTGCTATATTAGATGATTTTATGGGACATGAAGCCAATGACAGAAATAACTCCTTTTAAGAGCAATCATACAAATGCTTTTCATAATTTTCAGGTCCGCGTTTATGTTGCGGATACAGATTTTTCCGGAGTGGTTTATCATGCGCGTTATCTTGAGTTTTTTGAACGAGGACGTTCAGAGTTTTTACGGGATACCGGTTTTAATAATAAGATGTTAGCAGCAGGGGTTGAGGGGGAAAAACTGTTTTTTGTTGTGCGTCATATGGAAATTAATTTTTCAAGACCAGCTAAAATTGATAATCTTTTAGTTGTTAAAACACGTGTTACTCATATCCAAGGGGCACGCTTTTTTATGGAGCAATCTATTTTGCATGAGGCGACCACGTTGGTAACAGCTAAAGTTGAAATTGCTCTGATTAATGAGGAGGCAAAACCGCGACGTTTACCCAAAGAACTTTTTGCAAAAATGCTTGGTTAAAAGTGTTATTCATTGAGCGAGCAGCTTCAGGAGAGATCAGGGGATATAAAGTAACCTACAATCTAAGACCATACATTTATCATAGCCTAAATGTTTCCCAACAAGGTCACATGATACATCAAAAGAAAGCACCTCTGCTACAATAACTACACTAAATTGAAGATGATATCCCACAAAATTAAACACGCCTCATCCATGTTATGATTCAAAATCAATGTCTCATCATCCATTTTCTGCTATAAACTCAAGATATTTTCTTTCTTTTGAAGAAAGGTTCGTTGGCATAAGAAAACAGCAGAAAAGTACAAAACAAAAAAGAAATAAAAAATGGATTAAGATTTATTTTTATAAAAATGCACATACCCAGCACAATATTGCAATAAAGTGATTGCAATAAAGTGATAATAAGCTATTAGGTCAAAAATTTTCTCAAAACACCCAAAGAGTATTTTAAGCAATTTGATTTGTTTTTTACTGGATTGTCATTTGGCATCACAAGAGCGCATGTCCCATCCATTTTCATCCATAATGCATGACTTTATCTGCGCTCCTAAACGCAGTGAATGAGTGAGAGATTAATGTATACAAAGCAGAAATGTATTCTGGATTTAAAGTTTCAAAAGCATATTATTTTATATAATAGATTGACTTAGAAAGATAAATTATCACTTCTCACGGGTACAAACCCCAATAGAGTCATAGAGTAAAATACTTTCATTTCAAATCTGTTCATGTTGAAACAATTAAAATCATTTGCTTATACATCATAAGATGAGCAATATAAATCATTGAAAAAATTGTAAAAATGTTTCTTATGGATCATTCTCAATGCAATAACGATCAAATATCGCAAGTGAGCAAAGAGAGCGAAGAAGCCGGTTTTCATGAAGTAAAGATGTGAAAAGGCTTTTTTTACGTCATAGAAGCTTGTACGTTATACCATGGTGTCAGAGAGATGATGGGCATTGAAAGGGGCGAATTCACAACACAATGAGACTATATGAGACTTACAATAGATTATATGGGACTTACAATAGGGGTGCATGGGTGAGGCGCATTGTTGTGAGGCATTTTATGGTGGTTTATTGTCGTTTTTGTGCCCGAGGGTATCCCCGTATTAAATTCGATGAAAAATGAGAGAAACAATAGTCTGAGGCAAAGCGTAATCTTTCATGATTATAACATATTTATTTATAATGATAATTCATTGCGTTGTCACTTTTGGATAATTCTGAAACTTGTAAGATTTTTTCTTTTCAAGCCCTATTGCTGTGAATTAATCAAAAACATTTTCTTACATGTCACAAGCGGGGTTGGTGAGTGGATACAGAAACACTTGAGAAAGGAATAAAAATGCCTCTTATGAATCTTTTCAAGTGCTAAGATTTATCGCTGCATTTTGAGCTTAAAACGTGTATGATGTTTTAGTTTTTTTTCATGAGCGTAAAGGTGGTGGTGCATAATAGATTTGATATCATGCATTTTTATATCTTTTGTTTTTATAGCATTTATGGGGAAGGCTTTATCGTTATATTTTTCATAAATGCTGTTGTGAAATGAGGGGGGGCGTGTGTTGAGGGATGTCTCTCGTCATCACTTTTTAAAGAAATTTAAGAAACAAGTCTTGTTTTAGCACATGAATTTATGTGAAACTAAGGTTTTTTACTTAAATTTAGAAACTATAAAATAATCTGTTTTATAGAATTTTAAAAAATACACCTTTTATTTAGAGGGACAAAAATTATGCTGCATGGTGAACTAACGAATCCGGAAACAATTGGAATGTTGCATTTGTTTATGCAAGCGAGTTGGATCGTGAAAGGTGTTATGATCGGGTTGCTGCTCGCTTCCATTTGGAGTTGGGCAATTATTTTTGATAAAATTTTTACGTATCGGAGATTACGGCGTGAAATAAAGCAGTTCGAACGTACATTTTGGTCAGGCAAAGCGCTAGAAGATCTTTATGCATCATGTAAAAGTCAACACACCAATAGTATATCCGCCGTTTTTATGGCGGCGATGATTGAATGGAAAAAATCTCTTGAAAAAGGGACCCATACATCGAAAAGTTTGCAGAGCAGAATTGATAAGGCTATGGATTTGACGCTGGGACGTGAAAGTGAAAAAATAGAATCAAAATTAAGTTTTCTTGCGACACTGGGATCTGCGGGGCCCTTTATCGGACTTTTTGGAACAGTTATTGGTATTATGGAGTCTTTTCTTTCTATTTCAGCTTCTCAAAATACATCACTTGCCATTGTCGCGCCAGGGATTGCAGAAGCGCTTTTAGCAACCGCTATTGGTTTGTTTGCAGCAATTCCAGCCGTTATTGCTTATAACAAGTTGACTCATGAAAGTGCGCGCATCATTGCACAAATAGAAAATTTTGCCGATGAATTTTCAACAATTGTATCGCGGCGTATTGATGAAACACGCACAGCACCTTCCTCATTATAAAAAGGAGCTTATCCCATGGGAATTTCTGTTGCTTCTTCTTCTCGAAAAAATACACGCAGGCGCTATCATTCACGAAGCCAACTGATGAGTGAGATCAATGTCACTCCTTTTGTGGATGTCATGCTGGTCTTGTTGATTATTTTTATGGTCTCTGCCCCCCTTTTAGTGAACGGTGTTCCTCTAGATTTGCCTCATAGTCAAGCGGGTCCCGTACGAGCTCAAAAAACGCCCCTTACGGTTTCACTTGACGCGCAAGGGCGCTTTGCCATTAATCAAGATTATTATGAAACGTCACAAGCACTGATTGCACACCTTAAAACTCTTCTGGAAGAAGATGCTACACAAAAAGATCAACGGGTTTTTGTGCGGGTTGCTAAAACTGTTGAATATCAGCAAGTATTAAAACTGCTGGCGGATATTCAAAAAGCGGGGTTTTCTCAAGTTGCGTTAGCAAGTCTAGCACAATAAATAATAAGTAATAAAATTTTCGCATAACCTGTTGTTTTTAAAGTGTTTAATAGAGCTCAGAGTGATTAAAAATGAAAAAATATAAGTCATAAATAAGGCATAAAGAATGAACAAAGACTCCTATCATAGCATGAAACGAGGCTTGGCTTTATCCCTTGTGGTCCATGTCATTTTTCTCAGTTGGGGAGCCGTTCAGTTTACAAGCTCTGTCTCTTTACCACAACCATTGGAAGCAATTCCCATCACTCTTGCTCCTTTAGTGGACGAGTTGTCCTCTCAACAAGGATCCGTGAAGGCTCCCATCCGTGCAATCCCTGCCGTTAAACCAACTATGCAACCACAAGAGAAAGAAGATGCACGCCATATTGGAGAGGGACAAATAGATAGTCTAGCACCTTTTCAACCAAAGGAAAAACTGCGTCCTGTTGAAACAGCATCGCTACCACCAAGCAAGAACACGTCAGAAACATTTGCACCCGAACTTACAAAACCAGAATTATTAGAAGCAAAAACAGAGGATACTCCCAAAGTTGCGCCTGAGATGCCTTTGAGAGCACCGGAGGATACCCCCAAGGTTGCACCTGAGATGCCTTTGAGCGCGCCGGAGGATACCCCCAAGGTTGCACCTGAGATGCCTTTGAGCGCGCCGCCGGAGGATACCCCCAAGGTTGCGTCTGAGATGCCTTTGAGCGCGCCGCCGGAGGATACCCCCAAGGTTGCGCCTGAGATGCCTTTGAGCGCGCCGGAGGATACCCCCAAGGTTGCACCTGAGATGCCTTTTAAGGCGCCGGAAGATGCGCTCAAGCCTGCGCACAAAAATGAAGAGATGATATCGCCAAAAGAATTGGCTCCAACGGTACAGAAGGTACCAGCAGAACAGATTGTTCATCAAGCGCCCAAAATTACACTTCCAGAAAAATCTCTTCTTCCACAGTTTAAACCAAAATTTGACGAAGAATTTCCAAGGAAGAATGCGGCTGCATTGAATCAAAAGACACCAAAGCTTAACAAGAAAAACCAAGAAAAACAGACTATTGAAGATATTTTAGCACTGGAGGAAAATAATTTGCTCAATCGTGCGCGGTCACAAGGAGGGGGAGCAAAACGTTCTCATACACCAGAAGCTTTGGGCGCAAGAAAAAACATTGATGATACCACAAAAATGGCACAAACATTGGTCAATATTGCGGGGGCATGTATTCAACAGAAGCTTAAACTTGTGGCGCTTGGTGGCGATTTAAAAAACCGTCCGGTTGTGCGGTTGCGATTTTATTTAGATCGTGAAGGGATGGTTGTGGGCGATCCTATCATTGATCCCGTAAGCGGTCTTGAGAGTCAACAAGCTATTATGATAAGGCAGGTGTACGCCGCTGTCTTTTCATGCCAACCTTATGCAGATCTCCCACGTGATCAATATGATCTATGGGGGCAAGGTTTTGACTTTAATGTTGATCCCCTCCAAGAAATCAGATGATAAATGAGAAAAAATAAATTGGCTTAACGAAAGGACACATTCCATGATGACTATAACGAGACATAAAGTTTTTGCTTGGTTTATTGTCACTTGTGGGTTGTGGCTTTCAAGTATTTCATCGGGCTATGCGCAATTGAAAGGGACTATTTCGAGCGCTGATTTTAATCCCATTCCCATTGCAATTACAGACTTTATTTCCAATGATTCGATTGGGTTGAAAATATCTGCTGTGGTGACAGCCGATCTTGAGCGGTCGGGGCTTTTTTTACCGCTTAATAAAGAAAATTTTCTTGAAAATATTTCTAATCCTAATAAACAACCGCATTTTGCGTCTTGGCAGAAAATAAAAGCGCAAGGTTTAGTTACGGGGCAAGTCATGAGAGAAATCGATGGACGTTTGAGGGTCGATTTTCGTTTATGGGATGTTTTTGGACAAAGACAATTGAAAGGACGGCGTTTTTATACCGCGACAGAACGTTGGCGGCGTGTGGCACATATGATCGCAGATGAGATCTATAGTGAGATGACAGGAGAAAGTGGTTATTTTGATACACGAATTGTTTTTATCGATGAAACAGGCCCCCAAAATGCACGCATTAAACGCTTAGCAATGATGGATCAAGATGGCGCAAATTTGATTTATATGTCTGATGGAAGTGAATTGGTGCTCACACCACGTTTTTCCCCAAAAAGACAAGAAATGACCTATATGGCTTATGAGGACAATCAAGTACCTCATGTTTATCTTCAACAAATTGAAATGGGACAAAGAGAGTTGATCGGAACGTTTAATAACATGACAATTGCTCCGCGTTTTTCTTCTGATGGACAAAAGGTCATTATGAGTTTGTTACAAAATGATGGCAGTGCAAATCTTTACACCATGGATTTACGAACCCGTACGATGACGCGACTTACAACAACTTCTGCTATTGATACTTCTGCTTCTTATTCACCGGATGGAAAACAAATCGTCTTTTCCTCAGATCGTAGTGGAAAGCCGCAAATCTATAAAATGAATGCGGATGGGAGTGATATTCAGCGTATTTCTTCAAACGAGGGGAGTTATTCGACACCTATTTGGTCTCCACGGGGTGACTATATCGCCTTTACAAAACAATTAAGCGGACAATTTTCTATCGGTGTTATGCGCCCTGATGGACAAGGAGAACGAATTTTAACCACAGGGTTTCACAATGAAGGACCAACTTGGGCACCCAATGGTCGTGTGCTGATGTTCTTTCGCAAAAATCCCGGTATGGGACCAAAAATCTATACGATTGACATTACAGGACGCAATGAACGTCAATTACCCACCCCCAATGATGCTTCGGATCCAGCATGGTCGCCATTGCTCAATATACAGTAAAACAAAATGCTTAAAAACAGAACATAGAAGGAATATAGTCTATACAGTTTCAAGTTTACACAATCTCAATTGTCTTTAATTATTTAAAAGAAGGAATCGATTATAGTGGGCATGGGGAGTTATGTAGATTTCATCTATCATCTACGGTTGTTTATCGACAATAGAATTTCCTTGGGGGAAAATGCTTAAAAAATTCAAAAACAACATCTTGAAAAAATATAGTCAGAAAATTCTGAGGTCTCTAGATTTCAACTTTTTATTCAAAGTGTCTCTCTATGTTTTTTTGACTTCCTCTTTGATTTGGTTTGCGAAGAGTCCAGACTCTTGTCAAGGGTGTTTTTCTGCTGCTCTCTGATGTGTTTTATTCAAGTACGCTGTTGTTTTAGGTCAGAATATTGATTGATCGGTAATAGCAAAAGGACAGATTTTTAAGATAAATGACATTATTTTTTTAAGATAAATGACATTATTTTATGAAACATACGATGCCATAAAGTTAATGCTATAAAGTCAAAAATTTATCCGCAACGGATTAGAGAGATATATCGGCTTTTTGGATAATACTTTGCTAAACAATCAGCTCTGGCTTTCCATTTGCTTATTTTTATTCTGTGATGTTGTAAAAACACTGTCATTTGAGGTGTGGCGATATAAGGCATATAAACTTCCTTGAGATATTTAAGTGTTTTTTAAGTGCATGGCGAATATTTAGGGGAGTGTGTATTTTTTGAGCCTTAAGTTTCAAATGAATTCCATGAGTGATTCGTTATAGGAATACGTCAAGAAAATCCGAATTGTTTACAGACCAGATCATCTTCATTACTTGAGGGTGGGGAGGTTAATCTTAAAGAACAAAAAGATTAAATAGAGAGGGGTTATAGGGATAATCTTTGGGGCATGTAAGAAAGGCGTGAGGCTACAGAGTTTTTTATGCTTTCTTTTTTGGGTTATGTTTTCTGGAATTAATGGCGGTTTTCTTGTTGCACCAATGGTTAGTCCCCGCTATTGACGCGGGGCTTTTATATGTGCGGATAAAGAGGCGAGGTGACAGATGCTTTTGAAGCCCTCATGAATGAAGAGAGGGCTTGTGCAAATGATAGGAATTATACAGATAATTTTGCCAAAATCTCATCGCTGACATCAAAATTGGCATAAACATTTTGTACATCATCATCTTCTTCTAATGTTGAAATCAGTCGTAAAACGGACAAAGCTTTTTCTTCATCTATTGGTGCAAGGGTGGTGGCTTTCCAAATCGTTTTAATCGATTCTGCTTCACCAAGTTTTGCTTCAAGTGTTTTGGAAACTTCACCAATATCTTCAAATGCGCAGGTAATATGATGTCCGGTTTCTTCTGATTGCACATCTTCAGCACCGGCTTCAATTGCTGCATCCATGATGTTATCGGCTGTCCCTGCTTCTGGCTTATAGATTATTTCACCAATCCGATTAAACATGAAACTGACCGATCCTGTTTCTCCTAGGGCTCCTCCTGATTTTGTGAAGGCGGCGCGCACATTTGAAGCGGTGCGGTTGCGGTTATCAGTTAAAGCTTCAACAATGACGGCAACGCCACCTGGTCCATAGCCCTCATAGCGTACTTCATCATAATTTTCGACATCGGTACCTGAAGCTTTTTTAATCGCGCGTTCAATATTATCTTTCGGCATCGATTGTGCTTTGGCATTTTGAACAGCCAGCCTTAAACGTGGATTCATGGCTGGATCAGGAGCACCTTGTTTTGCTGCTACGGTAATTTCCCGCGCAAGTTTAGAAAATATTTTCGAGCGCATTGCATCTTGACGCCCTTTACGGTGCATAATATTTTTAAATTGTGAATGGCCAGCCATAGTTTTCCTTCCTATTTTAGGGCTTTCTTTCCAGTTGGATACTCTTTAGAATTTAAGGCGACAAAACACGCATCCCACCAGAATAAATGTGCCACAGCATGAGGTGAAGTAATCGAATAAACCCTTTATAAGAAAATTCATCTTAAAGGTAAAGACACCTTAGTTGAGGATCATTACAAGAGAGATCTCTTGTCGTTGAGCAAAAATAACGCTATAACAGAATGTAATCTCATGGCAAAATGGTTTATTCCATGCCTCGCTTTGTTTTAGGAGTGGTTGGAGAGACCTAACATATAAAAAGTTCTAGTGCTCTTGAGTGGGCGGTAACCGGCCTCATAGAAGAGGCGCAGAAGAGGATTTATAAAAAATGGCAACGCAACTTTTGATGCCCAAAGCAACAGCTGTTTGGTTGGTTGATAATACAGCTCTTTCTTTTGATCAGATTGCAGAATTTTGTAAATTGCATGTTTTGGAAGTAAAAGCTATTGCCGATGGTGATGCGGCTTATGGTATTAAAGGTTTAGATCCGATTAGTTCTGGGCAATTGACGCGCAGTGAAATTGCACGGGTGGAGGCTGATCAAAACGCACGCTTGAAAATTTCTCAATCTAGGGTGCATATTCCTGAAAAAAAACGCAAAGGGGCGCGCTATATCCCTCTTTCTCGACGCCAAGATCGTCCCAATGGTATCCTATGGTTGGTTACGAACCATCCTGAGTTGAAAGATGCACAAATTGCACGGTTGATTGGGACAACAAAAGCGACAATTGAACAAATCCGCCTTAGAACCCATTGGAATAGTGCAAATTTGGTTCCTCTTGATCCTGTAGGACTTGGTTTGTGTTCGCAAATCGATTTAGATTTTGAGCTCCAGCGTGCGGCGAAAAATCGCCCTGTTGCTGCAGAAGAAGATAGGTCGTTGCTTCCCGCTTCTGTGACGGAAAACGCTGCCCTAGAGGAAAATGAGAGTGAAGAAAATCTGCATAAGACTTTTGATGCTGATAAAGTTTTTGCAAAGCTGAACGCGCTGCAAAAAAATCGTCAAGATCAAGATGATGCATAAAAAGCCATGACGTATAAGGGAAACATTTCTTATGGAAATGTTAGAGGAGTGGCTGGAGAGAAGAAAAATTGGCAGAGACTCAAAAATAAAAATGATGACCAAAAAAACAGAAAAATTTCGTCTTCATTAGGAATTAACGGTTATTCTTGAAAATATTTTTAAGAATTTACCCTTCTTTACGACACTCAAGGAGAAACGGACTATGCGCTCTACCCAAAAAACCTTCTCTCATTCCTTAGCTGTCCTCTTTTTTTTCGCACTATGCTTGGCTGGGTGTGGCAAAAAAAATGTCGGTGCACTTAACGGTATGAATGGCGCTTATATGAATGATGCTGGTTTGAATCAGGTGCCACCAGGCTCAGGACAAGAATTTACGGTTAATGTGGGTGATCGCGTGTTTTTTAGTCTCGATTCTTCTTCACTTGATGCTGATGCTGAACGTATTTTAACGCGCCAAGCGGAATGGTTGCTTCATTATCCTTATTATTCTATTATGATCGAAGGTCATGCTGATGAGAGGGGAACACGTGAATATAACTTGGCACTTGGACAGCGCCGTGCTGTTGCTGTGCGAAACTATTTGGTGTCTCTAGGTGTGTCTGAACAACGGATTCAAACAATTTCTTACGGAAAAGAAAGACCTGTAGCGGTCTGTGATGATATTTCCTGTTGGAATCAAAATCGACGTGCTGTGACAACGTTGAGTGACATGAATAGTCATTAAAAAGAAGATTGTTTGTTTCAACTATTCAATAAGCTCTTAAGGGGAAAAAGGAATGTATCGTAAAATCAATTGGAAAACACTCTTTTATATGGCGGTTTTCATAGCTTGTTCTACTTCACTTGTTCAAAGTGCGGCACGAAGGGCTTCCGAATATCCTGCACATGATACGGATAAAGTTGATGAAGTTGATAAGGCATCTAGCGCGGAGGAAAAAGCCACTGACACTGTTAATAAGGCTATTGATGCTGTGAAGAAAGCACCTGAAGCAGCTGATAAAGCAGCATCTAGCGCGGAGGAAAAAGCCACTGACACTGTTAATAAGGCTATTGATGCTGTGAAGAAAGCACCTGAAGCAGCTGATAAAGCAGCATCTAGCGCGGAGGAAAAAGCCACTGACACTGTTAATAAGGCTATTGATGCTGTGAAGAAAGCACCTGAAGCAGCTGATAAAGCAGCATCTAGCGCGGAGGAAAAAGCCACTGACACTGTTAATAAGGCTATTGATGCTGTGAAGAAAGCACCTGAAGCAGCTGATAAAGCAGCATCTAGCGCGGAGGAAAAAGCCACTGACACTGTTAATAAGGCTATTGATGCTGTGAAGAAAGCACCTGAAGCAGCTGATAAAGCAGCATCTAGCGCGGAGGAAAAAGCCACTGACACTGTTAATAAGGCTATTGATGCAGTGAAGAAAGCGCCTGATGCAGCTGATAAAGCAGCATCTAGCGTGGAGGAAACAGCCACTGACACTGTTAATAAGGCTATTGATGCTGTGAAGAAAGCACCTGAAGCAGCTGATAAAGCAGCATCTAGCGTGGAGGAAACAGCCACTGACACTGTTAATAAGGCTATTGATGCAGTGAAGAAAGCGCCTGATGCAGCTGATAAAGCAGCATCTAGCGTGGAGGAAACAGCCACTGACACTGTTAATAAGGCTATTGATGCAGTGAAGAAAGCGCCTGATGCAGCTGATAAAGCAGCATCTAGCGTGGAGGAAACAGCCACTGACACTGTTAATAAGGCTATTGATGCAGTGAAGAAAGCACCTGAAGCAGCTGATAAAGCAGCATCTAGCGCGGAGGAAACAGCCACTGACACTGTTAATAAGGCTATTGATGCAGTGAAGAAAGCACCTGAAGCAGCTGATAAAGCAGCATCTAGCGCGGAGGAAAAAGCCGCTAGTGTTGTGGAGCACCAAGGGATTATTTTAGAGAATCAACAGGCTTTATTTAAAGATTATGATTTAGATAAGCTTTTGCATAAGATACGAATGGTGCTTGAGCATAACAATCTAAAAAATGTTAACAAGCAGTTTTATGGGCTTTTTGATAAAAAATCCCCGTCTGTTTATTCTTGCTCTTTTGAAAAGTCCGCTGTGGATGAAAAATCTCAGACTGTAAAAGAAGAGATAGAGCAGGAGCATAGTACAGGTGATCAGACAAAGGTTGCTGCTGTGGAAGCTAAGGTGGAGAGCCATGATCATGAAAACAGTCAACATTTTAACAAAGTGCATGAAGTAAGTGCTCCAATTGAAGCACATCAGAGTGACAATCTTTCTTCTTCTAAAGCTTTGTATAAGGAAGGGTATGATTTTATTCGTTCTGCCAACTATGTTGATGCTGAAAAAAGCTTTTGCGCTTTTCAAAATCGTTACAAAAAAGATTCTTTGAGTGATGATGCTTTATTTTGGTTGGCTGAATCTTTGTTGGGACAAAAACGCTATCATGAAGCAGCGCAAGTTTATCTTACCGCATGGTATGCAGATAAAAAGAAGCTCTATACCTCCGAGATTTTGCTGAAATTAGCAAGAAGTATGATCGCTCTTGAGCCAAATAAAGACGATTGTGCTCATTTTTTGAAAAAATCAAAACATCAAAAAACATTAGAGTCTATTTTTTGTAAACCTGCAAAATAAATAGCGAGGTTGTTTTCGGTGTGCGTTAGACTGGCAAGAAATCTCTTTAAAACATCGGATTTTATTCAGTGTCAGAAGTTGATTCTTGCCGTCTCAGGGGGAAGTGATTCTTTGGCTTTGATGTTTTTGGTCAAAGAGCATTTGGAAACTCTCTCAGTTCCTCCAGAAATGATTGTTGTCACGGTTGATCATCAATTGCGTAAAGAATCAACGCGTGAAGTAGAAACTGTTGCGAAAATTTGTCGAGTCCATCACATTAAACATATTGCTGTGCGGTGGGAAGGTGAAAAACCAAAGACGCATATTGCTTCCAGTGCTCGTGTTGCACGCTATGATCTCTTGGTTAAAGAAGCACAAAAACAAGGCGCATCAGTTATTATGACGGGCCATACACTCAATGATCAGGTTGAAACCTATCAAATGCGGTATCAACGTCTCCAAAAAAATAGAGGTGCGTTGCACGGTGAAGTTGGTGCCATGCGTGATGAGGTTTATTCCAGTGGTTTTGCCGGTGTTTTGCGCGGTGAAGCCGAAGGTATACATGATGAGGATCATGCCAGAGAAACGGGAAAAAATATTGCCGAAAAAAACTATGGTCCCCTATATGAGCGTGGTTTATCCTGTATTCCGCGTGAGGCGTTGTTGCATAGAAAAGTGCGTTTGATTCGGCCGCTCCTTGGTGTAAAACGCCAAACATTACGGAATTATTTACGCTTACAAGGACAAACATGGATTGATGATCCAACCAATGAAGATCGCAATTTTGAACGTGTGCGCGTACGTCAATCTCTTCATCCTGAAAAATTGGCTTATATTGCTCAAAAAATAAATGAAGCCGCATTGCAGCGTCGTCAACAAGCGAAAAATATTGCTGATTTGATCTTAGCGCTGGATATTACTGTTAAACATGGGCGTTGTTTCATAGCAAAGCCTGCGCTATTTTTACAGAAACATTCCAGTTTTCCTTTTGTGGTGGGGCTCTTTGCGGTGTTGATGGGAGGGGGATTTTATTTGCTTCCTAATCAAAAATTAAGCATGCTTGTTCAAAAACTCTGTCTCGATTCTCCAGAAAAGAAGCGTTTTACTTATGCGGGCTCTGTTATTGAATATAACAAGTACGGAATTTCTTTGTGGCGTGAAGGGCGGAATATGAAAGAGGCTATCGTTGAGCCAGATAAAACTTTTATATGGGATGGGCGCTATCAGATCACAAATCATGGATCTGAGGCTATAAAGATTGGAGCCGCAAATTTAGAACAGCTGAAATTTTTATTGAAAAATAGCGATTTTGAGCTTGAAAAGCCTCATTTTCCCTCTTTACAATCGCTGCTGATGATCTCAAATCACAAAGGGTATGATATTCCAGAGTTGATTTCTCAAGCAGTTGTTCATAAACATGTTATAATCAAGCGGATTATGGCACCTTTCGATTGGCTTTCTTCACGAGAAGATGCTGCTGTGGTAAATATTGTGGAACCTTTTTTTAATATTGAGGTGAAAAGATAAAGGAAAATTACGTTAAAAGAAAATAAACAGCTTCTCATCCCTTGGCAAGGGGCTGACAAGGTTATATGTTAAGGGGAACTGTTTGAAATCTATATTTGATTAAGTGGGCTGAATATGAATTCCAATTACCGCTCTCTCCTCATTTGGGGAGTTATTGCCTTCATTTTGATTGTGTCGTTTTCTCTCTTTAATGGAGATAGTCAGCGTTCTGGTGGTGGAGAAGTCTCCTATTCTGAATTTTTGCAAAAAGTTGAGAATAATGAGTTGAAATCTGTGACCATTCAAGGTCAAAAATTAACAGGACAAACCATTGAACATAGAGCTATTTCAACCTATGCTCCTCGTGATCCAGGTTTGATACAAAAATTGGAAAGCAAAAACGTTAATGTTAAAGCTATTCCTGAAAGCTCTGGAAATAGCATTTTCCTCAATCTTCTCTTTTCCTTATTGCCTGTTATTATTATCGTGGGGGCGTGGGTCTTTTTTATGCGGCAAATGCAAAATGGATCACGCGGTGCAATGGGATTTGGGAAATCAAAAGCGAGATTGCTTAATGAAGCGCAAGGACGTGTTACCTTTAAAGATGTTGCTGGCGTTGAAGAAGCAAAGCAAGATCTTCAAGAAATTGTTGAATTTTTACGTGAACCACAAAAATTTCAACGCTTAGGGGGGCGTATTCCACGCGGTGTTTTGCTTGTTGGTCCTCCAGGAACCGGTAAAACTTTGCTAGCACGTTCTGTGGCAGGTGAAGCTAATGTGCCATTCTTTACCATTTCAGGGTCTGATTTTGTTGAAATGTTTGTTGGTGTTGGGGCGAGCCGTGTGCGCGATATGTTCGAACAGGCTAAAAAAAACGCACCTTGCATTATCTTTATCGATGAAATCGATGCTGTTGGACGTCATCGGGGGGCTGGACTTGGTGGTGGAAACGATGAACGTGAACAGACCTTAAATCAGTTGCTTGTCGAAATGGATGGGTTTGAGCCCAATGAAAGTATTATTCTTATTGCTGCAACAAACCGTCCCGATGTGCTTGATCCCGCGTTGTTAAGACCAGGGCGTTTCGACCGACAAGTTGTTGTGCCAAATCCTGATGTTTCTGGGCGTGAACAAATCTTGAAAGTGCATGTGCGCAACGTGCCTTTAGCACCTAACGTTGACTTAAAAATTTTGGCAAGGGGAACACCAGGATTTTCCGGTGCGGACCTGATGAATTTGGTAAATGAAGCTGCTCTTATGGCTGCGAGCCGTAATAAAAGAGTTGTCACGATGCAAGAATTCGAAGATGCCAAAGATAAGGTGATGATGGGGGCTGAACGTCGTTCAACCGCTATGACACAAGAGGAAAAGGAACTCACTGCTTATCACGAAGCAGGACATGCTATTGTGGCTCTTAATGTGCCGGTTGCTGATCCTGTCCACAAAGCAACAATCGTTCCAAGGGGAAGAGCATTGGGAATGGTGATGCAATTGCCTGAAGGTGACCGCTATTCCATGAGTTATCGATGGATGATTTCTCGTTTGGCCATTATGATGGGTGGACGTGTGGCTGAAGAATTAAAGTTTGGAAAGGAAAATATCACATCCGGTGCTTCTTCTGATATTGAGCAAGCAACTAAATTGGCGCGCGCAATGATCACACGGTGGGGATTTTCTGATCTGCTTGGAAATGTAGCTTATGGCGATAACCAAGATGAAGTCTTTTTGGGTCATTCTGTTGCGCGAACACAAAATGTCTCTGAAGAAACAGCGCGCATGATTGATATGGAAGTGCGTAAGCTTATTGATGATGCCTATAAAAATGCGACTAACATTTTGAAAACAAAAAGAAAAGAATGGTTTGCTTTGGCACAAGGTTTGCTGGAATATGAGACTTTAACGGGAGCTGAAATTAACGAAGTTATTGCAGGAAAGCCTCCTTCACGCACACAGAAAGATGAGGGTGCTGCGCCACGGGGATCTTCTGTTCCAAAAACTGGAAAAATGAAGACAGAGACAACAGTGGTAGATGAAAAAGATGCTGAAGCAGCCCCTCATAAAGCAGAGACCGATAAAGGCAAGGCAGGTAAAGCAGAGGAAGCTGTTGGGAAAAAAACAGCAAAATCCGGTAATGTTGAGCCTAAGGAGGCTCAGTCTAAAGAAGTGCAATCGGATGAGACTGAGAAAAAAGCGCAAAGCACAAAAGGTACCACAAAATCAGTCAACCGCTCTAAAAGTAATGCTGAAAAGAAGTCCAGTACTGCGGGAGATGATAAAGAAAAATAAGAACTGTTTAATAACGCTTGAGTAACGATGTTTTAGGAAAATTTCTAAATTCTTTGAGAAAGGCGCAAGCAAAGCTTGCGCCTTTAATGTAATATTTGCAAAAATATGGAAGCAAAAAATTAAGCAAAGCTGTTGTATGATGACAGTTTTAGCAGGCTATAAGGCGAGGTGGTATTTTCCTTTACGGATTTAGCAAGGTGTGAGGCTAGGCGATAGATTTCCTTGCGGATTTGGTAAGGTTTGAGGTTAGGTGCTGGGTTTCTTTACGGATTTAGCAAATGTGTGAGATTATCCTTTGGTTGTGTTCAAGAGATGTGTAAAGCATTTTGAGGAGATAATATTGCTTGTATGTGTGAGGGTGTAAACATAATTGGTTGAGAGGGGTTTAGATGTGTAGATGGTGAATAGGGTTCTTGATTGTCTAAATGCATGAAGGTTTAGACCAATGATCTGATTTTATATGGGGAGGGGGCCTATTGTACCAAGGGGGCTTGTTAGGGTTTTAAAGAAAAGCCAAGGGAAGAGTTATATATTAAAGGAAAGAGGCATGGTGCAAAAATATTTTGGTACAGATGGAATTCGGGGGAAAGCCAATTCATTTCCTATGACACCCGATTTTGCCATGAAGGTGGGGATGGCTGTAGGGGTTTTATTTCGCTCACAACATCAATCGCGTCGTGTGGTGATTGGCAAGGATACACGATTATCTGGCTATATGTTGGAAAATGCTTTGGTTTCAGGGTTGACTGCTGCGGGGATGGAAGCTTTTTTATTGGGGCCAGTGCCAACACCTGCTGTTGCAATGCTTTGCCGCTCTTTGCGAGCGGATCTTGGGGTGATGATTTCTGCTTCTCATAATCCGTTCTATGATAATGGAATTAAACTTTTTGGTCCTGATGGTTTTAAACTTTCAGATGATATGGAAGCGAAAATTGAACAATTGATCGATACAGATCTTTCAAAGTCTTTAGCAAGTTCTTCTGAAATTGGTTATGCAAAACGGGTTGAGGGGGATATTTATCGTTATATTGAATATGCTAAACGAACTTTGCCGCGTGATGTTCGCTTAGATGCTTTGCGTATTGTTGTGGATTGTGCCAATGGAGCTGCTTATAAAGCTGCTCCCCGTGCTTTATGGGAATTGGGGGCTGAGGTTTTTGCTATTCATGATGAGCCTAATGGTACCAATATTAATCAAAAATGTGGATCAACCGATTTAAGCTCTTTAAAACGAAAAGTTCATGAAGTGCGTGCTGATGTGGGGATTGCTCTTGATGGAGATGGAGATCGTGTTCTCATTGTTGATGAAAAAGCACAAACGGTTGATGGAGATCAGTTGATTGCTGTAATTGCTGAAAATTGGCATAAAATGGGACGATTACGGTGCAATGGTGTTGTCACAACGATTATGTCAAATCTTGGACTGGAGCGTTTCTTGAACAGTAAAGGGTTGCACCTTGTAAGGACAAATGTTGGAGATCGTTATGTTGTCGATGCCATGCGCCAAAAGGGATATAATGTTGGTGGTGAGGCTTCTGGGCATATCGTGCTTAGTGATTTTGGTACAACGGGTGATGGTTTGGTGGCTGCATTGCAGATTTTAGCCTGTATGAAAGAAAGTCAAAGCCCTATGAGCCAATTGTGTAAACGGTTTGAACCTGTGCCGCAAATTTTAAAAAATGTAACGATTAAAAATAAAAATGTACTGAAAAAAAATCCAGTCAAAGCGGCAATCGATAAAGCAACGCAACAATTGGGAAAAGAGGCACGGCTGGTGATCCGCGCTTCTGGAACTGAGCCGCTTATCCGCCTTATGGCTGAAGGCGATGCACGAGAAGTATTGGACACGGTCGTGACAGAGTTGATGGATGTTATTATCCATCATGATGTACGCATGGGTACTGCACTTGAGGAATCTTGAATTTTTTGAGAAAATTATCAGATCATCTTTTGATAAAGCTCTTATTGTAATGCGGGATGTTGGCAATTACAAAAAGGTATGGTAGCTATGTTAGTGATGTAATAACGGTAATGGATACTCTATCTACTAATCAATTAAATAAAAAAGAGAAAAATAGAGTTCTCATAAATATAACGCGTAGAGTGTTCTATAGTTCGTAAGATATTAAAACCATGCCTTCTTTTGCTTGTTCGTAAACTAGTTATTATTTTAACAGAGTTTATAGCAGGGGGGAGTTTATTAGTGTTATTCATTCTTTTTGCTGGATATACAGTGGGGGCAGATCCTTATGAACATCAAACAGCAATGGTCATTGGTTATATCGTCGTTATGTTTCTAAGTGCAGCTGCCAATTGGGGATATGATGCGCTCCTATTACGTTTAGCTCCCCCTAATTATGAACGTATACTTTTCTAATAATGAGTAGAATAATTAGAAAGAGATGAGAATGATCAATTTTTTCACGACAGTTCTAATGTTTATAAAGTAAAAAAAGCCCTGTGATGTAAAAATAATGAACATTTTTTGTATCTTGGAGGGTTACACTCTATATTAATTTATGCTTTTAAGATTTAAACATAAAAGGATTGAAGCCTGCTATAATACTGGTACGACTAAAGGGTTTAGAACCGCCCATGCTCAAAAATTAAAGCGTATTCTAGGTGCCTTTGAAGTTGCTATATCGCCAAATGATTTCAATTTTCCGTCTTTTTGATTACATCTACTAAAGGGCGTTCTCAAAGGTTATTGGTCAGTTACCGTAAATGGAAATTGTCGCGTAATATTTCGCTTTGATGGCATAGATGTCGAAATGGTTGATTATCTGGATTATCATTAAAAAGGAGATCCAAACAATGATGAAGAATCCTTCACATCCCGGTGAATTATTGCGTGAAGATGTGATCAAAGAGCTTGGTTTATCCGTTAATGAAGCAGCAGAGCGGCTTGGTATTCTCGTGTAGCACTTTCTAGAGTTTTAAATGGAAAAGCCGCTATGAGTGCTAATCTTGCTATTAGGCTTGAAATGTCTGGTGTAAGCACAGCACGTGCTTGGCTTGCTATGCAAACAAATTATGATCTATCAAAAAAAATCCTTAACAACAGTCTCATGATCAAGATTGCATAAAAGAGTTTTAAATGGCAGTTAAGTTTTTGCAACAGAGACGTATACAAGAGCTAAATCATGCGTATGAGCGTACAAAATCAAAAGATGTGAACACGGTAAGATAAGGATAAAATCTTGTTTCTGTAGTCTGTTTGGCTATAATAAATATAAGCAAAGGAGGGTTTTATATGTTGAGTGAAGAGGAAATTAAGCGACGTCGCTTTGCTGCTAAAAATGCATTGGCAAGCCAACGTTTAGAGGGATTAGAGCCAGATCCAAAAGTCGTTGCGCAAATGGAACGTGTTATTATTGGAGAGCTTGAAACAAGTGATATCCTCAAAGATTATATGGAGCGGGTAAAACGTGGGGAAGTATAAGGGGAGCGGTGATCTTTATACTGATCCTGAAACTGGTGTGATGTATAATCGGCTTGGTATTAAAGATGAAGCCACACTGCAGCGCGTAGAATCTACGATTTCTTATGTAAAATCTTTCGAATTTGTACATACTCCTATTCGTGGTGAGTTTGATCTGAATTACATGAAAGAGATCCATAGAAGACTGTTTGGTGACATATATGAATGGGCGGGACAAGTTCGTTTAGTGGATATTGCCAAAGGCAATAGTATGTTTGCTAGTTATAATCAGATTGAAAGTTATGCACCGAAGATTACACAAAAGCTTGCAAAAGAACAGTATTTGTGTGGTCTTGGCGCTTATGACTTTAGCCAAAGGGCTGGGTATTACATGGGCGAGTTGAATGCGTTGCATCCGTTTCGAGAGGGGAATGGGCGTACTCAGCGTGAATTTATGGTGCAACTGGCTCGTGAAGCTGGTTATCATATCAACTGGAAGGGTATTGAGCGACAAGAAATGACACGTGCGTCAATTGAAGCACATTTTGGTAATTCAGAATATCTGTCTGCACTCATCTATAAGAACCTTACCAAGTTTACAGAAAATAAAAGGGATGATGTTTCTCAAGGTATTGGCAAAAATATTGCTTTTGGCGTTGATCTTAATAAAGAGTGCTTGGAACAACAAAAAGAGAAGATTGAAACTCCTTGGGATAGAGAAAAGATAAGTTTTGCTAAACGTCAAAAAGAAGAACTTGAAATTGAGCAATCGCAAAGGGATGTTAATGCTACGTTAAAAGCAACAGAACGAGAGCCATACCTTGCTGCTTATACGGATAACTCTAATCTAGAACAGAAGGTGCTAAGCGCTCTTAGAAATAAAAAGTCTTACGTTGATATGTTTAAAAAATTAAGCAATCGTTTAGCATTTATTTATAGAGATCCGCAAGAGGCTGCGCTTAGGATTGAGCAAACAATTTTAGCGGGTAAAGGCGATAAACTTCCTGATATTCTAGCTAAGTCTCCAGAGAAAGCTGGTGAGCTGCGTGGATCAGATCGTTTAATCGATAAACTCAAATCTACAGGAAAAGAATGTAAAACCGCGCTTTACAATGTTCCTCTTGCTGTTTCTACTATGAGAGCGCTTCAATCCTTTTATAAGAATTCTTATGAGACACATATGGATAGTGTTACACGGGAGCGTGAACAGTTAAAAGTTGAAGTCCCGTCACTTTCAAAAGAAGCAGTGACTTTTATGAAAAATGTTGAAGTTGGTTGTGATAGTTATTCAAAGATACCAGAGCAGGTTAATAAAGAGTTTTTAAAGCTGCAAAGTGCTTTAGATAAACGTTTTGGACATGATGCTATTCATAAATATGGTTTTGATTTATCAAAAGCAATCCCCAAAGAACAGTCTTATAATAAAGAACGCATAAAAGAGTTTCAAATGGCGGTTAAATTTTTGCAACAGAGACAACAGGAGAAAATCAACGCAATAGCGCGTGCAAGATCAAGAGATGTGATACGGTGAGGGCAAGGATAAGTCTTATGCTGTATAAGCCCTATTAAACCATACGGTAAAAGAGAGGTAATCAAAGGAGGTTTAATATGGGTGTGACAAAAGATGTTATACGATCCCGCATAGATAAGACGTTAAAAAAATCCGGTGAAATATTAGCAAATTTAGGACTTACGGTGTCTGATTTCATCCGTATTGTTTTGATAAAAGTTGTCAATGAAAAGGGATTGCCGTTTGATATGTATATTCCTTATGCGGAAACGCTTAAAACTTTTGAGAAAAGTGACAAGGGTTAAGAGATATGTATTGCTAAAGATAAGAAAGATTTGTTTCGTCATTTGGTTATTTGATATTTCTGATCATTCACTTCAAATTAGCTTTTAATTTACATCATTATCGTTATGGGTGTTTCCGTATATTGAATGATGTACGCAAACAGTGATTGAAATGGCAGCTTATTGAATTTCTGCAAAAGAAGAAAGCCTATCGCTTGAAGAATTATTTGATATTGTTTCTTTTATTGCTACTCATTCAGATGCTGGTGATCTTGTGGAAGGTACGAGAGGAAGCTAGGGAATGTCAGGTTTAAAAGCATAAGGGTAAAAGAGGGGGGATATAGGGTTATATCCTTTTGGGGTGGTCAAAATATTCCGGTGTTGATTGAAGATGTTTACAGTTAATCATCTTGAGGCAATTTGGCAAAATCAGAGAGGAATGCGTTGAAGAAAATTTTTATACTGCGCCTTGATGAATATCGAAAAGAATAATAATGGATAAGACAAATAAAGCAGGATCTGGTATATTAAAAGGTGTTTGTGAAGCTCTTGTCTGAAGCTAAAGGTGAAGTGGATGTCACTAAATTTTGTATCGATATTCCTGCAAATGTTGATGTCAAAAAAAATCAGAAAAGATATTGGGTTATAGATATCATTTTCGGCACGTTGTGGTTTTTCTGTGGGGCGCATTCGTGATTGGGAATGGGGATGATATTTTTACTTCTTTTTGCTTTCGATTATTGAAAATGAATCTGAAGCTATGGTGGTAATTTAGCACGCGATGATATCCGCGGCTTATAATTGTGTTTTTAAGAAAGCTCTATTGGTATAAAAGGGGTGTGAGGGTTGCGTTTTTTTTTAAAAGGCATCACGGCGTTTGAAAGGATCGTAATAGATTTCTGTTACACGAAATTTTCCTTCGAGGCGTTTACATTGGATGATGACATCTATCATCGAGATTAATAAGCCGCGGATATCATCGCGTGCTAAATTACCACCACCGTCACTTTCTTTGACTAAAAGGGTCATTTGTTCGAAGGCTGCAAGTGCTGTTGAGGCGTGGACGGTGGTAATGGAGCCGGGGTGACCAGAGTTGACATTACGGATGTAGTAAAAGGCTGTACCATCACGCAGCTCTTGTAGAAGGATTCTGTCGGGGCGCATGCGTAATCCTGATTCAAGCAGTTCTTTTGCACCTGCTTTTGCTAAGCCTTGGTTATCTTTTGAATAAAAGAGTTGGACTTTGTTGGCGTGCGGAACGACAAGTTCTGGCGTGTCTTCAATGGTGAGAATTCGTTCATATTCAGGGATTTTTGCAATTAAAGCTTTAGAGAGGGTTGTTTTCCCAGAACCGGTTTTGCCCGATATTAAGATATTTTGTTGTGTAATAACGGCTCTTTCTAAAAAGTTGCAAAAATCTTTGGCGATAAAGAGATCTGTTAGCTCTTTGTCTGTATCAGAGAGTTCGGATAACCGTTCTGTCATTTGTTGCGCGGGTGTGAAACTGGTGTTTTGGGCGACAGAAAACAGATTGTTTTCATGTAAACTTTCAAGAGAAAAAGTGCGTGATGAAGGTTTACGAATGGTCATGCTAATGGTATTGGCTGCAACAGCTGGAGGCATAACAATTTGTATGCGTTCGTTGTTTGGCAGTGTTGCGGAGAGAACGGGGTTTTCTACACTGATTTTTTGTGTTGTGTAGGCAGCAACAACTTTCGCAATCCCTTCTAGTTCGCTGTAGGTTAGTTCTTTTAAGATGTGGGTTTGCCAACCATTGGGACCCTCAACGATTACTTCGCCGGGGCGATTGACAACAATTTCAAATAAATTTTCATCATTGAGGAAGTCATCTAAGATCTTTAATTTTGTTAAGACGATGGAGGCGCGTTCTGCATTTTTTGCTGATGGCATAATGTGACTTTATTGGCTTTTATTGAACTTGAGAATGAAAAAAGGAATAGCTGGGAGTAGAGCGGTTTCTTTTGCTCTTTACGGTTAGTTTATAGACAGAGGAAAAATCGAGATCTTTTGCTACGAAAATGTTGACGAGTTCGCCTTGAAATTTTTCTAAGGTAGGAGGGATATTGATTTGATTTTCAAGGGCAATACTGGCGGCATCTTTTCCAGTGTTGTTTGCGCCTTCAAAACCGCTGCCTCCAGAGTTGTTTGAACCTTCTTTATTGGAATTGCCTACTATTTTATTTGTTAGGGCGGTTGTGGCACCATCAATAACGGTCAACAAAAGGGAAGAGCCAAAGCGTTCCCACCAATGGGTGTTGATGTTGCCATCAAACCCAGCTCTGCCTAAACTGTCGGTTGCGGGTGAGGCAAGGTCGATGATGACACCGGTTGGGGTTTTTGCTCTTGTCCAGAGCACAAAGAGGCGAGATTGACCTTGTTTTATCCCTCCGCGGTATTCGCCAATCACTTGGGTTCCTTTATCAAGCAAAACAACGCGCCCATTGTCAGAGAGGATATCACGGTTGATGATGCAGCTTGCAAAGCCTGGTTGCTCACTGTTTAATGCGGTTTCTAAGATACAGGGGATAGAGGTTCCCATGGCGATGATAAAGTTTCTATTGCCGATGAGTTTTGCTTTTGTTTCTTCTGTTTTGGTAGGCTTTAAGAGGGTCGCAAAATTTTGTGTGTCTTGAAGGGCAGGAGAATTTTGCGCATTTGCGAGATTTTCAAGGGCATGGAGTTTGTCAAAGGGGTTGAGAGTCGTGTTGACAATGTCTTTTAATTGAGATTGAGAACCTTTGGCAAAAGCTAAAACAGGGGCGCGTCTTGCGGCATCAAGTAATGGGTCATCTTTTTTGGGTTCTTGTGCGAGTGGTTGTGGTGGTGGTAAGGTTATTGGTGCTATGTTTGCACGCGGGTCAGAGGGCGCGAGCTCTAGAGGGGCGAGGGAATTGTGAAAGTTTTGTGCTTGTTTTTTATGAGCTTTTGCGGTGTCTTTTTGTTCTGTGGGGGTGGATAAGATGTTCCAGAGTACATAGCCGCAGATTCCTATACAGGCGATTGCGACAACTATTTTTTTGCCGGCGGTTTTGGCGCTATTGTTTTTGCCATCCCCAATAGATCCTCGATCTTCGATGATTGGTTTATCACTCATGTGTTGTCCCCTTCAATTCCCGCTTATTTAAAGATCTGATGCAATTTTACGTTCAACAGATGGTGAGGTTGTTCCGGTATTTGGATTGGTGCCTTTTGGTTGATAGGCTTCGTTAAAGACGCATAGGACGTTTCTTCCCTGTCTTAGGGTGAAGCGTGCGCTAATGGCATGGACAATCACCATGTTGCCTCTTGTGGTTTTGGGAACCAGCGATTCTGTACCGTCATTGCTGACAATGTAAATGGCAGGGATTTCTTGGTTGTCGGGAAATGTAAATGTTGTTGTTTTGCCATTGTCATAAACGGAGGAGGGTTCGAGCGTGCTTGATCCTTGAGCGGTGTAAGCCCAATTGCGTGGTCCATAGGTTTCAGAAGCGTTGAAGACATTATCGATACGCTGGGCTTGTTGTTTTTCTTGTCGCATAAGGGCTGCGAGTCTTCTTTGTTCTGCTTCTTCTTGTGGGTAGCGAAATTTCACAAGGAAATATGTTTCTTGTCCAGATGAAATTTCCCCATCTTTGACCATGAGTTCAAATTGATAGGAGCGCTTTGAGCCATCAAGCTTTGTGGTGACGACTTGGAGATTGGTAATGGGTTGGACTTCTCGGGCTTTAAGGAAAAGAATATTGCCAGCGGGAGCGACTTCCCATGCAACGCTGTTGCCAATTGCCACATGGGCAATTTCTTCATTGGGAGAAAATTCTATTTGTACCGATGAGCGTATAGAGCCAATAATTTTTGTGACATTATAGGCATCATAGTTGATAAAGCGAATGCGGCTATCGCTTGGCGCACGGGTGGGAAAAATACTGGCATGGCTCAAGGCTATAGGAGAAAGGGTAATAGCGATGTTAAGAATGAGAAAAAGAATTTTTTTTGTCATGATCAGTTGACCACTTCCGGATCGGTTCTATATTCATTAACAATAAACCCTAGAGGATTTATCAAACGGTTTTGGACAGAGATAGGGGCATTGATGTATTCAAAGGTGAGTGTTGCAACCCAGTGGGTGATGAATTCTTTGTTGTTGTCGTTGTCATGAATGGTTCTGTAGTAACGCACTTGGGCGACATCGTCATTGATAAAGGAGATTGATTTTATTGTTATTGTAACGGAGGCGTGTTTATAGAGAATTTGAGGACTTTGGGGATTTCTTGCTCCATACCAGCTGGCAAATCTTTCCTGTTCTTCAGAAGAAGAGAGGAGAGAGACGGTTTGGAAGTTGTGTTGTGTTTCTCCTGCGGTGAAGCCTTCACGGGAGCGGACATATTTTGCAGCAAAGTAGCGTGTGATTGCTTCGTCGACATTGGTAGGACCTTCTTTTAAGGCTTCCACAACTTCAACAATGCCGGTTGAATTGTCCACCCGGATGACAAAAGGTTCCACGGTTTTAAGGGGTGTGAGGGTGATGACCGCGAGAGAAGACATTATTGCAACCGCAACGGCTATGCCGGCAATGGCAAGCGAGACGCGGGTGGTGCGGCGTGAGGCGAGCATGCGATCTTGATCAAACGAGCGTGCTTCAGCAATGTATTGTTCTATGTCTTTTTCTTTCATGCTTTTTGCCCGCAATTTTTGTAAGATTTGATTTCTTCATCCGTTAATTTTTGTGCCAGAAGCATTTCCAGCTTCCCTTCTTTCACGGGTGAAGGGGTGTCGTTACTGATGATAATGGGCGTGGGCATGGGTTTTTTCCCTTCCCAATTCCACATCGATCTGTTGAGTGGACGTTTAGAATATCCATCACATTTTGGGAGTGACTTCAGTGTGTTTGGTGAAGACACACAGCCACTGAGAAAGAGAAATGGTAAGATAATCCCAATTTTTTTAAATTCCCGCATTTGAACTTAGTGCTCCCTTATTTTCGAGATGAGTTTTTGTAGACCATGAAGAGCGGCTTTACCACCTACATTAGCAAGGTGACCAGCTTCTTTAGCGGCACGGAAAGCTCCTTTTCCAGCAATTTGTCCTGCACCTACACCTAATTTTGTTGAGCCTGTGAGGGAAGCTCCACCAGAAGCTAAAGCTGATGCTATATCAGGTAATTTGAGGAAAATCAAAATGCCGCAACTGGCAATAGAGAAGAATTGGACTAAGGAAATTATCATATCTAGAACACTATCTGAAAGGATGGTTGTTGAAAGATCAACATATAGACCACCAACTATAACTACTAATACCTGCAAAATGATGAAGTTTGCTGTTTGATTTAACCATGCCTCTGTAAACCTTCTTGTTGAGGAAAACATATAAAGGCTTATAAAGAGGGGCCCCACTGATATAACGAGAAATAAACCAATTTTAGCAAATATTGAGACGAAAAAACCAATAGCACAAAAGAAAGCAGAAATTACTAAGCAGACAAGGCCAGCAAGCCAGTAAACAACAAACGTAAATCCATTTTCGTTGTTTGCTGCATCAAAAACGTGTCCAGCAGCAGTTTGTATCATATTATCCCATACATTTTTATCCGAGTGTGCTCCTTGGGTGACATTTGCAATGGCATTCGGCAGATCATTGAAAAATATATCCCTAACCCCCGCATTATAAAGAGCGGCGTTTGTGGCGAGTGAAACAATGATGCCAAGTTTGAAAATTGTTGCTATAAAGTCCCACAAAGGCATGGAAGAACGCCCATAGATAATATTGTACCCTATAAATATAATGTAGATTGTACAAGATGCTTTAAGCGGAGTAGATAAAGACGATGAGAGATTTCCAATGGTGTTATCCATTACCCTTGTAAGGGGCTCCATCAATCCGTTGTCTATCTTGGTAAATATATCATACGCTGCCATTGTCTTTCCTCCGCTCCTTATCATATGGGGTTCGTGTTCCATACGGAGTCAAATTTTTATGATTTAATTACTGTCCTCTTTCTTTTCAGATTGTTCTTTCATTTTTTTCTTATCGTCATTTTTACGATATTTATTTAGATAGTTTTGAAAGGATTCTTCACGAAGTTCGTCTAGTGCTTTTCCTAAGTTTTCACAATTTTGAGGAGATTCTGTTTTAGAAGGCTTTTTCCACATACATTTAGGTGTCCACTCATTACGTAATTTTTCGTCTTTTTTAAATTCTGCTACGCTGTAGGTTTTTTCACATCCAGCCGTGATGAGCCCTGTGCAAAGTAGCAATGTTGTTATGAGAACTTTATTCATAGATATTTCCCCTTCTTTCTTTCAGTTTTACAAGGTTTGAGCACAATTTTTAAATTATGCTAGGTTATCGGTTTTTTATAACCAGTGATGATAAATCTAGAGCACAGACATAATGTTGCCATAAATCTATTGTATAGTCTGTAAGGTTATTTAAGTTGAGCAGCTAAAGCGCAATAGATGTTATCCATTGTTTTTGTAATGGGATTCATTAACATATTGTCGATATAAGAAAATACGCCTTTGGTTACTATTGCCATTGAGATGCTCCGCTCTTCATTGTGTCTTAATGGTTATTTTGTTGTTCTTCTGCCGTGCGCTCTTTTGCTCTTCGTTCTTCCTCAGCACGTCGCTTTGCTTCTTGTTCAGCTAATTTTTTTTAGTGTTAGCTTCCATTTTTTTAAGTCTGGCTCTCATTTCAGCTATATCTTCTTCTTCTCTTTTACGATTTTCTTCTGCAATTTTACGACTTCTTTCTGCTGCTTGTGCCTGACGTTCCTTATCAAGTTCTAAAAATGCTAACCGCATGTTTTCACAATTCTTTGAAGTTCCTGCAAATCCACATCTAGCATCCCACTCTAGGCGTAATTTTTCATCTTTTTTAAATTCAGCGACGCTATAAGTTTTTTCACATCCAGCTGTGATGAGCCCTGTGCAAAGTAGCAATGTTGTTATGAGAACTTTATTCATGATTAATGACTGTCCTGTTGTTGTTTAGCTTTAGCGCGCTCTTCTGCTTTTCGTTCTTCTCGCCTTTTATTTATTTTCTCTAGAGCTTTATTATAATTTTCTAACGCTTTCTTAGAATGTTCTTCATCAAGTTCCTTCGCGGCTTGTCGCACATTTTGACAATTTTTCGAATTATCAGAAGCTCCACACTTCCATTGAAACTCTCTTATTAAGCTTTCATTTTTTTTAAATTCAGCGACGCTATAGGTTTTTTCACATCCAGCTGTGATGAGCCCTGTGCAAAGTAGCAATGTTGTTATGAGAACTTTATTCATGATTAATGACTGTCCTGTTGTTTTTCGGACTCTTTTTGTTCTTGATTATCTTCAAGAAGTTCATTTGCAAGGTTATGGTAATATTCCTTTTGAAGTTCAAGTTGTGCTAATCTTAGGTTTTCACAATTTTTGGCAGTTCCTGCGAATCCACATTTAGCATTCCACTCTTCCATCAATTTTTTATCTTTTTTAAATTCTGCGACGCTGTAAGTTTTTTCACATCCAGCTGTGATGAGCCCTGTGCAAAGTAGCAATGTTGTTATGAGAACTTTATTCATGATTAATGGGTGTCCTGTTGTTGTTTAGCGCGCTCTTCTGCTTCTCGTTCGGCTTGTTCTTTTGCTTTTTGTTCAGCTCGGAATTTTTCATTCTCAGCTCTCATTTTTTCAATCCAAGCTTTTTGTTTAGCTTTAAATTCTTCATCTAGTTTGCGATTATGTTCTTCAGCTTTTTTCCGACGTTCCTTTTCAAGTTCTAAAGCTGCTACTCTTAGGTTTTCACAATTTTTTGAAGTTCCTGACCATCCACATCTTGCTCCCCATTCTTCCATCAATTTTTCATTTTTTTTAAATTCTGCGACGCTATAGGTTTTTTCACAACCAGCTGTGATGAGCCCTGTGCAAAGTAGCAATGTTGTTATGAGAACTTTATTCATTATTTATTGTCCTGTTTCTTTTCAGATTCTTGTTTATCGTCATTTGTCGAGCCAAAGCCTCTCCATTTTTTACGGGTTTCAAATTCAGCTTGCTCTGCATTTTTACAATTTTTCGAATTCAAATCCCCTGACGTCAAACATTTCACTAATACTTCTTCCATCAGTTTTTTATTTTTTTTAAGTTCTTCTACGCTGTAGGTTTTTTCACAACCAGCCGTGATCAGCCCTGTGCAAAGTAGCAATGTTGTTATGATGATCTTGTTCATATTCAAGCCCCTCTTTTTTCTCGTTTATTGACCACGCAGTTTTTTGGCATAGTCCTTGTATCGCGCTGCAAATTCTTCGTAAGATCGTTGTTCAGCAGCTTTGTATTCCGCTTGTTGAATCATCATGGCAGCTTGCATTTGTAGTATTTTTGTTTGGAGGTCTGCTTGTACCGCTGCTAATTGTGCTTGAATGCCTTGAATTTTACCTGCATCTTCAGTACTTCCAAGTTCGTCAAGGAGCTTGGTAATTTTTTTTTGTGTTTCACTGGCTTCTTCGTAGACGTCTTGGCCTTTTGCTGCTTCTCCCACTATGCGCTGTTCGGCTTTTTTCACTTCCTGTGCGTAAAAAGCATCCACTGCCTCTTTTGATCCTGCGCCCCCCGCGGGTTCTTTGTATTTAAGTTCTTCTTGCCATTTTTGCGTGTTTTTGCTGCCGCCACCACCGCCACCACCACCCATCGATTGTTGAAAGTGGTTAAAATCTGAAGGAAGGGCGCCACTGCTCCCTTGCTTGTTGAACATGTCTTTCAATCCCGAGATGTCAGGCTTGACATTCAAGGAGTTATATAATTGTTTCGCTTGATCGAGTTGGCTCTTTAATTGCTCAAGCTGTTGTGCACCTTGTTGAATTTGTTCTTGCAATTTGCCAAGCTGTTGTGTGCCTTGCTGGACTTGTTTCATTATTTGTCCAACAGCCGCGGGATCATATACCATGATAGCAAAGGCATTTGTTTGAAAGCCAAATGAAGCTGCACAGACGGCTGTTGCCAATAAAAGTTTTTTCATTGTTTTGACCTTTCTTGAAAAATAGGAAGCCATTTTTCTGGAGATTCACCAACTTCATCCATAATGGTCTCTAGGAGTTCAATATTCTTGGTGGTGCCACTTAAAATGGCTATTTCATCATCAAAGCCGCGTAAATTCAGTTCTGCTACAACTGAACTTTGTCCTTGTTTGATGAGAAAACGCCGTGACTCACGGCTTAATTCTGATTGTATCAGGTTAAATTCTCTGTCCGATAATTTAAAACCTTCTACATAATCCCCATGATTGCCCTTTTGATTGGGAAAATAAATCTGTGTGGGGCATTGCTCTATAATGGTGTGAGCAATGGTCGAATTGATCGCATCTTTGGGAGATTGCGTTGCAAACAACATCAAACCATTTTGTTTACGAATAGTTTTCAGCCTGTCTTGCGCAAAGGCTTTAAAGGAATCATCCTCTAAGGCTTTCCAAAACTCATCAATGACAATGATAATACGACGTCCATCAATCAGAGACAAAATCCTATGAAAAAGATACATCATTAAAGGTGGACGAATTTCATCATTGTCTAAAAAATCCGTCATGTCATAACCAATAAATTTTGCATCAATGCCAATGTCGTCATCAGGATTGTCAAAAACCCACCCTAAGGCATTGCCTTTACACCATCTTTCTAAACGACCCGATATCCCCTCTCTATGCGTGGTATCAAAAAACATTTGTAAGGCAGAGATCGTCCGTTGTTCTTTTGGCAACAAGGCAAGCTGCTCAACAGCCGCCGTAATGTCTTGTCTTTCTGATTCACTGATCTTTTGATCTTCAGACGAAACAAGCTTTATAATCCATTGGCGTAAAAAAACTCTATCTGCTGGATTGTTATAGTCTAAGCCTTTTAGCGGTGCTATGCCTGTCGGTTTACCATTCTTCAAGGGCATATAAGTGCCGCCACCCGCTCTGACAAAAAGTTCTGCACCCCGATCTTTGTCAAAAAAGACCATATTGGGATCATGCTTTTGAAGTTGTGCTAAAAGAAAATTGACAATAACCGTTTTCCCAGAACCAGAGGGACCACAAACAAACGTATTGCCTAAATCACCAAAGTGAAAGTTAAAATAAAACGGTGAACCAGCAGAGGTTTTCATCAAGGCTACCGCTGGTCCCCACACATTGCCATCTATTTTTCCAACCGGAAAAGAATGAAAAGGAGAAAGCGCTGCATAGTTGCGGCTTGTTATTGCACCAGAGCGGGTGCGATAAGCATAATTGCCAGGCAATTGTGCCCACCAAGCCGCCGCTAACCCTAAATCTTCCCGCGCAATCACAGCCCCACCATCTGTAAGACGAGAACGCGCTTTGGCAAGATTATCCGCTAACTCTTGCGGCGTATCAGCAAAAACTGCCAATGATAAATGATGTTCCCCTAAAACAAAACGATTGGATTCAAGATCATCAAGCGCATCATCTAGCTCCATAATTTGTGAGCCCGCACGGTCGCCTGCATTGACCATTTGGTTTTGTTTGCGCCCCATAATCTGCTTGGCAATGTTTTTGCTTTTGAAAACAAAAGATTGGGTGAAAATAAACTCAAAGGGAAGCGTGAGCAAACCATCCGCCATGCCTACCCTGGTTTTTGCTGGATATTCTTTCCAACCAAACATGCCCGCAAACCGCTGTTCCGCCTCATAGCGTATTTCTATGATCTCTTTCCCAAAAATGAGACGGTCTGAATAAACAGTTGAAGCTATCGTCCCCCATGTGAGGGGGATACGTTCACGACGACCTCCCACCAATTGGTGGATAAACTCACTTTGCTGCGAATAAATATTACCTTCATGTTCATAAAGGCTTAGTCTTTTTGCACCATAGCGCTCTAAATTTTGAATAAGATCTGTTGTAATATCTTCAAGCTTGCGAACGGACTCTGCATCAACTTCTGTTTTTTCTTGCTTGGCTTTGCCTAAACGTTTGAAAAACTCCACTAATTTATCTGTTTGATCAACATGTGGATTCCACAAAATTGAAAGATAAAGATCATTGCGATAAAGCTCCTGTGAAACCATCCGCTCGCGATATTTATCATCTAATTGCTTGGCAAATGCCGATCTGAAAGTCCCATCCGGATAAACAGTTTCACGCTTTCTGATAATATGGCTATAAAGCGCTATCCGTTCATCCGCTATGTTTTTAAACAGATTATTGAGCTGTTCGTGAAGCACATTCAGATCAATAATATCCGCTGTCTCAAAGTTAATCCCTTCAAGTTTAATAACGCTCATGAGAGCGCGTGAATCCAGCGCAATGATGTGTTTATTGACATGGCGCACGTAAGGAATGATCGCCTCTGGCTGCTTTTCACGTTTGCGCTCTGTTGTGTTCATTATAATTCCTCATAATTACGAATTAATCGTAATGGAGAAATACTTCCCCCACCCCATAGACTCGAATTTCTGGCAAAAATAGATGTCTTTTGCCATGTCAGAAGAATACGAAATTTGTTATGGTCATGCTTTAGGATTTCCTTGAATATGAAATGCAGCATCACACCAAAGGTTAGAAGAAAAATATTGCCTGCCATAATGAACAATATCATCGTTCCTATCCCATTTAATCCCATAGCTTCCACCGTCACGCCTGCAATCATTGCAGGGCGCGTGCAAGCAAGAAATAACGTATCTTCTGTTAGCTTGTCGTGCTCTTTCATGGCTTTGAAAGGCTAGAGTCAAGCGAATTAAGACATAAACATTGATGCGATTTGTGGTGCACCAAAAACAATGCCGATGCCAACACAAACAAAGAAAGCTTTACGCATTTCAACATAACCAGCAATCCATGCAAGCCCAATACCAGCAACCGCAATGGTTGCAATCGATTTTGCAATGTTTCCTGTTAAAGCTTTGACTAATTTATCAAGAGCAGTTTCAACTTTTCCAAAGTCACCTGCGGCAAATGCTGGCTCACTCAGTGCGATGAAGGCAATAAACAGCATCAATGCTGCTGTTAACCATTTCTTTTGTGTGTTGGATAGAGTAGTTTTTGGTAAGGTATGTTCATTAATGAACAAATTATTCATGTTTTTCATGAAAATTCCCCCGCACTATTTTAAAGTTGAAAATTAAATTAATAGTTAAAATACTAATCTATCCTATAAAATGAAAAAAATAAATTTTTCTATCGATAAATTAACAATATTTAATCTTTTCTTAATTAATAAACAAAAAATATACTAATATTCAAAATGATACTTTTAAAATATCTTAAAGCATCGCCTAAATATATTGTCTTAATTTATATTATTATTTTGGGATACTTTTATTTCAGTCAACATACTGAAAAACTTATGCAATCTTCTTTTTTTAAAGTGCCAGAAAAGACAATAGAAAACCTTGTTCAAAATCCGAAGTCACAATTGATAGATTATGCAAACCAACAAAATGTGGTGTTACATCCAGAACCACTCGCATCACAATTTTATGAAGAAAATGTGCCGGTTTATTCAGGTGCTATACAGGTTACAAGTGGTGTGACCTTTAAAATGATTACGCTTGTGGATGATGGATGGAGAAAAAAGATTATCCGTGATATCCGCTTATATGGTGTGGAAAGCTGTGAAATGAGGCAATTTGCCTCACGCAACGGAGTTAAGTGGCCGTGCGGTGCTTTTGTTACTGCTTGGCTTGTCTCAAAAACAATCGATAAAAAGGTTACTTGTCGGCAAGCACGTGTCATTCAACAGGTTCATTATGCACAATGTTTTGTGGATGGGGTTGATCTGGCACGTTTGGGGCTTGCAGAAGGGTTAATGGTGTTAACAAAAGATCAGCATAATTTTCCATCTCCAGCAGACTATAAAACTCTACAATCTGCTGCTCAAAAAGCACAAAATGGCTTATGGTCGAGCAAATTTCAACAACCAGAAGATTGGCGAAGAGATCACGGGAGCTATAATCCTATTGACCATTATTGATAAAACGTCCTCTCAAGCGCTATTTAAAAATCAAGACAATATTCCACTACGAACTTTATCAGAAAAAAGTTAATCATAGTCCACACAGTCCTTGGTGGACAACTCTCTTCAGTAAAAATTGTTGTGTTTAAAGCTCGTGTATGCATATAGGTTGCTTACTACAGCGCTATGTAAGAGCGCGTTTCCTTCCCCTAAACAGAATAGTCATTGTAACAAACATGAGTGTTCAGAAAAATATGAACACATTCAAATCGATGACGTGACCTTCGGTCATGAAAAAAAGGCTTATGAAAAAATAGAGAAAAGCAGAAACGAACTATCTCTATCTTCAAAAAATACTACATTGCTTCAAATCAAACCAGAATTTTTAATGCAAGCATTGCCTCATGTTGCTATGTTCATGAAACATGGATTGCAATCTGAAAGAGATTTAATCGGATCCATGGAATTTTTAGCGAAAATGAAAGGGATTTCCTTTCAGGCACTTGAAGAAGCTAAAGAGACTATAAGAAAAGATGTGCTTTCTTTTGCTATAAAAGAAAGCACATTGGGGGATTAGAGTGACAGCTTTACATATTTTACTTTGAAAAGCGGTCTTTTTTACCTTTTTTCCACAAAAAATAAGTTACAAGTCCCAGAATGGGAACTCTCAATTTGGCAAAAGGGAAATGTTGACTGAGAGCTGCAAGGCTGGAAACGGTTGCATCTGTCATTAGTTTTTGGCGTTGTTCTTCTGTCTTTTTTTGTTGGTCATAGCGTTGATAAGCCTTGAAAACCCGACTGATGATAAGACCTAATCCTGCAAGAGAAAGACAAATTAAAAACATGATACTCGCAGCGGCAAGAGGCTTCATAACAGAACATAACGCAATAAAAACGATGATACATAAAAAAAGCAAAGACATGAAGAATGAAATGCCAATAAACCCATAGCAAATTGCTTGAAGGCGTACTTGCTTGACAGTGCTTTTAAGCCCTCCACCGACAAGATGGTTTAAAAGAGGAGCGATAAACTTATGCATTGCTTAACGACGCAGTAATTGAGAAAGAATAAAACCAACCCCTGCGGCAAACAAAACGCTTTTGCCAGGATTTTTGCGAACGCATTGATTCATGGTTTGTTCAAGATCACTGATTTTGTCTTTTGCTTGAGACATCATGTCTTCACCACTTTCTTTCGCTGAATGATATAGTTTTTCCGCTTTGTCTTTGGCGGCGTTAAATTTGTTTGCACCAAGATCTGTCAGGGTTGAGGTAATCCCTGAAATTTCAGTGCGTAGCTTTTCTAATTGTCCTTGTAGGTCTTTTTCTTCTACGGCTGTTTTATTATGCTGTGTTGTTTTGTTCTGGGCCATGATATTCTTTCCCTCTCTTGATTTATTATATTTGTATTGGTGTGTTCATAGTGATCATTTGCATTGGAGTGAAAATTTTCACTGGTTGAGTAACGCCAAAAGTTTTTTTTGGTTCCTTTCATTTTGTCGAATTTAAAACTGTTTTTGATAAAATAAATCTTTCCTATACGATAGGCAATACCCGTAAAGGATTGCATCCGTTGAAAATTGTCTTATGCTTTTGCAGGAAGTTAGCACCATTCTTTAGTTTCTTGTGGCGCAGTTCTTATAATAGTTTTTTAAAAGCGTGTTGAGGCTTATTTTTTAGGTTTGTGACAGATAAAAAACATGGTTGTTGCGCTTTTGCGGCAGAAGTAATGTCATTTTTATGCTTTTGCAGAAGAACAAGAAAATAATATTGTTGTTCGTTGCTCTCTATGTATTTGGGGGCTAAACGAGCACTCCCATTATACTTGTGGTCAGTTTAAGATATTGCGATAGTTCTTTTTTTTAAATGTAAGGTATATTTTTATTTTGGGATAGGTGGTACTTCAGTGCACTGGTTGTTAGAGATGTGCATATCCTTTTCTTCAAGAGTTTTATGATATTTTTGCTGCTTATTCTCTGCAAGTAAATATTTTGTTGGGTTTAAAAGAGCTGCTGAAATGAGAGAAGCTTTGCGATATGAGGGATTCATTCAACAGAAACGATGATAAATTATTCTTATAAATTAAAATATTATATGCAATACTCCTTGCGAGTCTATCATTTTGCCAAATTTATGTAATAAATTGATTGGCTAAGATCAACTTGTTGAATTGTTAGAGACAAATTTCTTGAGTGATTTCTTTAGAATAAGAGAGAGCTTGTGGAATAAAACTATACTTGATTTATCAAGTTTTCTTTCTTAAGAGGAATGCGAAAATGACGTTAAAAGGGTAGTGGCATTGTGGAACAGCGATGCTGTGCGGGGTGACGATCCAGCTCATAAAAAAGATAAGACCATAAGAATGTGAGATAGAAATGGAATCTGAAACAGTACCTTTAGATAATATGTCTGCTGTATTGACAGCGCATGATTTTTCTCCTTTTTCTATGTTTATGGCTGCTGATTGGGTGGTGAAAGCCGTTATCATTATTTTGTTACTTGCTTCTCTTATGTCTTGGACAATTGCTTTTGTGAAAATTATTGAGATCACTTTGGCAAAACGAAGAGTACGTCATGAACTTCAATTGGTTCTTAATGCTCAGACTCTTACACGTTTGGCAGCTAGCTTGAAAGAAAGCAAAGGGGCTGGTGTGTTTTTTCTCAAAGAAGTTCTTAAAGAGGTGTATCTTTCTACACAACAGGTTCATTTTTCTGCTCCTGAAGGGATAAATAAAAGCTCTGGGGAAAGAACCGGTGCAAGGGAAAGTGCACAAACGCTTGAAGACATTCTCTTTTATGAGGAGAGCAATCAATATGAAGATGTTTCCCGCGATGTTCGCGATGTTAAGGTTCGCGATGTTCATGAAGGTTTAAAAGAAAGGGTTCATTCGCTTTTGTCACGCTGCTTGTTGGCTGCTACACGCCGTGTTGCATGTGGAAGCACTGTTCTTGCAACCATTGGCGCAATTGCTCCCTTTGTTGGTCTTTTTGCAACTGTTTGGGGCATTATGAATTCTTTTATTGGGATTGCTCAGTCTCAAACAACGCGACTTGATGTGGTTGCTCCTGGGATTGCTGAAGCCTTATTCGCAACAGCTATTGGGCTTTTTGTAGCTATCCCCGCCGTTGTTATGTATAATAGCCTTATGCGTGCTTTGAATGGTTATCGCAATGATTTAGGCGATATCGCTGCGGCTCTTGAAAGGCTCTTGAGCCGTGAACTTGATAGACAAAGACAACAGAAAAGTCATAAAAAATGAAAGCAAGCCTTAATAATGATTGGGATACAGATGAGAGTGGGTTGCAAAGCGAAATCAATGTGACCCCTTTTATTGATGTTATATTGGTGTTGCTTATTGTTTTTATGGTTGCTGCACCTTTGGCAACATCTGTCATTCCCGTTCAGCTTCCTTCTATAACTCAAGTACCTTCAGTGGTTCAGTCTGATGAACCTCTTTATGTTACTTTGCAAAAAGATCGTTCTCTTTACATTGGTGATCATCTTGTAGAACAAGCAGCTTTGAGAGAAGCTTTGTTGAGGGAAACTACGCAAAATTTAGAGACAAAAATTTTAATCAAAGCCGATAGCGAAATTGATTATGGTGCTGTCATCGATTTATTAAATCAAATACGCATGGCTGGATATAATAAAATCGGTCTTGTAGGATTGCAAAACTCTACCAATCTTACCTCAAAAGGTGTGATCAATAATAAAACCACAGGGGTAGTGGACGCTACTGTCGATGGAGCGGGTGGTAACGTTGTGGGGCATGTGGATGCCGTAACAACGGGCACTGCGGTAAACGCTAATATTTCAGGAGCTGCTTCTGACCAGTGATAAAAAACAGCCTTTGTTGTAGGAAGCAAAGCATATGACTCAAAATCGTAGAGTGAAATTGATAGAGGGTTCTTTCGTGGATTTATTAAACCAAATACGCATGGGGTTGATATTGCGCATGGGGTTCATATATTGAATCGGTTGTGTAGGATTAAGCTCTACTAATCTTGCCTCAAGAGGTACGATCAAGAAAAACAGCAGGCGCGATTGTTGTGTGTCTTAATACATCTTAAAGCCCTTTTTGCGACGGTGTTCATAAATGGTATAACGGTAAAGCCCCCGTAAAATAATAAAAAATCTATTGAACCTCACTATCTTTATGCTTAACAAAAAAGCAAGCGAGCACCATTATAGTATTTATATTTTCTCCCCATGTTGTGACAGTACTTAGTACAAGTATTCATTATAGGTATTTTTCCAGTTTTTATCTACATGCCAGCCACATTTGGAACGTGAGAGACATGCTTTTGATTGATGTAATATAAATAGATTTGCAATGAAAAAATCTTACAGTATTGAGTTTTCTCATTTAAGTTGCAAGATAATTAATTATTATAAATCAATATGATGTATAGACTGTGGACATTACAAGCGGTATGTGGGCTCTCAATGATTAATGCCAATGTTTTTGTTATGGGGGAGGGGTGTCCGGTGATAACGAAGTTTTGTATAGCGCAAGAAACGTAATTGAGAGATGATTGTTTAGAGGTGCGTTTAGTAAAAAACTTTGAGAGCAAATGCGCACTCCTTCTGCACTTTAAAAGCCCAAGGGGTTTTAAGTGAAAGAGTGGTTGCGAGTGTTATATTTTGAGAGTAGCGATTTTTTCAGAGCTTCTTAAGTATGCTCCGTTGAACCAAAACCTCCTGTTCCACGGCTCTCGTTATGGTTTTGGGTATTTTGCTCTGGTTCAATGGCACAAACATTGACTTGGGATACGGGGGCGATGACTGTTTGGGCAATGCGCATTCCCCGTTGGATAGAAAAGTCTTCTTGGCCTAAATTTATAAGAAGGACTTTGACTTCACTTTCGGATAATCACACTCAATCGTTCTTGGAGTGTTGAGGCATGTGATGGCGTGTTTTAAGGCTAAGTCAGAGTGTGGATGGATGCGTGCTTCAAGCCCCCCGTGATAAATGAAAAATGAGATCTGTTGGAATAAGTGCCCGCTTGCCCAAGGGCAAGAACAAGCGTTTCTTCTTTACCAATTGCTGTTTGTAAATCCAAGACCGGCAGAACCAGTCGTTGCGTAGTGAAGAAGTTTCCTTGTCCCAAGCGCAAGACGCTGAACAAATAAAGTCAGGGCATGTGAAGATTGAGAAGAGACAGAGGAAGAGTAAGGATGATTGTTTAGAGGTTCCGTTTAGTAAAAAACTTTGAAGGCACATGCACACTCCTTCTACACTTTAAAAGCCCAAAGGACTTCCAGTGAAAGAGTGGTTGCGAGTGTTATATTTTGAGAGTAGCGATTTTTTCAGAGCTTCTTAAGTATGCCCCGTTGAACCAAAACCTCCTGTTCCACGGCTCTCGTTATGGCTTTGGGTATTTTGCTCTGGTTCAATGGCGCAAACATTGACTTGGGATACGGGAGCGATGACTGTTTGGGCAATGCGCATTCCTCGTTGGATAGAAAAGTCTTCTTGTCCTAAATTGATAAGAAGGACTTTGACTTCACCACGGTAATCACTATCAATTGTTCCTGGAGTGTTGAGGCATGTGATGCCGTGTTTTAAGGCTAAGCCAGAGCGTGGACGTATTTGTGCTTCAAGCCCACGTGATAAATGAAAAATGAGACCTGTTGGAATAAGTGCCCGCTGCCCAGGGGCAAGAACAAGCGTTTCTTCTTCTCCAATTGCTGCACGTAGATCAAGACCCGCAGAACCAGCCGTTGCGTAGTGAGGAAGTTCTAAACCTTGTCCGTGTGCAAGACGCTGAACAAATAAAGTCAGGGCATGTGAAGATTGAGAAGAGACAGGGTGATTGTTTAGAGGGGTGTTGGTTTCAGAGTGCGACATGATCAAGGTATTTCCAAAATATGAGGTCTAGAAAGAAATGGTACTTTAACAAAAGATATCCATAAAACCAAGTCGATAAAGGTTTGTTGATATAGGTTGTCCCCAGAGCTTGCTGATCTAGAATATTCCAAAACACCATCTGACACCATTAATGGTATTTTTCAATAATGGCATCATCAATGATGGCTTATACCTAAGGACATGCGCTTATTTGAGATCTAAATTATGTTTAGAGATAAGATTTTTTAGATACTACCAATAAGAATACCCGTGGCAAAAACCAGAGCACCACCAATGATGACCTGTAAAGAGGCGCGCCAAAAGGGAGTTGACATGAATTTGTTTTGGATCCAGACGATTGCGCCTAGTTCGAAAAAAACAATGATAAATGCAATAACTGTCGCTACATAAAAAGAGTTGATCAAATAGGGAAGAGTATGGCCCAACCCCCCTAATGTTGTCATAATGCCGCTGGCAAGACCTCTTTTTAATGGCGAACCACGCCCTGATAATTTACCGTCATCGTGGGCTGCTTCTGTGAAACCCATCGAAAGTCCTGCACCAATAGAAGCTGAAAGCCCTATCAAAAAAGTTTGATGTGTGTCTCCTGTGGCAAAAGCTGCTGCAAAAATGGGGGCAAGGGTAGAGACAGAGCCATCCATTAATCCTGCAAGACCTGGTTGAATCCAAGTCAAAAGTGTTTGTCTTTGCGTTTTCGAAGGTTTTTTTACGGTGTTATTGGCCACTGTTGTTTTTTTAGAGGGATGGCTACTCTTGCTTTTTACAAGAGAAGTTCGGTCACATAATGAACCGATAGTGTTTGCACGATTATGGCAAGTAAGGCACAAAAGTTCCTTATAATTTTCAAGCTCTTGAAGCCCCATGGCGGTAAAAACCGCCGCTTCCTTAGAGGAATAAGATTCTAGAGCTTTTGCATATTTCAAATAGAGCGCTGCATGCTGCTCTTTTACTTTGAGCGCTTGAAGCATCATTTTTTGTGCTGAACGAAAGAACAGAGCTTTACGTTGTACAAATGAAAAAAACGATCTCAACATTTTCTGTCCCTCTGCACTTTAGAATAGTTCTAAACCATAAGAAAAATAAACCAAAAGTCAATCTAAAAGTTAAAAACTGAAAAATTGCAAAAAGGTTGCACTGAGAAAAAAGAGTGCTGGGAAGTCAAGAAAGCAAAGGAGATTTATCAAGAAGTATGGTCACATGAAAGAAATGATTGCGTGAAAAAATTAAGAGACAATGTGCTTTATTTTGCTAAAGGGGCGTTTGAATGAAGTGTTTCAATGTATTGATGCTCGAGAATGTAGGGAAAGAAATAGGCTTGGCGTCATCATTCATTTTATGCGTTCAAAAGACTGTAACAGCTCTTGGAATTTGAGATGATTCTTTTAAAGGAGACCTTTTTCAAGGGACAAAAGCCCATTTCGCGAGGGGACCCCTGTGAAGAGTATAGAAGGGTAGAGCGACAAAATTTCCATGAAATAATATAAACTCTATTGAGTCTTCTTAATCTTTACGCTTCATAAAAGAGCAAGCCGGCATCATCATACACCTTAGCTCCCAGTGTTGCGACAATCTTTAGCACGGTTTATTATGGGTATGGCATTTTATTGTACAGTTTTACGCCACTCATTCTGCTTGTGGAGGTGTAAGCCAGTATTCTTATGATATTTACGCGCATTTAGCGTTGTTACAGCTTTTGCATTTAGGTGGATTTGTTAGCGTGTAACGAATTATCTTTTGTGCTGCAATTTCAGGGGCAGGTTTAAGGGGGGGAGTGCATACAGGTTTAGGGGGGGGAGTGCATAAATGAGAGAGACATTATCATATCAAATTGTTTGATCACGCATAAAAATTTATGCTTTATGAAGGGGCATTTATCGCCTTGTAACTTGCCTGATATCTTGCATGAAAGCCCAAAGTTCAGTAGGTTTCCTCTCACTTCAAAACTTCTTATATTGAAGCAATTCAAATCATTTTCTTGTGTATCACAAGGAAGGGTGTGGTTGTGGGATTATTAAAAAGTGTGATAAGTGCGCAATGTGAGGGGAGTATAATCTCTGTGTAGTGAAGGAGAGAAGCGAGTACCGTTTGATAAAATTGCTTTGTTCCGAGCTGTTTATAGTGACATAGTAAGAGAAGCAAAAGAGGGAAAATTAAGGGTAGAATGGTACTATCTTAGTGGTTTTCGGGTGGGGCATTTGAACGATCCTATTGCTGAATATTCTTCTGTTTCCCTAGATGATTTGAGGAAATGGCTTTTATTGCGTGGTAAGAGACCTAAAGTTTTTTTCCCTGAGGATGATTCTCGTGACGTTAAGGATCAAAAATATGCGTTTCAAGATCCAACGCATCCACGTTATGCTCCAAAGCTTGCTGCTATTGTTGCGGCATGGGAAGCGGTGAGTGAGGTTGAGGGTGGTAAAACTGTTAAAGGAACGCTTGCAAAATGGTTGCAACAGAATGCTGATCAATATGATTTACACAATAAGAAAAATGGTAAGTTAAAAAAGGATGTTATTGAGGAATTAGCGGCTGTTGCGAATTGGGAACCTACCGGAGGGGCGCCTAAGACACCTGCCAATTAATTTTATCAAAAGAAAAAAAATAAAAAGATCACTAAAATTGTGCTGTTTTTTTGATAATTTTGAAGATAATCTCTTTTTCTGGGGGAGATTTTTACTTTTCTTCCCTAGATTATAAGTAATTGTTTTTCAATGAAAATAATTTTTATAGTGTTCCTCTGACTGTTCAGGCGGGGGAAAATAGACATTTTGGGGCAGTAAAATTTACCCTGTAGTTTTCGTAACTTACCTCTCTATTTTTGTTTGATTTTTTTGGTCATTTTTAAAATCCGTTATCAATTTAAGGAGTGCAACATGATTAAAGTTAATCTTTTTTTTACTATGCGTAAAAGTGTGAAAATTTTTCGGGGAAATGTACGGATATTTGGCAATGTGTTGCGGATGAGGTGGTACATAAATCGTTTAGAATAGGCGTATTATCGTGTTGGTTAAAGTTTGAATGATTGCTGTTATTCAAATAGTCGAAGTTGAGCGTTGTTACAGCTTTTGCATTTAGGTGGATTTTTTAGCGTGTAACGAATTATCTTTTGTGCTGCAATTTCAGGGGTAGGTTTAAGGGTGGGGGTGCATAAATGAGAGAGAGATATTATCATATCAAACAGTGTTCAATTTATCGCATTGCATTTGTGTGAATATAGCTGATCAAATTTTATTTATCATGTAGAGTGGGGAAAAGTTAACAATATTAATTGAATATAAAAAAACATAAACTGTAATCTGAATTACAGTTTATGTTATTAAGTATTAAATAAGCTTACTGTTTAAACTGTATTTAAGTGAAACGTTGTTTAAACAAGCATCCACGCACTGTCTGCAAAAGCATCAAATGCTTTTTGACCCGGTGTACGATAGGGAGCCCGCTTTTTAGAAAACAACCATGAAAAATACGCAATAAGACCCCAAAGTGCTGGTGCAAGTCCCATCATAACTCCTACCTTTACAACACCTTTTTTAAAATCTTGTTCAGTGCTTTGTGTTGAAATATGATCCATAATCATATCAATAGCTTTAACAACTTTATTTTCTTTTGACACTGTAGAAGCAAAACTAGAACCTTGAGAATGACTATTCAAATAATAAGCATTAGCTTCCAAAACCTGTGAAAAGAAAAAGGCTATTGTAACAATATATAACGCGATTTTTTGAAATATTTTCATTATAATGATCCAAATTTAAAAGATTTAATCAAAAAAGTTTTTTCATTACACTCTCTAAACAAAACAAAAAAAGCACCGTGGCATCCTATGATGCATAATTTCATTATGTGTTTAATGTGCTGTTAATACAAAGTGTTTAATTGCACATTTTGTATTATATTTTTATGTAATTTCCATAGTTTATTGATTCTGTCAACTTTTCAATTTTAGTTTTTAACTTAAATTATAAGCTGTAGTTTTTTTGTTAATTTAGAAATAAGTTTAAATTATATTATTGTTTTTATTGTATCATCTGTTTTGGTAAGTCGTAAACGCAATTCTATATTATTAACGGAGATATTTTTAATATACAAAATGTTTTTTAAATAAACAAAATGTAGTTTTATTGTGGTGTAAATGACATATGTTCTGTATGAATTTTTCAAATTTCATAGTATTTTATAAAAATGCTATGGATTATTGATGCAATTTTTAAGATATATTGCGGTGTGAAGTAATCGTTTTTTGTTATCTCGTAAAAACACTATTTTGTGGTATGGTGATGTAAGTTCTGTGTTTAGCGTTATCGTTATCAATCGGTTATCATATGGTAAGTAAACTAATATTATTCAGATTATATAAGCATTATTAGCTCTCTTTACAGAAATAGATGCGTTCAAAGATGAATGGAGTATTCTGTGTAGTCTTAAAGCGTTTGAATCATTAAATGCTCTTTATTTTTCTTTTCAAAAATGCTGGCTTTTTCATCCGCTTCATCCGTATTGAGGGACGTAAATAAACAAGTTGTGAGGTCGAATATCTTTTGGTAAATTGAGCGATTGAACACTTCAAGAGCGCGAAGAACAAGGGATTATTTGTTATGCCAAATTATGAAAAATTTTTTTCAATCTTGGAAAGATATTCCCATTGCGGCAAATCATATAAAGTTTAAGCAACGGCAGCACGGTTTTTTGTGCAATGAAATGATAAATATGTACAACATCTCGGTAATCTCCGTGGGAAACTTTACCAGATCAATAGTACGGATAGTGTCTTCTGCTTACCCCAAATCGCAGATATTTCAAAACAACAACGGTGGAGAATGAATGTTGGATATGTTCTAGGGAAGGTTGCAAAAAATGGCTAAAAAGTTCTCAAAAAAAATACCAAAAATGACGAAAGGAGCGGTTGCCCACTCCTTCGTTCCTATCTCCCCTTTCGGGGAAGCGGCCACCATTACTGATGCCGTATATGGTGATACATATACGCTTATTTTTTTCAAAAGTCAATAGTGTAAATGCGGTAAATGTTTGAGCATCAGAGCTACAACTTTATGAAAATCTTCGCTGGATAATCTTGGAACAGTACGTGAGCAACTTAAACGACTTACAGAAACTGTTGTGACATAATTGCAGATAATCCATGCTTTTTTATTTTCTATGGGAGATTGTATTGGATACGCAGCGGGATTATTGGGTTGTGATTTCGTTGAAAAAGGTAAAACTGTCACATTTCCATATAATTTTGCATTCTTAGAAAGCACTAAAACAGGCCGCTTTTTCCAAAATTCAGGGAGTATCGAATCATGAGGAAAATCGCACCAAAAAACTTGTCTGATGCGTGGTGCCGATTTGATTCGTGGTTTTATGTGAGGTGGTTTTTTGTAAGGAGCATTTAAATCTCTTTCTCTTATATGCTCGCGCCATGCATTATAATCATGTTCCATCATAACACATGGTTCTTCAAGTTTGGTTATATCTAAGGAAATAGGTGATAGGGTAGAAGGCGCTGTGTTCTTATCTTCAGCCATAGCAGACCATTTATATTTATCGGTCCCCTCACTTATTATTTTACGGCTTTTCTACCACGAGTTTTTATCAAAATGTTGCTCATAAGTACAGAGAGGTGAAACCATAAAATGGATATATCTGCTTATTTTTGTCTTTTGCGTACAACGCTAGAGGAGGGATATTGGTGATAGGTGGGTTGTTGGGTTGGTTTGGCGGTGGGTGGTTTTGGGTGGTGATTGGTGACTGGAGGGTTGTTGGTTTAGGGGGAAGCGATTGGAGAGAACGAGTGCACGCGGCTTCATTTCTATTTTATGGTTAGAGTTTCTTATTGCTTGAAAGGAGTCCTTTTGAGGCAACATAAAAACTGATAAGCATGTAAAATAGACTAGCAACGACATTCCAGCCGGCAAATGAAAGAAAAAGAAAGCGTGCGGATGCTTCAGAACAAGAAGGGGGATGAATGTTGTTTAATTGGTTAAGAAGCTGGTTAATGTCTGAGGTTTTTCTCACTGCGCTTAAACCACAACTGAGGGGGGCTGCCCAAAAGCCATATTCAACACCTGCATGATAAATGGCTAAAACAAGGCTTATACACATTAAGACAAAAACACACAAAAATAAAAGTTGTATCCAAGCAGACATGCGAAAAAAACATGCCCCAAAACCTGCTAAGAGCAAAAAGGGTATGGCACCATAATAGGGAAAACGCTCTATGAGACACAAATCGCAAGGAAGATACCCTCCAAAATATTCAAAACCAAGGGCAAGACCTATTGTAGCGGACAAGCAAAAAGCGAGAAAAAAAGCCCATAAACTTTGTTCTTTTCTGCTGGGTTCAAGATGAAGGTGCTTGTATAAAAGTGGGTGAGAAGACAAAACGCACGCCATTAAGTCTGTTCCTTATAAAAGCTTTTTGTTTAAAAAAGCTATGAAAATCCCATAAATTAAAACGAGACTAACACAACCAATGAGAATAATCCATTTGAAATTCTGTACTAGAAAATTCATTGCTTTTTGCCCAAAATGTTTAATCAGCCACGCGAGAAGATAAAAACGAGCGCCTCTAGAAAAAATACAAATAAGAATGAAAAGTTCAAGACGTACACTCATTACACCGGCCAAAATTGTGACAATTTTGATGGGGGGAAGATGAAAAAAACCTGATGTTATCAGTAAAATGACTAGAAATTGCAGGGTTGCACTATTTTTCAGAGATTCAAAACTTTCAACCTTACCATAAATTTCTAAAATGGGTTTGGCAAGAGTATCATAGGCAAAATGTCCGATAAACCAACCGGCAATGCCTCCTAATACAGAACAGATAGTCGCAATCAAAGCATAGCGATAAACTCGCTTTTGATGGATAAGCAGCATCGGAATATATAAAACATCTATGGGAATTGGAAAAACAGAACTTTCAATAAAGGCAATGAAACCAAGCCAGTGTGGTGCAGTACGCCGATTTGCCAAAGAAATCGTCCAAAGCTTTAATTTGTTTAATATCATGAGGCTTTCTATAAATTTAAGAGGTAAAGACTTTACAAATGAGATTGTTATAAATCCGGTAGAGAAATCCAATAAAGAAAATATTTCATAAAACAGATAAGAAAATGATATGAATTCTTAAAAAATGAGAAGTCTGCTGTTGACGAATCTGTGCTTCTTCATATAGTGCAAAGGAATAATCGACAAGTCTGTATTTTAAGTACTGTCTTTTGTAGCAATGTGCGGGTGTGGTGGAACTGGTAGACGCGCCAGACTCAAAATCTGGTTCCGAGAGGAGTGTCGGTTCGAGTCCGACCACCCGCACCATCTCATAGAGATTTTCCTTTATCCTGTTATGGCGTATCATGTTAATTTATAAAACATGTGGGATTTATAAATAGTGTTCACTGTTTTGCATGTTGAATGAAAAACCTCGAATACCATAGGATTCTTTCATTTTAAGTTTGTTTATTTTAAGTTTATTTATAGTAAATTAACCGAAATCATGTCTTTTGTACATTGCAAGCTAGATGCGCTATTGTGGAATGAAATTTTACAAAATGTGGAATGAAATTTTACAAAAAATGAATAAAAATGCCTCTTAATAAACCGTTTCAAGGGCATCATTGGGGGGTAGGAGTATATGATGGATGGTGCCAGCTTGCACTTTTATGAAGTGTAAAGATGATGCTCTATAGATTTTATATTCTTGTGGGCGTTATTGCAAAATGGGCGTCAGGGTTTTGAGAGATGTTTCTTGAAAACACGCATGTGAATTACCAACCCAAGTGTCTTGGATTTGAGTGTGTTTGGGATTTGAGTGTGTTTGGTTTGGAGCGCTGTCGTATGACATGAGGGGCGTGATCCAAAAAAGTCCCGTGAGAAACACAAGCATGAGGCAATGCGTAAACTCCTTTCTTTAAAAGACAGAGCTGTAGAGGCCTAAAAGATAGTGCTTTAGAGGCTTTGAAAGTCGTAAAACCGAAGTAAAAGGAAATAGTAAGGTTGGAAATTGGTTTTTGCCTTGACAACTTCATATTCTCCCCAAATGAAGCTGTCTCCCCGTTACAGAAATTACATAAACAGAGAACCGCAATATCCTCTCTCTACTCTGGTATACAATAGCTGTAAACACTGTCATTTGAAGTGTGGTCATATAGGGTCTGTAAACTTCCTTGAAACGTTACAGTAATTTTTTTTCAGTGTGTGTTGGATATTCTTAAGAGTGTTTGTTTTACTTTAGGTTTAAGGGCATTCCATGGGGAGGCGCCAAGAGGAGCCTGCCCCAAGAGTCCCCAAGAGTTGTTGTGTTTTTACAAACGGACATGATTTTAGAAATGGGTTTTAGAATCTTGATCCTTTGAGAGTGGGGAGGCAAGTCAACATCATCCTATAAAACTGCAATTGATGCACAATATCCATAGTTCTTTTAAAGAAACATCTCTTAATAACTGCTCTCATTTATTTTACGATGGTAGCCAGTGGTATGATGGTAAAGCTTTTATATTCTAAATGTATACATGAAAGGGGGAGAGGATAGGAGCTTGCTTTAAAAGAGGGAGAGGCTTTATTGTTTTGTGACGATTTGTTTACAGTTTAGTCTTGGTTTTTAGAATCTGCGTCTTTTTAGGAGGAAAAGAGGCATAAAAAAAACCCCGTTTTAACAGGGTTTTTTAAGAGTTCAATTTTTCTACAAAACTTAGAATTTATAAGCGATACCAAAGCGAACATCATGCGTTTGAGAAGAGATTTCAAGGTTATCGTCTGCAAATTTCTTTTTCAAAAAATCTGAATAACGATATTCTGTACGCATGATGATATTATCTGTCATTGCAAGATCAAAACCACCACCAATAGTGTAACCAAACATTGTTTTTGTTTTATCTAACACATCGCCAGAAGCAAAAACTGTCGAATCTTCTTGTGATTTTGATAAAAGTGACATGATATATTGCATTTGTGTATAGGCTATACCCCCTGCAACATAAGGCATAAGACGATGGGAAGCAAAACCAATACGCGCGCGTGCAGCACCAGACCATTTTTCTTTCAATGTTACACTGCTGACAACAATGTCACCATAGTTGGGTATCGTTTCATCCTGAGCTGCAGGTTTTACGATAGGAATCCCAGCTTCTTTAAAGGCAATGTTAATAGAGTCTAATTCATCTAGAATTTTCTTTCCATTGTCTGTTTGGGTGCTTTTCCTCCCAGACCAGACTATGTCCGTATCAAAACCGAAAACAAGGTTCTCTCCCAGATCAATATTAGAACCTGCATACAAACCTGCTCTCAATCCTGATGGTTTCGGTGATAAATCTCTATCAACCCAAGCCCATTTTCCGTCCCTGGCTTCTTTTGCGTAATCTAGAGTATTTTTACTGGAAAAATATCCAATTTGTCCTCCAAAATAAAAACCAGACCAAGAAAAAGGCGCAGAAACAGTAACCGGTGTGATACGTGACGATGAATCATTTTGCAATGAAACCTTCGGTTTTGATTGCTCAAAGATTACCGTATCTGCTGCTTGCGCTGTTGAAGTGGTAATGAAAGTGAAAATAGATAGTGCGATTAAATATTTTGTTTTCATAAAAACATCCCCAATTCATTTCGGATACAAATCGTATTATATACAAATTGGTTAAAAAAATCTATAGTTAATATCATTATGAAAACTAAAATACGTATAAAATCTATAATTAACCATATTAAAGTGTTTTTAAAACTTGTTTTCGTGCTATTATTCCGCGTTTTTCTTAATTTTTCAGGGTTTGTATATATTCCTTCAGTGTTTTCTATGTTTTAGAAAAAAATATAGTATAGTAAATAAGATTTTAATTTTTTTAAAGAACCATTATTAAAGAACCATTATTATATATATATTAAAAACACTCTTTGTTATTCAGTGTTAAATATATTGTCTATAATGATTGATATCATTGTGCTTAATATTCAATTGATCGTAAAAAATACATATTGGCACCATCACATTCTTTGCTCGTTTCTGATATTGCGTAGCTTTGTATTGCGATAGCCTTTTGAGCACTTGAGAGGATGAGCGACTTTATTTCTTTATTTCTTTTTTTATCTATATGCCACTTTTGCTTATAACAATCCAAGCGAATAGTTTTGATTGATTGAATGGGATATGAAGAATAAGAAGGAGCAAAGTGCGAGAATCTGATGTTTCATGAGGTTTCTCATGCACCATGTAAAACGATAAATTCTTCTTTTCGTTCGCTTAAAGCCGGAACGTGGATGAGAGCCTAAAAACTGAATGTCGTTGGCAATTTTAAAGAGATTAGCGCGTGCACTCAGGTTTTTGTGGAAATGGGTGAGGGCGTCATGATGGGTAAATGCTCCAAAATTTTTTGCGAACTGTCAAGGATATCCCTGTCAGAGAGCTGATTGTTTCAGTAAAGGCCAAAACCTTTCGGTGCATTGAGTTTTTTCCAACAGCTGTTCCTCTATTGAGCACTTCTATCTTCACGCTTCATAAAGGAGACATTTCTCAATGCTCCCAAACCCATTTCATGGCGGTGGCTCGTGAATGGTATAAAGATAAAGCCATTGAGCCCCCCTTATCTTTACGCTTCATAAAGAATCAAGCCGGTACGATCATTATATTTACCAGCTCGTGGGTGTTGTGACAGCCCTCTCCACAATGTTGTGACAGTTCTTGGCACTTGAGGCGGTTCGTTAGAGGCGTTTTTAGTCATTTCTTATTTTATACAACTTCTATCCATACATTTATCCCGCTTGTGATGTGGAAGTAAGTGATTTTGATTGATTTAACATGGGACAGATTTAAAATGAGAAAATCCTACGGTATTCAGGATTCTCATTCAATATGAATGACGCGAGATTATCATTATAGATAAATACATTATCTCATTGAGACAAGAGCAGAAATATGGACCAGAGCCTAAAATGAACGCTGTGGGTAATCGTTATCGGTCATCGTCGGGGTGTAAACACCCCGATCTTTTGACAGAAAGATTTGTTTTAAGACGTTTGCATCTTTTTTTAGTGAGTTGTTTATTGGGGAGAAATCATCTTTTTGGGATCAACCAGCCGGTCATAATCAGCTCCAGAAACGCCAGCTTTTATTGCTTCTGCGCGCAAAGTTGTATCATTTTTATGCGCTGCTTTGGCAATTTCAGCAGCTTTTTCATAGCCAATTTCTGGTGCAAGAGCTGTGACTAACATGAGTGAGCGCTCCATGAGCGAGTGAATATGAATGCGATTGGCTCGTAATCCTTGAATGCAATGTTCATCAAAAGAGCGCATGCAATCACCAAGAAGGGTAATTGATTGTAAAACGTTATAGCCAATAACAGGTTTATAAACGTTGAGTTCAAAATGTCCTTGGCTTGCGGCAAAGGTTACGCTGGTGTGATTGCCAAAAACTTGGCATGCGACCATGGTTAAGGCTTCACATTGCGTGGGATTAACTTTGCCTGGCATGATGGAAGATCCGGGTTCATTTTCGGGAAGACTGAGTTCCCCTAAACCTGAACGTGGTCCTGAGCCCAAAAATCGAATGTCATTAGCAATTTTAAACAGATCAGCAGCTAAGGCATTCAAGCTCCCATGGAAATGCGCAAGGGCTCCATGATGGGCGAGTGCTTCAAATTTATTGCTGGCAGTTTGAAACGTTATTCCTGTGAAAGCGCTCACTGTTTGCGCAAAAGCAATGTCAAAACCTTTTGGCGCATTTAGTCCTGTGCCAACAGCCGTGCCACCTTGAGCAAGCATGTGGACATCGGTTAGAGCATTTTCAATGCGCTGAAGATTGGCTTCTAATGCGGCACGATAGCCTGAAAATTCTTGTCCTAAGGTTAAAGGCGTTGCATCTTGGGTATGGGTGCGGCCGATTTTAATGATGTCTGCAAATTCTTGCTCTTTTTGTTTTAGTGTAGCAATAAGAGCTTCAAGGATTGGCAGTAAGTGTTGGCGTGTTTGCAACGTGGTGGCAATGTGAAGCGCTGTGGGAAAGGAATCGTTCGATGATTGACTCATATTGACATGGTCATTGGGATGAACTGGTTTTTTGCTTCCAAGTTTTCCTCCCAAAATCTTACTGGCACGATTAGCAATTACTTCATTGACATTCATATTGCTTTGTGTGCCAGAACCTGTTTGCCAGACGGAGAGTGGGAAATGCGTATCAAAATCGCCGGCAAGCACTTCATCGGCGGCGGCAATAATTGCTTTTCCAATATTTGCTGGTAGTTTTCCTTTGTCCATATTTACAACAGCTGCAGCTTTTTTGATAAGGACTAAGGCATAGATGATGGCAAGAGGCTGCTTTTCACTGCCAATATTAAAATTATGCAGTGAACGTTCAGTTTGTGCTCCCCAATAACGATCTTGACGTACCGAAATCGTTCCAAAGCTATCCGTTTCCTGACGTGTTTCAACCATGATAAGATCCTTTTTTGTTCACGGGTTCTTAAAAAAGCTAAATAACGCGAAAGTGCAATGAGAGGCAAGACTTTGAAGCTTCATTTAGAGAAATTATTTTATGGCTATTCTTGACATTAAGAGATGCAGATTTTATATCTAACTTATACTAGCACTCTCAAGCTATGAGTGCTAGCAAGAACTTTTAAGATTAATGCAATTATGTTCAGTTTTAAGGATTTAAAACATGGCTAATATACAATTCCGCCCACTTCACGACCGTGTCGTTGTCCGTCGGGTTGAATCTGAAAATAAAACGGCTGGTGGGATTATCATCCCTGATACAGCAAAAGAAAAACCTCAAGAAGGCGAAGTGATTGCTGTTGGCAATGGCGCTCTCGATGATAACGGAAAGCGTGTGCCTTTAGAAGTCAAAACAGGAGACCGTATCCTCTTTGGAAAATGGTCTGGAACTGAAGTCAAGATTAATGGGGAAGACCTCCTCATCATGAAAGAATCTGACATTATGGGAATTATGGGCTAATTGAAGCGCTTAACTTTTCATTGTGTACTATTTTGAGAAAACTCCAAGGAGAAATTAAATGGCTGCTAAAGAAGTCAAATTTGGCCGTGAAGCGCGTGAGCGTTTGTTGCGCGGTGTCGACATCCTTGCTAATGCTGTTAAGGTGACACTCGGCCCTAAAGGTCGTAATGTGGTGATTGATAAATCATTCGGTGCGCCTCGCATCACAAAAGATGGTGTATCCGTTGCAAAGGAAATTGAACTTGAAGATAAGTTCGAAAATATGGGTGCACAAATGTTGCGCGAAGTTGCTTCTAAAACCAATGATATCGCTGGTGATGGAACAACAACAGCAACTGTTTTAGGACAAGCTATTGTGCAAGAAGGCGTTAAAGCTGTTGCTGCTGGCATGAACCCAATGGATCTTAAACGCGGGATTGATGCTGCTGTGGATGAAGTGGTGGCAAACCTCTTCAAAAAAGCAAAAAAAATCCAAACTTCAGCAGAAATTGCACAAGTAGGAACTATTTCTGCTAATGGTGCTGCTGAAATCGGTAAAATGATCGCTGATGCTATGGAAAAAGTGGGCAATGAAGGCGTCATTACCGTAGAAGAAGCTAAAACTGCTGAAACGGAATTAGAAGTCGTTGAAGGAATGCAATTTGACCGTGGGTATCTTTCCCCTTATTTTGTCACAAATGCTGAGAAAATGGTCGCTGATCTTGATGATCCTTACATTCTCATTCACGAAAAGAAATTGTCTAATCTACAATCTCTTCTTCCAGTGCTTGAAGCTGTTGTGCAATCTGGAAAACCACTTCTCATTATCGCTGAAGATGTGGAAGGTGAAGCTTTGGCAACACTCGTGGTCAACAAGTTGCGTGGTGGTTTGAAAATTGCTGCTGTAAAAGCACCTGGATTTGGTGATCGCCGTAAAGCAATGTTAGAGGATATCGCAATCTTGACATCCGGACAGGTTATTTCTGAAGATGTGGGCATTAAACTTGAAAATGTCACTTTGGATATGCTTGGACGTGCAAAGAAAGTGAACATTTCTAAAGAAAACACCACCATTATTGATGGTGCTGGACAAAAGTCTGAAATTACTGCTCGCGTCAATCAAATCAAGGCTCAGATCGAAGAAACAACTTCTGACTATGACCGTGAGAAATTGCAAGAAAGACTTGCTAAACTCGCTGGTGGTGTTGCTGTTATCCGCGTGGGTGGTGCAACAGAAGTTGAAGTGAAAGAAAAGAAAGACCGTGTTGATGATGCTTTGAATGCAACACGTGCTGCTGTTGAAGAAGGTATTGTTGCTGGTGGTGGTACCGCATTGTTGCGTGCAGCAAATGCGTTGACCGTTAAAGGAAGCAATCCTGACCAAGAAGCAGGTATTCATATCGTTCGTCGTGCTCTTCAAGCGCCAGCACGTCAAATCGCAACCAATGCCGGTGAAGAAGCCGCTATTATTGTGGGCAAAGTGCTGGAAAATAATGCTGACACTTATGGTTACAATACTGCCACGGGTGAATTTGGTGATTTGATTGCTTTGGGAATTGTTGATCCAGTGAAAGTTGTGCGTTCTGCTCTCCAGAATGCGGCTTCAATTGCTAGCCTTCTGATTACAACAGAAGCAATGGTTGCTGAAGTTCCAAAGAAAGATACACCAATGCCTCCAATGCTTAGGTGGCGGAATGGGTGGAATGGGCGGAATGGATTTCTAAGCTCTTATTCCATAGAAGTAATAAAGAAACGGGCTTTCTGTGCCCGTTTTTTTTAATGCTTTTTCACGTTTTGCAACCGGTGAATTTGGTGATTTGATTGCTTTCAAGAATTGTTGATCCAGTGAAAGTTTTTGCGTTCTGCTCTCCAGAATGCGGCTTCAATTGCTAGCCTTCTGATTACAACAGAAGCAATGGTTGCTGAAGTTCCA
>NZ_JBHIMM010000002.1:163545-188234 GCF_042194115.1 Bartonella sp. MR90HLJMH
ATGGGCGGAATGGATTTCTAAGCTCTTATTCCATAGAAGTAATAAAGAAACGGGCTTTCTGTGCCCGTTTTTTTTAAATGCTTTTTCGCTTTTCGTACAGTTCTTCCTTTTATGATAGTGATCTTATAGCATTTTGTTATTTTTCATTGGTTGATGTATCGCCATTGTGAATAGATCTCTCTCTTTATTCATGACTTTTTCTCTTGTATTTATGGGATGTTTTTATTGTGCGGGGATCGTGGTTTTCTTTGAAAATATTTTATTGATAAAAATACAACTTTTTGATTTATAGTCATTTCTTTCTTATACAGTTCTATTTTTTCATTTTAAGTTTATGTATGCACCATTAAAAAATCTTGTGTTTGTACTTTCGTGTTTGCGCTCTAGAAGGGCAAATGGTTTTTATGAACCAACGCAAGAGTTCGTGCCTATTGAAAGTTGAAGAGAGAAAGTTGGACAGAGCATGTTAGGTCTTGTTTGTTTTTTTATGAATAAGATGCTGGTGTTTAAGATTTTGTATGAAAACAAAATTTAAGGTTTGCTCTGTTAAAGGGCTTTTGTATACTGGGACAAGCATATCTCTGTTTGGTTAATCTCTGCAATAGAAAGACAGCCTCATTGAGGAAGAATGTAAAGGCATATAATCACTCGTCTTGTCATCATCTTTTTGCTTTACGACTTTTAAAGGTATTTATAGTAATATCTTATTAAATAATGAAGATGATGCCTCAAACTTTTGTTGCTTGCGTATCTTTTTTTGTGAAATCCCTCACGGAAAGCAGAAAAGCCGCAAATATATTTGTCTCCAAATATACATTTTTGCATATTGACGTGTTTTTTAAGAGACATCTCGCTCGTCACACCGATTTCGCAATGGACTCGTGAATGGCATAAGGGCAAAGTTCTCATGAAGTGCATAAAACTATAGGGCACGATCATCTTTACGCTTAATAAAAGAATACGCGAACGTTATCATACATGTTTTCAGCTCTCAATGTTATGACAAGCCGTTAGTCCGTGAGACGGTGAGGCATGCCTTGCTTGTATAGTTTTGACCCATACACTGTAATGTGCAAGCGACATGGTTTGGATTGTTTCAAAAGAAACAGGTTTGGAAATGAGAGAATCCCACGATATACAGGGTTTTAATTCAAGTTGAAGAGTGCTTAATGATAGTTATAAATCAATGTGATGTGGTTTTACGGTTTTCAAGAGCATTGCATTCTTGCAAATAACGATAATCATGTGTTGCTTCACATTTTTTAATGGGTTTTAATGGAGCAACGCTTTTATTTATAATAATAATTCATTGTTTTGTATGTTGAATAAGAGATTTTTATTGCGGTGGATTTTTTCATTTCAATTCTCTCTTATGTTGAAACAATCTCAATCATTTTCTTATACCTCACAAGTGGAGGGAGCTAGGGTAAAATACTTAAAGAAAATAAAAATGCCTCTCATGAATATTCTCAAATAGTCAGTTTTTTATAAACAGAGTTTTTATAAACGGGGGTTTTTATAAATATTGGGGATTGGTAATGCGTAGGGTGGTGTCTGATTGCTCTTTTTTTAAGTGTAAAGAAAGGGGATTTTAGGCAAGTTAATGCTTTTTGCGTTGTTTACTTATGCAATTATTAAAAAAATATCTCTAAATATTTTTAAATTTTTTCGCGATGGTATCTTCCCGATGGGATTTGTGAAGAGTATACAATATTTTTGAGGATCAATAGGTTATTAAAAAAATGTGCGTTGGTATGATCATTTTCTTATGTTAGCAAAGTTGTTGACTTACGCGTTTGTTAAAAATCTCTCTTCATGCCCCTAAATTCATTTCATGAAAGCGTTGGTGAAGAGTGTGTAAAAATTTTCTATGAGACGTGAAAAATCATCAATAAAATCTCCGTGTTTTCAAAAAATAACGAATGGCTTTTTATATTTTTAAAAAAAGATTTAACACGTCTCATGTTTTTTATTTATTTTAGAGCTGAATATTCGATTTTTGTGTAAAAATATTTGCCAATGCATCCACGATACGTGAAAAATCAAGCGCTAATAAGAAAATGATGAATATAATCCACTTCGTATAGCGTGACATTATTTTTACACTTTTATAAGTCGTGATGATTTCTTGTAGGATTTCTTTTTCCTGTTCTGTCAGCTCTGTTTGTTTTTCTGTTTTTTTTCTAGCCATGTTTCCACCCACACAAGCCTTCCCCTTGTTTGTTATGCTTTAAAATATCTCTTGCGAGATTTGAGCTGATGATATTGAGATCTTTTTTGTCTAAATAAATGGGCATCCAACCAACGCAAGAAAAAGGTTCATTTATTGTTTTTATCGCGCAACCAGTGAGTAAGAGCAGCGCGTACATCAGGATCACTTTTTTGATTAATTTCATTTTCCACCTCTAGCCGTGTTGTTGATGACTTTAGTGTTTTTTCTATTTGCTTTTGTTGTTCAATCTTTTTTCCAAGAGTGAAAACTTTTGCTAAAGCGATAAAAAAAGCGGTCAGAGCCGCTCCTGTTATCATCAGATTTTTTTTCATCCACCACATTATAAGCGCTGCTCCCGAAACCGTTTTGCCACAAAGAAGATGCCAGCACAGGCGGCTAAAACCATAATGGTTGCCAATGCCCATTGGATGGGACCATTGCCTGCCAATAAGCCTCCAAGTCCAGAAAAAGAACCAATAATCGGTGTAAGCGCTTCTGCTTTGAAAAATCCCATTGGTGCTTGCGTTTCTACGGTTTGGTAGTTAGGAGAAACATAAGCACCTTTTGCCCATAGTCCTGCTTCGGCTGCACGACGGTGCACTAAACCGTGAAGACGTTTTCCTCCTGCTTTGGTCCACTTTTGTAATTCAGCAGGGACGGCTTCATATTCGCCGTTATTGAGTTTTTTGAGCAGGGTCGAATTACAAAAAGCCGAAGCTCCTATATTATAGCAAAACGATACGAGCGCGGCGAATTGTTCATCCGTTAAGGAAACCGTCACATTTGTTTCAACGGTATTTTCAAATTGTCTTAAATCTTGAGAAAGAACTTCTTCTGCTTGTTTTTCAGTAATGATCATGCCCTTGTGAACGAACGGTTTTCCAGCAGCGCTGGTATGTCCATAGCCAATTGTCCATACCCCGATGGCATCTTTATAGGCGTTCAAACGCAATCCTTCCCATTGTTTAATGAGTGCAAGCCCTGCTGATGATATTTTTCTCATTTGCTTCTCCATAAAATAAAGCCTCACGTTAACGTGAGGCTGGTCGACATATTAAAAATGAAATTTTTCACTCTTCAAAAACAGAAGAGACGTTAAACTTCAATGAAATCAAAAGGTTAGTTGTAGCATCTTAAGGGATGGGATAATAGTTGGCCAAGTGGGATAATGGTTTGGCTGGTGTTTTCCGTTGAGAGATGTTGTTGGTTTTGAGACTTGGTGCTGGTTTGTTGATAGGGTCTTATTGGTGCCGGTTTTATTGATGTTGGTGAGGTTGGCGATTGTGTTGATGTACGCAATGGCATTACGGCGGCATTACGGTTGTGTTAGCGGTGGCATGAGAGGTGAGGTTGGAGGGGTGACATATATGTTGGTGAATGGAATTTTTAGAAGGCACTGTTGGCGCGGCAGGGGGTGGGAGGGGGTGCATAATGATTTATGTTAGCATTGGTGTTGGTGATTGCGGTTGTTTTGGCAGGGGTTGTGAGGGGGGAGAGATGGGGAGAACGGATGGTGTTGATTGTGAGGGATAAGAGAGCGGCTGTTTGCGGTTGTTTTGGCAAGTGGTACTGATGTGGAGGCGCTTGAGATAAAAGCGGACAACTCTTAGAAAAAAGCTACAGGAGGAGGCGGGTGCTTTTATTTAACATCTAAAACCATAAAATATTCTATGCATTCAGCCTTCTGTCTATTCAAATATGGATCATTGTTAAGAAGAGCTTTGGAATTTTGATACAATTTCAAAATTGACTGATTTTGATAGAACAGTTCTGTTTTGCCTTTTGTCTTTAAGAGGTCACGTTGCTTGTTGTTTACATCTTTAACTGCTTACAAACGGAAAAGAAGATTTGCTAACAGCAAGCTATACCTCACTGTCAAGCAACAGAGCTTTACTCTTTATGGATATGAAAAAAGTCGCAATTACATCATCAGAGATTTGTATTCCGTCGCTCTTTTTCTATGTTGTGAAACAGAAACAGTTTTTCCTTCTGCTGAACTTAAGCTTCTTTCAAATCTCTCGGTTAGAGTTTCGCCTTTTTTGTTTACTTCTTCATGTGCTGCTTGTGGATTGGCTTTTAGATATTCCTCAAGACGTCTTCTTCCTTGTGTGTGTTTATAAAAAGTGGTTGGAAGATATGTATCTAACTTTTCAGCAGATAAAGGCGTATCTGGTTCACATAACACACCCTTAATATTATCTTTGTGCAGTCGTTCTAATTTTTGAGCTTCGGAATAAAGCTTTTTGGCGAGGCTTAAGCTGAACATTCCACATTCAGAGGAACTACGTTGAATGTCCATTTCTGCCATGGCAAAAGAACAATTAGACAATTCATGCGCTTTAATGGCCAGTTGTGTCCTTAATGCTAGCACCGCTGATCTCATATTGTTAAGTGTTGTAGGTTCAAAAAATATCACGGACGTTTTGTCATCGATGGTTTGATGATCAATCACTGAAAAATGAATTCCTCTATCCTTTGTGTGAATGATAAATCTAGAAGATTGAATGCCGTTTTCGATGGCTTCTTTTAGTGCAAGGGCAAAGTCGTGAGATGATGCTACCAATTGAAGACGCATTTCAGGATATTTACGATTTGCTTGTTCTACCAAGGCTGGCATCAGTGTAAGATCTATGCTTGCATAATCAGCTGTGAACCAACGGCCAGTTGAGATGTCATCTTCTAAACGGGCAATGATATTTTTTAATTCCTCATGACTGAATGGGATATTTCTTTCTTTTTCGCTGCTGGGTTGTTCTGAATGTGCAGCAAGATTGTCTAATGATGCATTTGCCATTCCTAGTGTTTGTGAGGAATGAGGGAGAGAAGAATCTTGTGGCTTCATGATATTAGCCTCCATATTAATAATCAATGGACGGCATTATTTTCTTCAATTTTGGCTAAACAATGTTTTGAAAGAGAGCCTTTGCATTTTGAAAGATGAGGCGATGAGAGCATATTGTTGCCGTTTTCATATTATTATTCGTATATTGCTCATCATTTCTGAGATGTATTGCATCGATATTTTTATTGGGGTATTTTGTTAGAGCGTTTTATTGGGAGCCCTTATTGGATACTGCTTGTTTTGAAAATCTCAAAATTATAGGGCTGTTGGTGATGCAAATTGGATGATGCAGAAGAAAAACAGTCAGAGAAAGACGAAAGATACCTTCAAACAGGAGGCTTCTGAAGATTGTCGCGAAACACACTGTTTGATAACAGTCTATAATAACTCAAACATCTGATGATGAAATCTGGGCACAAAAAACCCGTTACCGCACCTGTCATTAAATACGATTTTTCATATTCTGTCAACAGCAAAACGATTATTTTTTCCTTTTTTATTGTGGCAAAAAATCTACAGAAAAAAGCTCATTCATTAGCTATGCAGCAAAATATGTTGTTTTAATGGGAAAGTTTTTGATGCGGCAAAAAACATTTTCTCCTTTGAGAAAGGAGGGGGCAAGATGAAGGGAGAGGAGAGAATTGTGGTTTTGAAATCCGTGGTATTTTATTAATGGAATTAGGAAGGCGGTGGTTGGCAGGTGTTGCGGGGGTAAAGCGGTAGGTGTTGGCGATTGGGGCTGTGCTGTCTGTCATATTAGCGGTGGCGTGATGAGTGGATGGTTACCGGTACAGTTGTTGATGAGGGAGGAGATTGTTGGTGGGGGCTTTTTCTTTCGTTTAAGGGATGATGCTTTTAATTTTGTAAAAAAATCAATGGGGTGTCTTAATGATGAGCTATTGATTTATAATGATGTTTTAGTCGTTATTGATCTTGAATGAGAAATCCAGATTATGCTGCAGTCAAAGCCATGTCTCTTGTTCGTCATAAGATCAGGAAAGCCGTATAGAATTGTACAAGAAAAGACGCACAATGACTATAATGAATTGTCTCAAGAGCTAAGGGGATATCGCGATATTGGGGGAAAAGTGGATGATGAGGGTTGTTTGTTACAATGGGAGGTGATGGGGAGGGGAGGTGATGGGGAGAGTGTTGCCGTTTGGAGAGGGGACAATATTTATCTTGCCTATGTCGTGAAATATGCTGTGAATTATTGTCCTTTGAGGCATGGGTAGATATATAGTTGAGGTATGGTGATAAGTCTCTTTGACAGGTTGAAGCGTTTTTTAAAGGGCGTGGTGGATATTTTAAAGCTTGTTTGTTGCGTGCTTTAAGCTCGTCAATCCCATGAATTTCTATGAAAGGCAAGTCCAGTGGATTTCAAGTGTAATTTGCCAAGAAGGATTGTCTCTTTACAACGGAGCTGGTTACAAAGAGGCATGTTACAAAGGGGGTTTTGGAATCTTTATCCTGTGAGGGAGAGGAAACGATGGGTGTTTTTAGCCAATGCTCTTTTTGCTAGAATAGTCAAGATGTTTATAAAGGGCATCAAGAATAATACGCAACGAACCAACAAGAGTAGGCAGCGGTTGATCTTCTATAACAAGATATTGTAATGCTGCATGAAAGTTGTGTTGACGATGCAAATATTGTGCTTCTTTAATCGCTTCTTGCATATCTTCATAGTGTTTCGTCGCTCTTTGAACCCATTGCTTTTTTGTTGTCTCATCTGATGCGCTGTGCGTAAAACCATCGTAATAGCCATTTGGTAAGCCTTTTGCACATAAATAGTCGTTTCTGATTTGCAAGTATCGTTGCGCCGTATCATATTGCTCTTTACTGATGCCTGATGAATCCCCTTTATAGCCAAGCAAACAAAGACGCCCAATATAGGTCCCGACAAGCGGATTTTTCGCTTCTTCGAGGCTTAAACCAAAGTGTTTTGCACGCATTTCAATCGCAGATTGAAGCGCAGATTCGCTGGGGCTTTGGGCACGTGAAATACGGCCATTGGGCTCTCTGAGTTCGCCTGTTATTCTCGGTCTACCGCGTTTTTTACGTATTTTCATGAACTTAACCATTTAAATGAAAAATAAACTGTCTGTTGATGGGGGACAGTGATGTAAAAAGCACTTTGAGCAAATACTGGGGGGGGGAGCAAATACTGGGTGGGCAAATACTGGGGGAATATGAGCCGTTGCAGATCAAAGGAGAAACGGATACTAAAGGCGTCTTTCAGCACAAAGAACAGCAACGGGGTGGGGCGAAAAAATCATCTTTAAGGTGTTTCTTGCCATTTTTATCTTACCCCTATCAGTCTTATTTCTCGCCCCTATCATGCTTATTTTTTCATGGATAGTGGCTTATTTGCTTTCTAAAGATTTCTCAACTGCTCTGGAACAGTTGAAAAGAAACTTTTGTCACATGTGAATAAAAAAACAAGAATGATGTTTTATGGGTATGGCGTCGTCTTTCTAATAGGAAGTCTTTTCTAATAGGATTATTGCCTTCTTTCTCATGAGCGCTTTGTGGAAACTTTTCAGTTTCACCTTTGAAAAGTCATTGTTTTTATTATTCGTGGATTTTTATCATGCGTTGAGCTTTGTTTTTGGGAGGCATATTGGGTTTTCTTATTGGGCGCTGTACCAAGATGTCTGATGTAGATTAAGCTGTGAAACATATCTTTATCCTTTATAGAGGATTTTATCTTTTTTTTGAGCGGCACAGAGCTTAAAAAAACAAACTTTTCAATGTCCTTATAATAGCATAAGATCCTTATCTTTTCAAGTAAAATATGGTTCATCAGTTCAAAATAACAAAATAAACTGTGGAAGGTCAAGCGATTTAGAGTTATCGTTTATGGAGGATATTTTTTGTTTTTGTTGTTTTAATGGATTTCATCATAAAAAAGGGAGGTGGTCACTTAAAATGATTAAATGACGGGATGCAATATTCAAAGAAGCTTTATAAGCGGCAGGTAACTTGATAAAAGAGGCGTTTATTAAGAGATGCTTTTATAAAGGTGGGGGCTATGAGGTGTAAGACATTTCTTTTTTAATTTTAAAATAGGGACTTTTTTAATCAAGAAATTTTAAAATGAGAATTGAAAAATTTCAAAGCTGCTGTAGGCGCATTTTAGATAATCGGTTGTTTGGTTTGGTCTGTGGGGCGTGCTTATTGCTTCACGCTTTTGTTTATCGCGTTCTTGTTTATCATATTCTGGGGGCACATCTCTTACGTCATACACAATGCCTCAAACGGAATATACTTATTGCGGCATATTCACGCGCTTGTTTTTAAGAGACATCTCTTACATGTGCTCGAGCCCATTTCACGACGGTGGCTTAAGAAGGGTATCATGGTAAAGCTTTCATGATAATATAACTTTATTGAATATCATCATTTTTAGGCTTCATAAAAGCGTAAGCTGGTATCATCGCATACTTTGCCAATCCCAATATGTATTTACAAGCTCTTGGCATTTGAGACGGTTTATAAGAGGCATTTTCATTGTACAATTTCACTCCGTATGGCTCCTCCACTTTTTACGTACAAGCAAATAATTTTGATTGATTCAACAGGGGACAGATTTGAAATGAGAGAATCTTACAGCATTTGGGATGTGTTGATTATCAAGATACAAAGCGCTTGTGAAAATGTTTTTTATCTTGTTATGCCATAAAATACTGTCATTTGAGGAGGGGATGGGAAGGCTTATGAGGCATTACAACATTTGACGCATTAAGTGTTAAAAATTAGGTGCCAATGTTAAGGAAGGACTTTTGTTAAGGAAGGAAGTTGTCCGTAGAGCGCTTTATGCAAGTGGAGCCCATAAAGTGCTCAGCAGGTAGAGTGCACTTAAGAGCAATGGGATTGTTTACAAACTGAGGTGGGTTTTAAAATCTTTATTCTTTGAGGCGAGCAAGGAATATCATCATCCTTTGTTTCATATATACTCGGCTTCATTTAAGCGGTGAAAACACTGTCGTTTATGGTGGGTATGTCAGTTTTCCACATGGGATGTTTTTTAGATTAAATATTTGTTGGATTTTTGTAAAACGGTGTCTTTTAGGGGTATGTGATCGATAAAGGGAGGAAAAGGGGAATTTTGGCTTGTAAGCGCGTCATGTATAAGCGCGTATAGGGACTAAGTGAATAAAATATTTAGAGGGTATTATAGTGCTTGCTTTACTCTGAGAAGAGTGCTAAGCGAATTCACCGCCTTGGTGGCGTGCTATCAAATATTGAAGAGTGGGAATTTTAGAAGTGGGGGGAGTATCCGTATGATCGAAGATAAATCACAACACCAATCTGCCCATAAGGGAGATAAGGCTTTTGTATCGCAGCCAGTGTTGGATCAATCGGCAACTTTCAAAAAATGGATGATGCTTTCAACAGGCGATTATATCATCATTTGTTGTTTGGCTATCCTCTTGTTGGTGCTTTTTTCCGCGACTGTCTATATGAGCCCTTTGGAATTTTTTCACGTTATATCCAAGGAACAGCTCCAAGCACTGGGAAAAATGAAACAAGAAAGTTTTCAGGAAAGTCTTAAACACCCATTCCAAAATCCTATAATTCAGCATGTTCTTGATGCGGGGTGGAATAGTGTTTGGGCTTTTTTATGTCTCTTACCGCAAATGATTTTTGCCGTTCTTTTTGGGTTGTTTCCGCTCTTTTTTGTCTTTAACGCCGTATTTAAACGGGATGTGAAGGAAATGATGCTACAATGGGAAACATTGCCAGAGCAGCAACAGCTAAACAACCAATCTCTTAACAGAAGACAATAGGGGGAAAAGTGACCGCTTCTTTAATCATTGGAATGTTGATTGCCGTAGGGACGGCAATTTTTATTTGTTCTGCAATTTTTATGGTATTCCTTTCTACCGTGGTGACAATCGTTGCACTTTATTATTCGTTGATAAAACGGACAATCTTGTTATTGGTGATGCAGCGAAAATTAAAAAAGGGTGCAGCGCAGAATTTGAGGCATTATCAGGCAGAGGGTAGGGGACAGAATACAGTTCTTGCAACAAAGTTCAGTGCCTTTTCTTTTCAAGAATCTTTGCTTCTCTCAAAAAAAGATTATTTTATGATCTTTTCTATCGCCTTCGTTATGGTTGCACTTTGCACAGGTGTTGTCGTTTTTTCAGCTTTTCTTCCAAAATCTGCGGTTTTTTTGCACAATTACGTGCCTATGATAGTGCTTCACATTATTGATTTTGTCATGCGACTGCTGTTTTGGGTCTGGACATGTATTGTTGTTTCTTTACCTGTCATTTTAATTCTCCATAGTTTCCTTCATTATGGCGTGAAAAAAACAGTAAAGAGATTAGAAACATTTGTTTGAGCAGAGAATAAAAATGATGATTTCACATCAATGCGATAGGGGAAAAAAGTGAGCATTATAATACTACAACATTTGGCTTTTTTAGGGTTCATTATCATTGCCATTTTAATGGTTATGGTTATGGTCAGGCTTCCTTACCTGTTGATCAAATATATCAGGTTATCTTTTAAACTCGCTCAAGACTTGAAAAAGAGTACGACGCAACAAAAACAAGCCATACAACAATTGCGCAATGATTGGGGAGAAATGAAAAGACACAATCTCGCGCTTGAGACACTTGATGCGAAAATGCGCTTTCTTAACTTCAAAGAATCTCTGCCCTTTTCTTCAAAAGAATGTAAAATAATCTTTTTTATCCTTATTCTCTTTTCTGTTTTGCAATCTTCTTTCTCTATCGCAAATTTTGTATGGTGGAAAAATGATAGTGTTGCCTTTATCATGCAGCTGTTGAGCCTTATATGGTTAGGGATTTTTCTCTTTTTTCCGATCATTGGGATGATGTGCATAAAATTAACGAGAAAATTGAACAAAACGCTTCAGCAATTGGAAGAAGCGATAAAACAACGCGATCAGGCAATCCGTATGCAGAATGTGGTAGGGGGACAAAATGACGAGTAGTCTTATAACATTAATAGCCATTTCTTTCCTGTGTTTTACGCTTTTAAATGTTTTAATATGGGGGCCGCTCTTTGCCGTTTATTACCTGTTTATCAAGCGTGCGCGGTTGTATTGCCGCGTGAAAAAGGAACTGAAATGCGTGCTGAATGAACGCGATATTGCCTTAAAACAGATCTCTCAAAAATAAAAAAGCAGTAGAATGTTTGATAAAAAACAGCTTTCTCTTGTTTGGCAAGACTATAAAAAAATATTCTATATTTCTACGGTCATAGTGATAGCTCCAATAGTTATAACTGCTATCGTTAAACTATGGAGGGGAAAGGGCTTTATTTCTTTTGTCGTATTCAAGCCACTGGTATGGATGCTTGCCTGCGCTTTTTTATTCTTACCGATTGTTTTTATTATGCTTTTTATTGTAACCCGTCAGTTGAAGAAAATGGTGCGGCAATTGGAAGAAGAGGTTGAGCAGAAAAAAGTTCCAGTCATCCTATACGATGTGAATGAGGGAAAAGTGAACGAGGGAAAAAGTGAAGAGAGGCTTTTGTTGCCATAAGCCTTGCTTTTGATTTGTTCATTAAGGTGCATGGGGGACACTTCTCGTTTTATGCTTTTTTATATTTGTGTCGTGTTTTTGAGAAAAATTGAGGCTCTTGCTTGAGTTGGTGCTTTTGCTTGAGTGCTGAGGGGGAAGTGAAGAGGGGCTGCTCTTGGGTTTCACTTGCTGTTTCTGTTCTCTTAAAGAGAGAAAATCTTGTAATTTATTTTCTTTTTTATCAAGCATAAAAATGTGTTTTACCAAGCGATATTGAGAGCGAAAAATCTATACTTAAAGCAAAAGATATTCTGGTGTTTGGGGCAGAAAAATCCATTTTCGAGAAACTGAAGAGGCAAGGCGCATAAAGAAGGCGCGCCAAAAGCTCAAGTTTTTAATTAAGACGTTTTTCCCCATGGAAAGTGCAACAGTGCTTTTAAAGAGCTTGGGTTGGAGGAGAGAAATTGAAAGAAAAGGGGGACACTTATTTATTTACGAGACTGCGAGGGGCAGTTTCTCTTTCTGGATGAAAAAGGTTTTGTGCAATTTGATTATGGAATTGTGGGAGGTGCTGGTATACATGCTGCAGCTTGCCAAATAATTAATCCTTATTATTTTGGGGCTTTGCCAGATTTATAACTGGACTTTGAAGCAAAGGGGTGGATTTTAAGGCAAAGGGATTGAAAATTTTTGAGGAAAAGGTAAGCGCCCAGTGATTACACCGTGTGCTTGAGGAAGCTTTAGATAAGGGCGATGGGAGCTGTTGATCTTGGCAGTGTGCTTGGCTTTCAAAATGGGGGCATCGCCTTGGAAAAAGGAAATAATGATATCTCTCAAGGGACTTCCTCTTTGCTGTGCACCCTTGGAGTTTTGGTATTGAGGGCTGATGTTAACATTTGGCAGCTTTCTCATAAAAGCTTTATGGAAGGTGAAAGTTTGGGCTTTGAAAAAAAATATCGAAAAAATCTATTTGGGCCGGCTTTTTTGGTGGTTCAAATCGTCATAAAGACAAAGCAACTTCGTTACGATTTTCTTGCACTAGTTTGCTTCTTCTTTGAAAAGAAGCTTATCTCTTGGAAATAAAAAGAGCAGTGATTAGAATTTTAGAGCCATAGACCTAAATTTGTGCAATAGAAGAAGATATTTTTATGAAAATTTAATCGACGAGAAAAGAGAAGCCTTAAGACAATAGGGGGTACACTGTGAGTGATGAAAACATGATGTTTGAAGGTGATGGAAAAAAATGCAACCCTGATATTGTCTTTATAAAAGATGAGGGATACAAGCGCTTGATATTGATGAATTGAATTCATTGTGAGGACGAAAGCTTCGGTTCATGAAAATGGCTTAAAAATTGAGACAAATGAGGAATAAAAAATGAGGGGCAATGGAAAAAATGCATCATTGGATGAAGAACCACGGTCGTTTTCGCTTGAAGAAGCGTTTTTGACAAGCAAAAATTATAAAATCATCTTTTGCATTGCTTTCATTATTAGCGCTTTTAAAGTGGCACTCTTTATATTTTTTGAGTGGGATTTGACAGAGTGGTGGAATTATATCCTGTTCATTTTAACATTAATATTGGTTTTTATATCAGTGCTTCTTTTTGTGTTTATTCCTGTTGCCTTTGTGGTCCGTATCATTTTTACGCGTTTGTTGAAAAAAAAGATCGATAAGTTGGATCAAGCAATTTGGCAGCGAAGAAAAACCGCTTCTCAACAAAACAGTGCATGAAGGGAGGGCAGAAAATGAATACTGGCCTTTATATATTCTCATGCGTTGTAGGAGCACTTCTATTCGTGCGATGTTTGAGGTTGATGGAAAAAATGCAACCCTGATATTGTTTTCATAAAAGATGAAGGATACAAGCGCTTGATATTGATGAATTGAATTCATTGTGAGGACGAAAGCTTCGGTTCATGAAAATGACTTGAAAATTGAGACAAATGAGGGATAAAAAATGAGGGGCAATGGAAAAAATGCACCATTGGATGAAGAACCACGGTCTTTTTCGCTTGAAGAAGCGTTTTTGACAAGCAAAAATTATAAAGTCATCTTTTGTATTGCTTTCATTGTGGTAACTTTGAGAATGGTTCTCTTCGTACTAATGTGGCGTGAGTGGAAAGGGAATGTCATAGCAGCTCTCTTTTCTATTGGGGAGTTTATATTAGATTTAACTTTTGTGCTCATTCCTGTTGCCTTTGTGGTCCGTATCATCTTTACGCGTTTGTTGAAAAAAAAGATCGATAAGTTGGAGCAAACAATCTGGAAGCGGGTAGCTGCTACGTATCGACAAAAAAGTGAATAAGGGGTGGGGAAAATGATAGATATTAAAATGATAGATATTATTGTTGTACTCTCGTGGGGTGCGGGCTTGACGCTTTTCATGCTGCTTTCTGCTGTGGTCATGATGTTTATTTGGGCATTGTATTATTCTACTTTCAAGCGGGTGAGACTGTATTGCCAAGTGACAAAAGAATTAAGACGCGTGCTTAAACAACCTGTCGCTTTTGAGCCGTCCAGTGGGGAAATGCCGATGATTAAGCCGTTATCTGAGGTAAAAGAGTTCAAAGAGTTTTCTCTTTCTGATGAGGAAATCTTAACGATGGAAAGTGCAACGGCGCTTTTAAAGAGTTTGGGATGGAGGGTGGAAATTGAAGGAAAAGGAGATCATTTGGCCACCTATTATTTACCAGATCGTGAAGTGCAGTTTCTTTATAATGCTGAGAAGGGGTATCCGCAATTTGATCGTGCAATTGTGGTGGGCTCTGGTATCCATGCGGCGGCTTGCCAAACGATAGACCCTTATAATTCTGGAGGCTTGATTGCTCTTGACTTGAGTTTTGATGTGAAGGGGTTGGAAATTTTTGAAGAAAAGGTAAGCGCCAAGCGTTTACGTCGTGCACTCGAGAAAGCTTTAGAAAAGGCAATGACTGAGGTTGATCTTGGCAAGATGCTTCACTCTCAATATCGCATCCTTCCTTGGGAAAACAAAATTGTAGTTCCTCAATTGACTCCTTATTCGCTGCGCTATCTTGCAGCTCTGGCTTTGATGGGCGATGTTGAAACCTTACACGCTTATCACAAAAGCTTTCTGGAAGGTGAGAGACTGGGCTTTGAAACAAGCATCGAAGAGGAGCATCTGGAACGCGCGATGATAATCGCTAAGGCGGTAGAAAAAACAAAGCAATCCAGTTACGATTTACTTAAACATGCGGCAAAGGATTTTTCCATGGAGGTGGAGAGCTATGAATATTTTAGAGCTACAGATCCCAGTTTGTGCAATAGAAGAAGAGATTCTTATGAAAAATTGATCGAGGAAAAAAGAGAAGAATTAAGACAACAGGGATATTTCGTTTACGAAAAGGACGCGATTTGTAAGGTTGATGGAAAAAACTATCGTCCCGATATTCTTTACATAAAGGATGGGGAGTTAGAATATATGGATGTAGAAATTAGGATTGATGAAAAAATTTATTGAGAAAAATAAAGAGTTTAGATAAATTAAAAAGAGCTTAAACCTAAAAATAATGCGTAAAACACGCGAAGTGTAAAAGCAGAGGGGAACAATGCAGGAGAAAAAAGCAACATTTGAAGTGTCTTTCTTTTTATTCAAAAAATTTACGGTGTCTTCAGTGGAAAGGCGTAAAGGGGTGGGGAGTTGTGAAATAATAGGGCGCTGCTTTTTCACTATGTTTTGCACATGTCTTATCATGATGGCTTTAGAAGTTCCTGCTGGTGCAAAATCTCTGGTACAGCCGTTGCAATGGATAAAATGGGAAGGAATTGGTTATCTTATTTTTCTCTTACCGGTGTTGATTTGGTTTTGTCTTCTCACTCCTCTTCCGATCCTTTGGGGGGTTGATCGTTTTAAAGAGCGCAGATTGGAAAAAATAAAGAAAAAACTAAAAGAAAAAACAAAGCAGCAAGAGATTAATCAATGAGGCTGTACACATGAGGGGTGAAGCTGCGGTTTTTATTTTGTTTCTGCTGGTTGGATGTTTTCTTCTAAATGCAGTTACAGTTTTTGCCATTTTTGTGAATATGATTATTGTGGTGCCTTATTATTCTTTAATAAAGCGTTTGAGGCTCTATTACAGAGTGAAAAAACAAAGACGTTTGATGAAAGAACATCCACAGTGTTTTGGTTTCTTTGAAAAAAGCGGAAAAGAGAAAGAGAGAGTGCAGCAAAACTTAGAACTAGAAACACAGATAAGTTCCCATTCGTTAAAAAAATGGCTCGCTTTTTCACGCAAAGATTATATCCTCCACGCATGCCTCTCTTTCATCATTATGTTTTTCAAAGCTTATGTCTATGTGATTTACTGTAAAGGGATAGCTATAGCTGCTGAGATAGATGAAAGCAGATTTGAATATATTGCCATTCTCTTGTTTTTCTGGTTTTTTTATCGGTATCTATTTTTGCAACGATCCCTGTTATTGTGATCCTTCGTGAAATTTTAACTTCTCGGTTGAAAAAGAAAATTCAGCAATTGGAAGAAGTGATTGAAGCAACCCAATAAATCAATTTATACCACACAAATCAATTTATAAAGAGAAGGGGATAAAATGCATTACGAAATGGCGGCAGCTTGGACGGTGGTTTTGATCATTCTGCTGGGGGGTGTTTTTGATTTTTTCTTAACAATACCCATTGTGGCACTGTATATTTCTTTTATAAAGCATTTGATATCGTATTACAAGGTTACGCGGCAATTAAATGCAGCGCTGAAAAAGCGCATGTAGTGCTCATGTCATGGGGGGAGGTATGAGTTTTAGATCATCCCATTGCTTCACGGCTTGGGAGGAGGGCATGGATTATTTTTCTCATTTTACGCTGATCTCTGTTTGAAAAGGGCTGATGCCAATTAATAGGCTTGTAATAGGCTTCAATGGGGTTGTTTATCGGAGGTTTGCTTGTTTTCTGTGAATTTGCAAAATCGTAAAAACGTGGAACTGTAAAGTCTAGGATGTGTGGTTGGTTAAGGGCCGTGAGGGTTGTGGGGCGGTTGAGGAGAAGAGGGGGGCAATGAAGGCGTAAAGGTTGGATTGTGAAATGCGTTAAATTTGAGAGAAGGTTTTCGTATCTTTGGTATATCTTGTATATGATCAGTGGGTTTTATTTATAAGGCTTTAAATTTAGCTCAATCCACCACTTGTTTTTTGAGTTTAATGGCTTGAAAGTTGACGGTTTTTTATTTTACGTTTTCTTATTTGCTGTCGTAAAAATGAATTTAAAGCAGGTGTGCGTGCTAATTGTGTTTTCTTATCGGTTTTTTTTCGGTTTATTGCGATACTTTTTTATTATGCTTAGCATTGAGGGTGCTTTTTGTATGCTGGCTGTAAGGGTGTCTAATTTTCATTCGGTTCTGATATGGTGTTTGTTATAATATATCATCCCATGACGTCATAAAATTCTGTTTTGATATAAGCTTTCTTGGTACGTTTAAGTGTTGTTTTAAGGAGCGCGTTGAAATTTCTTTAAAAAAGCTTGTCGAGTATGAGTATTACGGGAAGACTATGAGCGGGAAGTCAAGTCGAACCTGCTAAAATTTGGACTGTTGAAAGAGAAGTTTTTCGTGGGAACCTTACGTCCCGTAGAAATCGTTGTTCTTTGAGGTGTGGGGAGAAAGGTCAGCTTTAAAATAGACAAAAAATTCTAAACACAATTTGCTGTTTTAAGTTTTATGCCATGACGCCTTATAACATAACGCCCCATAAGATTATGCTGTCTAAGTCCCGTGAGAAGGGAATAAGCCCGTGTGAAGATCATAAACTGTCAGAGGGGGATAAGCCCGTGTGAGAAGGGTAAAAACGTTTGGTTTTGGGGCTGTTGATATAAGGATGCTGTTTGAGAGGCGCAGGGAGGGGGATTGTTCGTTCGCAAAGCCTATGATGTAAAGAGTATGGGGGGACTCAAGAGGATGTTCGGGTATGGATAGAGATTGAAGGGGCACGGCTTCTTTGCAAAGCATAGGTATTGATCATAAGTTTTGTTTATTCATATGATTTTTTATGGCTTCCAGTATCTGTTGGCTTATCTCCTGATGAGTCAGCCATCGTGAACCTTTTGGGGTTGTTTTTTGTCCTAATTGAATGGGGATGAAATCAACCTTGTTTTTGCGCGCGCACTCGATGACCATTTGATCATGAGTGTTGGAACCAAAAATATGAAGAATACATGGTGGTGTAGGCAAAAGAGCTAACTGCTCAATTAATGCGCAAGAAAATGCATGGGCAGGCGAATGAATCCATAATATGCAATATTTTAGATCATGCCATTGCTTCACAGCTTCTAAAAATTGTGCCTTTGATGTCGCACAATCATAATCCAACGGCACGCACAACTGTTTGTTGTGCAATGCCTCAAGCTGGACTTTATGAGAAAAAAAGCGTGCAGCAATAATCACTTCTTGCGGCTCGAGTGATTGACACAAAGGGGCAAGCATCCCTGTGCCCCCTACCACTAAATAACGATAGTGCGCACCCTTTTTTTTCATCCCCCCTCCCTTTTTGCTTTAAATCACACCACGGTGCTTTAAAAATGTGCACATTTCATCAGCAAGCCTTTCACAACGTGTTTGTATTTCTTCACTGATAACTTTCCAAGTACGACCGTCATCATCTGAGGAAAAATCTTCGGGGGAAGAGGCGATTTGACATTGGAGTGCATAACCATAAAGCGTGCTCACCACCGGCAATAAATGCTCACACGGTTGTGCGCATTTTTGGGCGGTACTCCCATGAGAGATAAGCCCAACAGGTTTATTTAAAAAGGCATTATAAGCTAAATTATCAAGAGCATTCTTTAAAACACCCGAATAAGACCCTTGATAAACGGGGCTTGCTAGAATAACGCCATCAGCCTCTGCAATGGTTTTTACAAACTGGCGAACCGCAGCACTTGGATTAGCCTCAACCTGCTGATGATAATCTGGATCTGTCATCGGTAAGGGCTGTTCACGCAAATCAACCCAATGAAGTGATGCACCCCGCTTCATGAGGCAATCTGCTAAATAACTGGCTAAAGTTCTTGTTAATGAAGGTTGACGCACAGACCCCAAAATAATTGCTATATTCAATAGGATTCTCCTTTATCTTTTCCAGAAAAGCCTATAACGCAAGGCTTAAAAAGAATTGTGAGTGAAATGACGCGTATCATTATGCTGTTTATAAAGAGCAGTTGTGATGATACCGCATAGTTATAGAATCAGTCCATGCTAACAAGATTGTTGACAAAACAACACCTCAAACTTGAAGAGAATGTTAGTGCTTTCATTAATATTAAAACACTTGATCTCAAAAGTAGCGGCTGTCTTATTGTTTTAAAAGCGTTTTTTATGAATATATTCTTAGCTATTGGCTTGCAAGATTCCCAATGAAAAAAGGAAGATATCGCCATATTTTGATTTATAATGATCATTGATCCTTTTTGATTGGAATAAGAGAGTTGTAAGATTTTCTTATTTCAAATGCTTTTATTGCGCGATCATTTGCGTATCAATGGAAGTTCCTTTTTTCATATCTTAAGTGGGGGGCGGAAAACAATTGAGAAAAGAATAAAAATGCTTCTATTTTTATCAAGTTATAAGGGCTATCGTAGAAGCTAGATATGGCTGTTGTAGGAGCAGGGCAGGCTTTGTCGTAGGGGGGAAGCCCCCTTAGGGTAAGGCTATCGTAGAGGCAGCAGCGGGCGGGCGTATGTGAATGGCGCCGGATTACACTTTTTATTGAAACAATGGTGGTGATAGATTTTATCGTAAGGGGATATATTCATGAGGGCGCTATTGTTATTTCCTTCATGGGTGCTGTTCATGAAATGGGGTGGACGCGCGTTGGTTTGGAAGTGTTGAGAGATGCTTCTTTAAAACAAGCACGTGAATTGGCAAAATTGAAGTATTGGCAACATAAATATGCAATACGAGTGTTCTCTGGAGGTGTTCTGTTTGACGACAATGGACGGAATTTTACTTGAGAGATTGTTCGTGTCCTTATATGAGAGATTGTTCGTGTCCTTATAAAAGTCAAGGACAAACAGTTGTATAAAAAGGAAGAGCAAATGAAGGGGGAAAATTCCACATTTTATAACAAACTGTGCTCTGTTGTTTTTGGAAAATCATTTCGTTCTTATAAAGACCATATTATCATTTGTCTTATTTCTATCCTTATTGGGATAGGTCATAAAGCTCTTTTGATCCCATTAGAATCCGAGTGGTCGTTGAGTGTATCGCAGGATAGCGCTCTTTTGGCGCTCTTTGTGCTGCGTGAAGTTATCATGGTGTGTGTTGTTGCCTTGATGCCTGTTTTATTGGTGCTTTATCTCATCTTAACGTATTTGTTGAAAAAAAAGATTCAGCAGTTAGAAGAGGCTATCCAGCAACGGGGTCACACAACCGATCAACAAAATAATCCAGTAAAAAAGGATAGAGAAAAAATAAGCAGTTTTTTTATCGCATACCTTTGGTTGATATTTCTGCTGGAAGTCTTTTTTCCTGCGGGTGTTGTCATGATCATTTTGGAATTTTATTATTTTGTTTTCAAGCGCGTGAGAACGTATCGTAGAGTAAAACGGGAATTAAAACGCGTAAGAAAAGAGCGCGACAAGGCGCTTGCGTAACTATCGTGAGGGGAAGAGGCAATGTTTGGAAGCTCGTGACACAAGAATAGGGGATGAATGGTTGAAGAATCATCGGGCAAAGAGGCTAGCCTATTTTCGTTTGTAATGAGGAGGATGCTCTTCATCATTTGGAAGAGCAATAGCGCTTTTAGAAAGTCGGGTTTTTTTGTTGAAAATAAGGGAAGTGCCATGCATCGCACTTTTAGTGCTTCTTAAAAGAGCGAGCATGAGATAAAAAAATGCGTTTTTCATAAAAAAAAGGAAGAGCAATGAAGGGGAAAAATTCAGCATTTTATAATGGACTGCGCCATTTTTTCGAAAAAAGTGTTTTTTCTGAGCGAGAGTATGTTGTCATTTGTTTCCTCTCCCTCATTATTGAGTTGTGCAACAGGATTGTCTTTCTCTCATCCTTAGGTAGCAAAGAGAACTTGACAGGGTGGCAGGATACACCCCTTTTTCTCTCTCTGTGTGCGTTTTGGCAAGTTATTACAGTGTGTGTTTGGGTCTTGTTCCCAGTTATGTTGATACTCTGCATCATATTGTGGTGTTTGTTGGTAAAAAATACTCGAAAATTGAAAGAAATAAACCAGCAACGGGGTAAAATAACCGATCAAAAGGATCGATATAAAGAAAAAGTGAGGTGGAAAATGGACAATATTCTTGTCGGGATATTTGGTCTCGTGCTTATATTCGTGACATTTTGGGTTGCTTTTATTCCCGTGATGATTTTGGAACTTTATTATGGTGTCTTTAAGCAGGTGAGAACGTATCGCTGTTTAAGAAAAGAACTGAAAAACGTCTTGCAAGAACAGGATACAGCGCTTGAGAAGTCATGAGAGGGAAAAAATAATGAAGAAATTATGAGAGATTCAGCCTTTATAGGGATTGCTCTCTATACCATTTTGCCTCTGATATGTTTTGGTGCTCTTTCATGGGTTGTCCGTAAACATTGCTCTAAGGAGCAGTGCTGAGGATGGCATTGAGGGGAAGAAAAGCCGATTATGGACCATTGTTGATTAAAGGGAATGAGAGCCGTGGGGTTTAGAGCCTAGAGTGAGCGTTTGGGACTTACTTCATCGTTTGAAATGTGAGGAAGGGAACGGTTTTTCTAGCAGGTGATCGCGGTATATGGGGTGTTTTCGTATTTTTAGGTGCCTTGTTCATTCAAGCTTTGAAATGAATCCTATTGAAGTGGGGATGCAGGGTCATTTTCTTGAAAATAGGGGAATTTGTTTGAAAAAAAGCTGAATTGTGACTATCGGTTACAGATTGGCGCGGTTTGAAAATCTTCACTGTTTGAGGTGTGAGGAAGGTAAGGGGGTAGTGTGGTACCACGAATATTATTATTTTTATTATGACGCAAACCATAATGGTCTGTGTACTTTTCTTAATTCCAGTGATATTTGGGTTTTGCATCATCATAATGCGTAAATTGGAAAAAAAGATCTAGAAACGAGAAGAGGCAATCTCTGTGTGATAGCAAATAAGCTCTCTGTCGCACGGGTCTTTTCAAAGAGTGAGAGGGGAATACATGAAGGAGCAAAATTGGGCATCAGAGCAAGAAACGCATAAAAGAGCGCATTCTTTTTCGCTCCAGCAAGCGTTGCTTTCAGCAAAGGATTATAAAATTATCTTTGCTATTGCTGTTATCATTATCATCTGGAGAATGGTTCTAGAAATACCAGATGTATTAAATTGGCAGCTGACAGGGTGGCAATATGTTGTGCATGCCGTTCTCTTTAAAACAACGCTCGTCATAACGGTCTGTGTCATTATTTTTATTCCGGTTATGTTACGGCTTCGCACTAAAGTGACGGGTGACTTGTACAAAAATATTCAGAAACTAGAAGAAGCAATCTCTGTAGGAGAGCACATAAGCTCTCTGTCGCACGGGCTTTGTAAAGACTGAGAGGGAAAAATGAACAGTGATCCTATAGCGGTACGTGTCTTGGATCCCGAGTTCTGGGTATTTATTGTTATTTGCATGATCATTATCATGCTTGTTTTAGCTCTTTATACCTCTGTCTTCAAACGGATGAAAATGAATTTCCAAGTGAAAGGCGAGCTGGAAAGAGTGCTTAAAGAAAATGATCTTGCAACGCAGCAGTTTTGGAAAGATGAAGCCGTGGTGCAGGAGAGGCGTTTGCAACTAAAGGAAAAAGAGTTCTCTGCCGATTATGATGATGATGAAATTCTCACGATAGAAAGTGCAACAGGGCTTTTAAAAAGCTTGGGATGGTCGGTGGAAATCGAGGGAAAAGGAGATCATTTGGCAACTCTCTTTTTACCAGATCGTGAAGTGCAGTTTCTCTATAACGAGAAACGAGTGGAGGAATTTTCGCCCTTTGATCGCGGACTTTTAATTATGAGCGGTATTTTCGCTGCGGCTTGTCAGACGATTAATCCTCATAATTCTGGGGTTTTGCCAACAGTATTTATGAATTTTGTATCCAATGGATTGGAAATTTTTGAAGAAAAAGTGAGCGCCCAGCTTTTAAAGAAAGCACTCGATAAAACTTTAGAATGGACAATGGAAGATGATTCTTTGCATGGAATGTTTCGCTCTCAATATAGTCTTCCCCCTTGGGAAAAAGACTCTTTATCTTGGGCACCGGATGATGAAGTAGAGTTCGCACCTTATGCTTTGCTGCATCTTGCAGCTCTTGCCTTGCTGGGTGATGTTGAGACTTTAGCTTCTTATGACGAAAGTTTTACGGCAGGGGAAAAGCTTGGCTTTGATGAAACCATTGAAAAAGTTCATTTGGAACGTGCGATGGTGATTGCTCAAGAAGTGAAAAGGGAAGGAAAGTTCAGTTACGATCTTCTGGAACGGGTTGCTGAGAAGTGGTCTATAGCTATGAACTATCAGCTTTTCAGAGTGAGATCCCCTAATACGTGTAATCAAAAACGCGCTTTTCATAAAAAAATAGTCGAGGAGAAAAAACAAGAATTAAGGGAACAAGGATTTGAAGGGGTGAGTGATGAACAGCTCGTGCTTGAAGTAGAAGGGGTAAAATATTCTCCTGATATTATTTATATTAAAGATGGTGAACCTGCATTTATGGATATAAAAATTGATTAGTTTACTCTTCTGTTGAAGAAAAGCACTTTTATTTGAAAGAAGAAAAGCGCCATGATTGAGGCGCTTTCATACTTTTCACACCAGAGCAAAATAAAGTGCTCGAAAAATCAAGAATAATAGCCAAGATTTTAAAAAAATAGACTGAAAATGGCTTGATCCTCAAGAATAGGGGAGAAAAATCGATTATAAATTCTGCTATCTTCTTCAAGACGGTCCTTTTTTTTGTTAGAAAATGCTTATAAATGATCGCTTATTCAAGCGGTATAAGGGGAAGGTCTATTAACTAAAACGCTATGAGGGAAGGTCCATTGACTAAAGTGGTATGAGAAGGGGAGCTTAGGGGGAGAGCCCTCATTATTTGAGATGTGGGACAAGTAAAAAATGTCATTTTTGAAGGCGGTGATATTTAGCCAATAAAAATAAAAACATCGGAAAAATTAAACTAAAAAAGGCCCCATTTTAAAAGGGCCTTTTTATTTAAATTTTACAATATACACAAAATGTATATAACCTTATTTTAAGAAATTTTTGTCTCTTATACTCTAGCGGAAACCAATTGTATAAAATATATAATAATTGATCCTAAAAAACCAGCTATTGCATTCAATAAACTTTTTCCTTTTTCGTATATATCGTTTATTGATGCTTGTTCTGATGCGCTTCTATTATTTACTCTTAGTATATTCAATGTATCCGATGTGTCCCTTACTTGTTTAACAAACTGTAAATTTGTTTTTTCAATAGTATAAGGTGCAACAATAGGAGAGGGTTCTTTATTGACTATACGATCAGATTTTTGAATCGCGAGAGCTAAACCGCTTGTAATTGCCCCCGCTATGAAAAAATATCTGATATTCATAGTTTTTTCTCCTATATTTATTTCTATAAATAAATATCGATATGGATCATACATAAATTCGATTTAAATAACTATAGTAAAAATACAACAGTCATAAAAAAGAATAAAGTTTGTCTATATTTTGACAAAATTTACCCTTAATTGCCTTAAAGAATTCTTTCAGATTCTATTTTATGAGGGTGTAAAAAAGTTTGAAAGCTCTGTAGGGAAGTGGAATCCCATAAGATGGGTGATACAATAGTTGCTAGCAAACTTCTTTTTTGTGCTTTTTAGCAAAGATTCATAAAAATGAGGGTTCATAAGAATGAGATGCGATGAAAGTTGAGTAAAACCCCTGAGGGGAATGGTGCACTCTTTTGAGGGCTTGGAGTGCATCCTCTACAGTTTGGATGCTGCTTCATGAGGGTGGGCGGCATCCGTTGAGGGGAAGGATGCACTCTTTTGAGGGCTGGAGTGCATCCTCTACAGTTTGGATGCTGCTTCATGAGGGTGGGCGGCATCCGTTGAGGGGAAGGATGCACTCTTTTGAGGGCTGGAGTGCATCCTCTACAGTTTGGATGCTGCTTCATGAGGGTTG
>NZ_JBHIMM010000002.1:188462-279668 GCF_042194115.1 Bartonella sp. MR90HLJMH
GAAGGATGCACTCTTTTGAGGGCTGGAGTGCATCCTCTACAGTTTGGATACTGCTTTATCAGGGTTGAGCAGTATCCCGTTGAGGGGAAGGATGCACTCTTTTGAGGGCTGGAGTGCATCCTCTACAGTTTGGATACTGCTTTATCAGGGTTGAGCAGTATCCGTTGAGGGGAAGGATGCACTCTTTTGAAGGCGGAGTGCATCCTCTACAGTTTGGATGCTGCTTCATGAGAGTGAGCAGTATCCAAAGGGAAAGGCATATTCCGTAAAAAACAGGGATAGCCAAAAGATTTGTTTTTATATTTTTATTGATAGGTTGCTGTATTTGTTAGGGCTATTCATTCTTTATTCTCAACATTTAAGATGATTATGTGATCAGGGTTGTTCGTCAATACAATCGTAAAAGACGCTGAGTATTTTTATAATAATTAAGATATTTTTGTGCCTTTTTCTTGTTTTTTTTATGTTTACACAAGATTTACACTGCTTTTCAACAGTTTGTTTTTTTGCTTCGCTAATGGCGTTGGCTAAACACTTTAATTATTTTAACTGTTTCAACACCGCCTTAAAATAACAGTGCTTTATAATATGACAAAATGAGCTGTATAACGTTTGATTCTTGAGGGATGCTAGAAAGAGGGGGGTGTTAGGAGAGATGTTGTATATATTTTTAGTTTATCTTTTAAAGCAGGAAGATCAACATATTTGAGAAGAATATGAAGTGCTATGGATAAAGCTTCCCTCCGTCTTTCCGGATCTATGTTTTATGCGGTTTGACGGTTAAAGAGCAATAGCTGAATGGAATCACGCTTGCTTTATGTTTTTATCCTCACGCTTTAGATTTTTTCTCGTGGGGATACCAGTTTTTTAATGGGGTTTTACGCGCCTTACGTAAAACAGAATGTTCTAAACAGAATATATTTGTGTTGCACATTTACGTCCTTATTTAAAAAACATCATGTTGTCTTATCTCACAATAATGTTGGTGAATGGGGATGTTGGTGAATGGGATAATGGGGAAATCTCTCGTGAAGTGGATAAGCCCTTCTTTAAAAGCTCATAAGGGGAAAGCCAGCACTATCATACTATTCTAGTGCCTAATGTGATGACAGCCTTTAGTGCTTGAGCGTGTTTATAAGAGGCATTTTGATTCTTTATCTTTGAAGTGTTTTATTTCATATGTCTCTCATGTTGGTAATGTGCAAAAGACATGGCGTTGATTCTTGCAACCTGAAATAAATTTAAAATGAGAGAACCCCTATGATATTCGGGTCTCTTATTTTAATATGAAGAACGGGTGATTATAATTATAAATCAATATGGTGTCGTGATACATCAACCTTTTGGTGGGGTACAGGATAAAGAAAGGCATTAAATATAAGTCATTCTGTTATGTCGTAAAACACTGTCATTTGCGGTTTGGTGATATGAGAGCCAGCCGCTTTGGATATATTGAAGTGTTTTTTTAAGGGTGCGGTGGATTTTTAGGGCAGAGCTTGTTTTGTCGCACCTTGAGTTTAGCTGAAAATCCTGAATGGAAAATCAAGAGTGAAGTCTATCCAAGCTGTTTGTAGATCAGATTGGGTTAAAAAGCTTTGTTCTTTGAGGATGGAACGCAAGCCAATTTGACAAAAGAATGATCCATTTTGCGGGGAGATTTTATGGAGGAATATAACAAAGCTCATAAGAGAGTGATTTAAGACAACACAGTTATAAAAAAGTACAGTCGTAAAAAAAGTCCCCTGTTGTAATCAGAGGACTAAAAGCAGGAGAATTTTAACATTGGCTAGTAGGACATGTTAAAAAAATGAACTCAAAAGACTGTATTCAATCCGCAAATTCATACTTACAAAACTATTATGCTATGATTAGCAGAGAATTGAAAAGATATCAATATAAAAAATACTTTTTACAAAAAAGAAGATTATGTCATTTTGCATTAAAAATTAATGAATACTTTTTTCAATTGAATATTTATTTTGAGACTCGATATTAATTAAACAATTAAACTGTATTTAAAGCTGTTATGATGCATGCAAGCATCTTAGACAAAACGTATTCTTCAATAAAAAACGAATAAACGTAAAAGCACCCCATGATTACAGGACTGGTGTGGGGGAAGGATTTTTGTTTTTAAGGGTGCGGAGTGTATCTTGAGCACAAGGGTTTTATGAAGCTGCATTCTTTGGGGGGGTGAGGGGATGGAAGAGGTTGGGGGGGAGCTTCTGGATGGTTGAGCCCATGTGGGGGGCTTTAGAGGGGGCAGCAACATGGGAGGTAGCTTAGAATGGCGAGGAGGGGGATTATTCAGAATGTTTATGGTTTGCATATCCCCAATGAAATGCTAACAAGTCTAAACAATCTCGTAAATGATCGGCAAGGGAATTTTGTTTGCGTTTTGAAGAACTTAATTCTTTGATTGCTTGTCCATAGCCGATAACGCGTTCAAGCAGTGAATAGCCAAGAATACCCAGTTGAACTTTGATTGTTTTTAAATGATTGGATGCTTCTATTTGACGTTCAATGGGGTGTGTGTACCCTTGGCTACAGGAAACCTTTTCACGGGTGTAGTCAAGGCTCATGTGGAGATCGGCTTGACTTTGACGCCAGTAAAAATAAAAACGTTCTGCCGCTTTATATTGGGCTTTGCTGAGATGTCCTTTGGCATATAAAAGTGCAATGGGATGGCTTTGTGCATTGGCAATGGCATTGATGGTACGCGGATTGCTGGAGTTTTCTGGATGATTGGATTGAAAATAAGGATTGCTCGTTTCAACAGGGATTTCTTGCGCCTTTAAATGACCAATGTGCCTTCCTTTATCTTGATGGTCAAGCGGGCAGGTTTGCGTATTTTTTCTCTCTTGATGGGTCATATCATCTCCTTAAAAATTATCGTTTGCTTCTCGTTTTTAAAAAATGTTGCTTGCTCTAGGCAAAACAGGGGGATTAGAGGAAGACATGTGTTGGAGTGTGCGTGAGGGTTGTGCGCTCTTGGGGGTGACTTGGACTGTTGCGTTTGTGTGGGGGAGCCCCATGGATTTGACTCTTGAAAAGAGGGGTGTTTTGTTGCATGGTGGATTTTCCTTGAATGGCTTGATGGGGGAGTGGAATGATGTTGCGCGGTGCTTTGTCTTTGAAAAGACTAGTATTTTTCTGCATTGTGGTTGTTGTCTTTGTGTCTGTTTATATGGAAATGAAGGCGTTGGGGATGACGTGGGGAGTATTTTTACGGGCTGTGGTATTTTATGGCACTCCCGGCATTTTCCTTATGTTGGGTTATGAAGTAATGCAGCGGCGTGGTGTAAATCAGGGTTTGTTCTTCAAGATGTTGTTGTTGAGCTTCATTTTTGCTGCTGTCATTGATTTTATTTATGCGCAAGCTGAGCTTTTTGGTTTGACTTGGGTGTGGTTCTCAAACAGGTGGGTGTTTAACATTCTTTTTGGCGTTGTCTTTGGTCTTGTCCTTGGGCTTATTTATCGTGGGGCAAAGCGTCTTGGGTTTAGGCTTTCATTCTTTGAAAAGGATTGATCTTTTGCTGCATTTTTGGCATGGTCTCTGATTTTTACTTATGAAGGAGCGGGGCGTATGGTGGTTGCGCGGGACATGTTTTTGAAGGGGCTGGCGTTTTTCTGCATGATGAGCGTGACCTTTAATTTTACTGCTGTGGGGGATATTGATGCCGCATGATTTGTTTTTTTTGCCATGGTTGGAGGTTTTCTGCTTTGTTGCTCTTGTCTTTGTGTCTGTTTATGCGGCAATGAGGTCTTTCGGGGTTACAAGGAAGGCTTTTTAAAAAAAATGGCGTTGAGCTTCATTATTATCACTGTCTCTAAGTTTGTTTATGCGCAAGCTGAGCATTTTGGTTTGACTTGGGTGTGGTTCTCAAACAAGTGGGTCTTTCACATTCTTTTTGGCGTTGTCTTTGGTCTTGTCCTTGGGCTTATTTATCTAGAGGCAAAGCGTCTTGGGTTTAGGCTTTCATTCTTTGAAAAGGATTGATCTTTTGCTGCATTTTTGGCATGGTCTCTGATTTTTACTTAATAAAGGAGCGGGGCATATGGTGGTTGCGCGGGACATGTTTTTGAAGGGGCTGGCGTTTTTCTGCGTTATTGGCTTGGTCCTTGGTTTTGCTTATGAGGATGCGGGGCGACCGGTTATTACGTGGGAGGTGTTTTGGCAGGGGGTGGAACTTTCTTGCATTGCTGGAGCGACCTTTTGTTTTATTGTTGTGGGAGCAAACAGTAGAACTGTATCGTGGGGCGTGTTTTTCAAGGCTGTGGTGTTTTGCACCATTGCTGTAGTGGTTCTTGGCTTTGCTTATAAGGGAGCGAAGCGTTTTGATATATCGTGGGAATTTTTAGTGATCGGAGCGGTGTTTGTTGCATTGCTGGGGCTGTCCTTGGTTTTGCTTATGAGGGTGCGGGGTAAATGGATATCGCGTGGGGTGTCTTTTTTGAAGTTAGCGGTGTTTTCCTGCGTTGTTGGAGCTGTTGTTGGATTGGCGTATAATGGCGCCAAGCATATGGGGGTTCGCTGGTTTGTGATCTCGAACAATGGGGTGTTTGCGGGCACTATTGGACTTGTTCCTTTTTTTGCTCTGGAGGGGGTACGGTGTATGCGTGTACTGTTGGGGGGCTTAAAAAGAATGAGCGTTTCTCTTCCCCACGGGCGTGATCTTTGATGTTATTACTGTGAGGGGTATTTGATGTCGAACGATTTGATGTTTTTGCAGTGGTTGGTATTTTTCTGCCCTTTGGCTCTCGCCTTTATTTCTATTTATGTGGGAATAAGGTTTTTTGGGTTTACAAGGAAGGACTTTTTTAAGGGTGGGGTGCTTGCATTCTTTGTTGGCGTGACCTCTAAGTTTGTTTATGCGAAAGCTGAGCATTTTGGTTTGACTTGGGTGTGGTTCTCAAACAAGTGGGTTTTTTACATTCTTTTTGGCGTTGTCTTTGGTCTTGTCCTTGGTCTTATTTGTCTAGGGGCAAAGCGTCTTGGGTTTAGGCTTTCATTCTTTGTAAAGGATTGATCTTTTGCTGCATTTTTGGCATGGTCTCTGATTTTTACTTATGAAGGTGCGGGGTAAGGGGATATCGCGTGGGGTATCTTTTTTGAAGTTAGCGGTGTTTTCCTGCGTTGTTGGAGCTGTTGTTGGATTGGCGCATAATGGGGCCAAGCATATGGGGGTTCGCTGGTTTGTGATCTCGAACAATGGGGTGTTTGCGGGCACTATTGGACTTGTTCCTTTTTTTGCTCTGGAGGGGGTACGGTGTGTGCGTGTACTGTTGGGGGGCTTAAAAAGAATGAGCGTTTCTCTTCCCTACGGGCGTGATCTTTGATGTTATTACTGTGAGGGGTATTTGATGTCGAACGATGTGATGTTTTGGCTGTTGTTGGTTTTTTTCTGCTTTTTTGCTCTGGCCTTGATTTTTATTTATGAGGGAGCAAAGCGTCGCTCTGTTACAGGGTGGATGTTTTGGAGGTGGGTGGTGCTTTATGGCATTGTTGCCACCTACCTTGGTTTTGTTTATGTGGGCGTGGGCAGTCGCGCTGTTGGTGGGGAGCTGTTGTTGAAGGGGGCGGTGTTTTCTTGCATTTTTGCAACTGTCCTTGGTTTGGTGCATCTGGGCGTCAAGAGTATGCCTGTGGCGGGGCAAGTGTTCTTGAAGGCGGTCATGTTTTGTTGCATGATGGGCTTTATCCTGTGGTTTGCTGCTGTGGGCGTCAGGGATATGGATAGCATAAGGGCGGTATTCTTAAAGGGATTGCTTTTGACTGTATTGTTGAAAGTGCTCTTGGGGTTCTTTATACGCGAGCAAAGTGATACGGTGTTACAGAGGTTGTTGCGTGCTTTGAATTTTGTGCTGTTTTGCTGCATTTTGGCACTAATCCTTTTTTTACCCGCGAGGGAGCAGAGAATCTAGGGTTGAGCTGGCTTTGGTTCTCGAATGAGAGGGTGTTTCTCTTTATTGTTGGATTTCTTTCTCCTTTGATTTATCAGGGTGTAAGGCGTGCGCGTGTTCTAGGGGCTTGGTTCTTGAGGTAGGTGGTGTTTTTTTTCTCCATGGGTGTGACCTTTAATGTGCTTGCTGTGAGGGGTATGTGATGTCGAACGATTTGTTTTTTTTGCTGTTGTTGGTGTTTTCCTACCTTTTTATTGTTGTCGTTATTGGTACTTATAAAGTTTCCAAGCGCTTCGATATTCCGTGGTGGCGGGCGGCGTTTTATTGTATTTGTGGTATTTCCCTCTTTTTGAAGGAAGTGCTGTTTTACTGTATTTTAGGAGTCGTCTTTTTTTTGGCTCTTTTAGGGGATGGAGAGTATGGATATACCGTGGGGACTCCTGTCCTTGATAGGGATCGTGTTTGCTGTAGTGTTGGAGTGGTTCTTGATTTTGCATATGAGGGGGCGGCAAGATGGGGTGCTGACGCGTTGTTTGTGGCTATTGAAGGGGCTGGTGTTTTGCGCCGTTGTTGGAGCGATCTTTTTTTGTTTGCGTTTGGGAGCAGAGAATATGGGGTTGGGCTGGCTTTGGTTCTCGAAGGATTGGGTGTTTTTTATCATTTGTGGATTTATCCTTCCTGTTGTTTCTGTGGGAGCAAGGCGTGCGCGTGTGAAGGCGGAGGCGTTTTTAAAGAGAGTGGGGTTTATGGAGCATTACAGATAACGTCGAGGGAATGTTTGTTCAAAAGAACAGCGATAGCGGTAGGTTTGAGGATCAAACCAAAGCCCTATTTTGCCTTCAAAATCACCAGAACGTTGTTTGGCAATATTCATAATGACGCCAGGGCGTTTGGCTAAATCTGCTTTTTCTTGTGCTAGAGAGGCGGCAAAGATTTTGTCTTCTAACGATCGATTGCGCCAAATGGTGATGATATTAAAGGCATTGGCGCCAATTTCTGAGGCACCTTTAATGTCTTCTGTGCTGGGGATATCTTTATCCAGACCGCCTTTGCGGGCATGGGCTACAAGATGAATGTGTACACTGTTTAAAACAGCCCAATCAACCATTTTATAAACGGCTTGTTCTTGTCTTGCATAATCATCAGAGGCAATGCCAAGCCGCATGAGACTGTCGATGATAAATTGATCGCAGCCATAGCGCGCACGACAATAGTCAAAGACATCAAGCAAGGTGTCAACGCTTGATTTGCCAACATGTTCATAAAGAATAAGCCCATCGTCTAAAAAATGAAGAATCCGTTCAATCGTCTCTTTTGTAGGCTTTTCTAAGCCGCCTGTTTGTTTGGTTAAGCGCCGTAAAGATTGTTCTCCTTTCATTTCTAGAGATGCTAAGCAAAGGCGACTCTTTTGCGCAATCCAATGGGGAATACAGTCTGATAACAATTGGCTTTTTCCTGCACCACTGGCACCACTCCAAAGCGTTAATTCTGCTGGGCGGAAATGCAATTTGTCCTTCAGTTTAGGATAGGGAACCGTATAACCAAGATGTTTTTCAGGCTCTGGCCAAAAAAGCCCAATCACTTGATCTTTATAGTCTGAGGCGCGCCGTAAACCTTCTGGTGCAAAGCTTTGTGCTGAGGAAAAGGCGGCTTTTATGGTGGCTTTATCAATCCCTGCGGTTAAACAGTCATTAGCATCTTTAAGGGGTAAACGTACACGGTAGCAACGGTGGCGTCCAAGCCTGCTGGCAATCTCGAGGGCTGCTTCTTCTCCGGGCTGGTCCATATCGGTGGCTAAAAAAATCGTTTCAAAAGATTCTAAATGATCAAATTCATTTTCAATCCAGTTGTGTTTGCCTCCACTTCCTCCCCCAAAGGGAACAGAAACCGCCGGATATCCATAGGCAGCTAAGGAAAGTGCATCAATTTCTCCTTCAGTGATAACAATTGTACGGTTTGTTGAAGAAAAAGTGGGAAACGGCGCGTGCTGGGTTGCCTGTTGGGCCGTGTGCGTGGAGGCGGGGTGGGCTGAGGCGGTGTTTTGGGATGCGTGTGTAGAGGTGGGGTTGGTTGAGGGGGTATTTTGGGATGCCTGTGTAGAGGCGGGGTGGGTTGAGGGTGTATTTTGGGATGCGTGTGCAGAGGTTGGGTTGGTTGAGGGTGTGTTTTGCGTGGGGCAAAGGGCTTGCCAACCAAACAAAATCGGTTCACATTGAGAGGCTGTTGGTTTGCTTTTTGCTCCTGCTTGCGCGAGCCGTTCTTTAACTAGAGCAAGGGTGCCATCGGGTTTATAAAAGGGGAAAATGATTTTTTCACCATTTTCTCCTATGCGGTAACGCTTTATAATCTCTAGAGGAATGTGGCGTTCTTTGTGGAGATAGTTTTTTACCAGATTCTGCGGGGTCTGCCCTGTAGGAACCGGTGGACGGCGATAGGAACGATGAGGGACCATAAAGGGTTTTGGGCGTGTCAGATTGAGAGTCGCGCGTGCTTCTTCTAATGCTTGAGAGAGGCTAATGCCTTTGACTTCACACCAAAGGTCTAAAAGATCTCCTCCAGTGCCTTCTGCAAAATCATACCAAAGTCCTGCTTTACTGCCACTCAAGCAAATTGATAAACTTTGACCAGCTTCACCACGTGTGTTGCCTACAATCCAATTGTTGCCTCGTTTGTGCCCTTGGGGAAGAAGCATTTCTACTATTCTATCTGCTTGTGAGATAAGTTTTTGTTTGATTTCAAAAATTGTGCTCATGGTCATTCGTGAAATGATTGTTGTTTTTCTCAAGATGTGGGGGAATTCTCTTTTTGCTGTTCTAGCTGTTCGATCTGATAGTGAAATCCGTGGTGCTATGGGGCTTGCCAGTCTACTTTGAGAGCTTCTTTGTCGCTCTTTGCTTGCCAATAGTCGCGAAACTCCTTGGCTTGCCAATGGGCTTGGCTTTCACTCAAACCTTCTGAAACTGCTGCCTTGATGTCTGCTTGCTAATGCTCAGGAAGACGGTACCCTTTTTGGCAAGGGCGGTAATTGGAAGAAGGGTGTTGCTCGAGAAAGAGGGGGTGGATGCTGAAAGGCTGACGAGCGTTGTTTGAAGGGTATGATCTTTGCTGAAAGTTTCTGAAACTGCTGCGTTGATAACTATTTGCTAAGGGCATGGAAGACGGTGTCCTTTGGCAACTGAGGCGGTGGTTTTTTTGTTGGAAGAAGGCGGGATGGATACACAGAGGCTGGAGAGCGTTTGTGTTCCTTTGCGTGCAAGAGATGAGGCGTGTGTAGGGCGAGCACTTTTGTGATGAGAGTTGTAGGGGTGGTGTTGACTTGTTTTGCTGTATGAATAGCTTATTTCATTGTTGTTTTTGTTGTTATTTTTATGGTTTTGAAACATTTTTTGTCCCCGCGCGTGCTTGAAAAATACGTTGTTCGTGTGATGTCAAGAATTGTCGCTATAGTTGATCAAACTGCGGTAAAGCATGTCGTTGTTCTCAGAGATGAAAGATGAGGAGCTTCCCTGTTTTTGCTGTTCTAGCCGTTCGATCTCACGGCGAAACCAGTTGCGCCATGTGGCTTGCCAGTCTACTTTGAGAGCTTCTTTTCCGCTCTTGGCTTGCCAATAGTCGCGAAACTTCTTTTCTTGCCAATAGGCTTGGCTTTCACTCAAACCTTCTGAAACTGCCGCCTTGATGTCTGCTTGCCAATGTTCAGGAAGACGGTGTCCTTTGGCAACTGAGGCGGTGGTTTTTTTGTTGGAAGAAGGCGGGATGGATACAGGAAGATTGCTGGGTGGGAGATTGGTGGCGGATTTTGTTTTTTCCCCCATGACAATTTGCGCAATAGGGGCGGGGGCAAAATCGGCTTGTGGAGTGTTTAGGGGAGAGGCGTTTTTTTGCTCCGCTTCTTCTTGTGGAGGGGAAGGGAGAGCAGAATCAAGAGCTAAAGAGAGAGACTGGTGATCGCTTTGTTCAAAGTTTTCTTCGCAGGAAAAACAAGGTTCTATCTCATCACACAAAATTTTCTTTTCAAAAACACCGTGAGGTGTTTTCTTTTCTTCTGTCTTTTGAGCTTCTAAGCTTTGTGCAGCATCTTTTGTACTCTCGTTAAGCAGTTGTTGAATCTCAGCATTGATTTTTTTACGCTTTTTTGCCGAAGAACGACCCGCAAAGGATTTTTGTTCAAGCAATTTTTCACGCTCTTGAAAAACATTTTCGCAACGCTTGTTCCATAATCCATTGGCTAAATTTAAAATCTTACCCTCTTGGATGAGCATTTCTAAAACATTAACAAAAGTTCGCTTGTCACAACCACAAAGACGCGCTAAACGTTCTTCCGATATTTCTAGAGGACGACCGCGTGCATACATTTCATTGAGAAGAATCGTATAGATTCCAATCTCGTGTGCGCGCATCCCACGAACACCTCCTAGAAAGTCATTTTGATACCAACAAACATACGGAAGCCTGGACGATTCATAATGAGGAGTTTCTTGTTGATTAGCGTGTTTCATACTGCAGTCTACTTTCTTTTTTTTATACATTCTTATTGACGATAAAAGCGCAAATAGGGATTCAGCTTGTGTTTTGTTTGGCTCTGTTTGATGATGACGAGAGGCTTCTTTGCGACGTTTATAAATGAGTGGGTGTGCTTGAAGCGCATGCAAACTTACGATTTAAGATTGCGGTGATGGAAAAAATAAAGAGTACCACACATTTTCAATATATCTGCTTTTGGGCAGCAACTTTTGGAGGTGGCTTTTATATCCTTTGGGGTGGTTAAAGTGTTTTTATGATCCAAAAATAAAAAATTTTCCCCCCTAAAAAGTAAAATTTGTTTCCTTAATTTTATCCTTTTTAGAGGATAATGCAAGCCAATTTTATAAAAAGGACGTGTTTTTTGTAAAAGACGCGCTATATGGTGAAATTATGAATATCGATGGTTGGCGTCAAAGATTAAGGATCGCTTTGGAAAAAAGTGGGCGGTCAAAAAGATCTATCTCCCTCTCTGCTGGTAAAGGTGCGGGATACCTTCATTCTATTCTTTCTGAAGGAAAAGAACCAACAATCGAATCTCTTTCGCGAATTTGTCACGAAATTAATATCAGTATGAATTATATTCTTTACGGTAAAGGGGCTAGCCCTGAAGATAAAGAATTTATAGAGCTTATTTCAAAACTCTCTCCGCAAGAGAGACAGGCGATTTTGACTCTTTTGCGGCGACCCGTTGACGAAGCTCCAAAATAAGTTCCTTCTGTGCTTTTGAATCAAGACGACTCCAGTATTTTATTAATATTATATCACTCATTTTATCTCTCCAGCGTGTTTATAATTGCAATCGAGTAAGAACAAATAGAGAACAACAAAGGGACATGAGAGGAACAAAGAATAATAGATTTTTATTTACATATGTCATTTGAACCCCGCAGAGATTTAAAATATATCTTTTATGAAGGATAAAATGGTTGACATCTCTCCTATAGAGGATATAAGACTAACGCTATATTTAGTCTTGTCAAGACAAGGCTATGCTTTATCAACTATCTAAAGGGGGAAATCATGAAAAATATTCCATTCGTTAAAGAGGATGAAATCATTATCGTTTTATGCGAAGAGGAAAATCCTAATACTTATGAAGGACCAATCGATGAAATCGAAGAAGTGCTCGAACTGATTGAAGAATGTGAAACTGTTTATAGAGTTTTACGACTCGATCTGACAACTTCTCATGCTGAAGATGTTACGGAACAAATCGCTGACTTTTATGTCGAAAATCATGAAATGAATGAAGAAAATACGCCATTGCAGCCCTTCGTTTTGAATAGTGAAGCTTATCATGTTTGTTTAAATGAAAGAGCCGCTTGCGATTATGAAGATAATCTCTATGGCTCTTATGAAAAACAGCATCGTTTACGCCCATGTGATGTCTTGACAGATTATTGGTGGTAAACATGCCAAGTTATCTCAAGACTTCTTATCAAGGGGTTCCACTTTATTATGCTGGAAATATGCGAAATTTAATCAGACTCGAACCACAAAAACACAACGCTATTCTTTTCATATCGCAAGAGGTGGCTCAGTTTATGGCAAAAAAATTGGAGGAAGAATATTGCCGCCATGATTTTTCCGTCGTGCAATAGCTAGATTGAAAAAGGGAGCCGCAATGATGGGCCCAAGTGCTTTTTTTATTGCGGTGACCATGATGCGCGTTATGTTTTCCTTCTTGGGGGGGGGGAGCTTGGGGGAAAATTTTTAGCCGATATGGGAAAGGGGATATGAAGAAAAGAGCCTATGGATGAGAAATTGCGGGGGATGAGAAATTGCGGGAGCTTTGCGAGGGGAAAAGCTGTCGGCTGGGTTCATTGGGGGGATTGAGGAAATTGGGGGGAGAGGTAACTATCAGTGGCTTGGAGTGATACGTAAAGCATGTTGGAAAATGGAAGGAGATGTTTGAAGGGGGAATTAAGACCGTTAAAGCTTGTTTAGACGTATTGGGACACGTGTGTTCTGGGAGCTTTTATATTGAGTGTTAAGGGGGCATTATTTTACTCATGAAAGGGCAAATGCTTTTTTATTGCGGTGACCATGATGCGTGTTATGTTTTCCTTCTTGGGGGGAGCTTGGGGGAAAATTTTTAGCCGATATGGGAAAGGGGGATATGAAGAAAAGAGTCTGTGGATGAGAAATTGCGGGCGGTTTGCGAGGGGGAAAAGTTGTCGGCTGGGTTTTTCATTGGGGTGATTGAGAAATTTGCGGGGGGATGTTGAGGGGGGCAGCAGTTTTTTTGTTTTAGGGGCACAATACTTGAGGGATGCATTGAAGGATGCTGTCGCCTTTAGTCCGTGTGAGGGATACAGGCTTAAACAATGTGAATGTTTCAAAGAGGATATATTGCAAAAAACACTTTAAAGATGAAGGGGAGAAATACTATGCCAATCATTATCGATTGTATTCAGGGAACGGAAGAATGGCAGAAAGTACGCAATGGTTTGATTACGGCTTCTTTGTTTGAGATGGTTATGGCACAAAAAAAACAGGGGCAAAAAACTTCACGATATCATAGTGTGATGATGAAATTGGCGGGAGAAAGAATTACAGGAAAAACCGTTGAGGAAGGAACAACGGTTTCTCAGCGACGTGGGACAGAATTAGAACCAATCGCACGACAACTCTATGCAAAACTTACGCATACAGAACCTGAATGTATTGGCTTTGTTTTGGCAGATGATCGCGGACAAGGATTTTCTCCCGATGCTTTTGTGGGAGAAAATGGCTTATTAGAAATAAAAACAAAAAAACCTGAAATTTTGATCCCTCATTTTATGCAAAAGACTTTTCCAGCAGAACATAAAGCACAATGTCAAGGAGGGTTATGGATTTCTCAACGCGAATGGGTGGATTTAATGCTCTATTGGCCTGATATGCCACCTTTGATTAAACGTGCTTATCGTGATGAAGCGTATATTTGCAAGCTTGAAAATGAAATTAGCCGTTTTAATGAGGCTTTGGAGAAGATGGTACAGCAAATTAAGTGTGTTGAGACAGGTTTTAGTATAAGGACAGAAATTGCTTTGAAGGAAAGGAAAAACAGAGAGCGGGGAGCGAATGCAAAGCGTCTGCTGGTGAGCAAAACAAGAATGAGGCGGGCAAGAAAGGGATCTGTACAGCATTGAGCAGGGGAAAAGTTTTATAAAAAGGAAAGAGCAGAGGGGGAAAAGCAAGTGGGGTGTTTGAGGAGAGCGGCAAGTAGGGGGCACAGGAAGCGCAGGGGATTTGGAGTGAATGTGAAAACTTGTTGGGAAATGGAAGGAGATGTTTGAAGGGGGAATTAAGACCGTTAAAGTTTGTTTAGACGTATTGGGACAGAAGGGGGGGGCTGGGAGCTTTTGTGTTGAGTGTTAAGGGGGGGAGGTATTATTTTACTCATGAAAGGGCCAAGTGCTTTTTTATGGCGGTGACAATGGTGCGCGTTATGCTTTTGTTTTTTGGGGGCTATCTGTTTTAGTCGGTATAGGGAAAGAGAGGTATGAAGAGCCTATGCATGAGGAACTGTGGGAGGCGTGTTGGGGAAGTGAGACAGGAGACGTATGGGGCCGTGGGTTTTAGCTGCTTTTATGTTGAGTGTTAGATGTTGAGTGTTAGGGAGGCACTAATAAATAAGGCAAGAGCCTTTCTCACTGGGGAGAGAATGCTGCGCATGATACTTTCGTTGATGGAGGATCAATGGAGGTGATTGATGCTTATAGAAAAGAGGAGAGGGGTAGGAGAAGAATAAACAAAAGAAGAATAAAATGGTGCTGCGAGAGAGGATTGAACTCTCGACCTCTCCCTTACCAAGGGAGTGCTCTACCACTGAGCTACCGCAGCCCCTTTTCAATCTTTGCGCTGTCTTGTGCCATATTGTCAGAAAATAGGCAAGAGAACATTTGTATATTCTTGCAAGAAAACGTATCTTATGTCATGACATATGTTTCTTATATGCTTAAATATTTAAGGTTATGAGTTGCTTGGATAGAAGCTCAACACTGTTTAAAAGGTTGCGCAATGACACAAATGCATCAAAAACAAAAACAAAATGAAATGAATCATCAAAATGAAAAAGCAAAACGGCGTCAAGAAAGATTGGCGCAACAATTGCGTCAAAACCTGAAACGTCGAAAAGAGCAAAGCCGACAAAGAGCGCAAACAGAGCTCTAAAATGCAAAAAAATGTTTTTTAGTGAAGCTTTGCAACTAAACTTCTCAATAATTTGTTCTCATATTTAGAATGCGTTCTAAAACGATTAATAAAGCATAACTTCCCGAAGGGGGAAAAACCTTTGGAAGGGCAGGCACAAAGGAAAAGAGGGAAAACACTATGGATTCTATTCAAATTGTTGGGGGGAAAAAGCTTAAAGGAACCATTCCTATATCAGGGGCAAAAAACGCTGCATTGCCTCTTATGATTGCGGCGCTTTTGACAGAAGAAACGCTCACTTTAGAAAATATCCCTCATCTGGCCGATGTCGAACTGCTTATTCGTATTCTCAATAATCATGGTGTTGGGTATGCTGTTGATGGACAAGAGTTTAACGATGAGTGTGTGAATTCAAGAACAATTCATTTTACTGCGCAAAAAATAGCGACAACACGTGCGCCGTACGAACTGGTGAAAAAAATGCGCGCAAGCTTTTGGGTTATCGGACCTCTCCTTGCACGATGCTTAGAGGCTTATGTGTCGCTTCCTGGAGGATGTGCTATCGGAACAAGACCTGTCGATTTTATCCTTGAGGGACTCAAAACTTTAGGCGCACAGATTACGATCGAAAATGGATATGTTCATGCAAAAGCACCAAGGGGGTTAAAAGGTGCTCACTATCGTTTCCCTAAAGTCACAGTTGGTGGAACACATGTAATGCTTATGGCGGCGACATTGGCAGAGGGAACAACCTTTCTTGAGAATGCGGCTTGTGAACCAGAAGTGGCAAACCTTATTCGAACCCTGAATGCTATGGGGGCTCAAATAACTGGTGAAGGAACAACAACGCTTACAATTGAAGGGGTTAAAAAACTTAAAGGAACAAAAATACGCGTCATTGCTGATCGAATCGAAGCGGGGACATATGCAATGGCTGTTGCTATGACAGGAGGCGATGTCTTTCTTAAAAATGCAAATCCTAATCATCTTACAAAAGTGCTTAAGGTGCTTCAAAAAACAGGACTCGAGATTCAAATAGAACCTCAAGGAATTCATGTTAAGCGAAATCCAAAGAACACAAAAATTATGCCTGTTGATATTAAAACAGGACCTTATCCTGCTTTTCCAACCGATCTCCAAGCGCAATTCATGGCGCTCATGACACGGGCTGAAGGAATCTCGCATATTACAGAGACGATTTTCGAAAATCGTTTTATGCATGTTCAAGAACTCAATCGTTTAGGGGCCTCGATAAAGCTTGATGGGCAGACAGCAACTGTCTATGGAACAGAGAATTTGCAAGGGGCTCCTGTCATGGCGACGGATTTGCGCGCTTCTGTTTCTCTTGTGATTGCAGCATTGGCAGCAAAGGGAGAAACAATCGTCAATCGTGTCTATCATCTTGATCGTGGATTTGAGAGATTAGAGGAAAAATTAGTCCGTTGTGGCGCAAAAATCCAACGTATCACAGTGTAATTCCCTTTGAGGGTATTCTTTAATCTCTCTCTTCGGGGGGCTTAATCTCAGAAAACAAGGTTTGTTAATCCTCTCAATAAACGTGGGGTTTATCTCATGGTTTTGGAGTTTTTACGAGCGGGCATAAGTGTTTGAGAGGCGGGTGGAGCTCATAAAACAAAAAAAGATTTGTATCATTGTCTAAATGTCGTTTATGGCGCTCATAACACGGGGTTGAGGGAACCGCGCATATTACAGAGACGATTTTCGAAAATCGTTTTATGCATGTTCAAGAACTCAATCGTTTGAGGGCGTCTAGAAAGCTTGATGGGCGAGAGGGCAACGCATCTCATGGAACAGAGAATTTGCAAGGGGGGCCTCATCATGGCGACGGATTTGCGCGCTTTTTGTTTCTTTTGTATTTGTGTTATTTGTATTATCATTGCCAAAGAAAATAATTCAAAATGATAGTAAACGTTCACAATATTTATTGTTTTTTAATATAAAAATATGATAATAAAATAATCTATGTATTTTATAGTGTTTATAATTATTCAAGGAAAATGAAATGAAGCAGACTTTTAAATTATTGAGTGCTTTATTGATTATGATTGGATGTTATCAAGCTCAATTGCCTCAAACCATTGCAGGTACATGGAAAAAGTCTGGTGTAAATCAACTTGAAAAAAAAGTTCTTTATGGTGCTTCAGAAGATTTTCAGAATGACCCTGCTTATATAGAATGGTGTATAGTACATGACAAGAATCCGGAGTGTAATCCTTTAGAATCTCGCAATCCACGGAAGTTTAGTAGAACTCTTGGGCACGGGTACTGATGAAAAGGGCAATGTAATCTCTTTAATTGATGAAAAAACGAATATGGAAAACCTATAAAAGACAATCATAACAAAAAAGTATCTTCATTCTTTAAAAGCTGAGGATGGCATTGTTAATGGGGCGCCGATAAAGCGCTATGGATTAGAGGGTAGCGCATCTCATAAAACAGAGAATTTGCAAGGGGGGCCTCATCATGGCGACGGATTTGCGCGCTTTTTGTTTCTCTTGTGATTGCAGCCCTCTTATCTTGTTACATTGGCAGCAAAGGGAGAAACAATCGTCAATCGTGTCTATCATCTTGATCGTGGATTTGAGAGATTGGAGGAAAAATTAGTCCGATTTGGCGCAAAAATCCAACGCATCACAGTGTAAATCTGTAAGATGTCTCTCAAAAATGGCTTTGGGAGGGGGCTATATGTTGTTAGGTGTGCTTTTGGGAGGCTTGATCTCAAAAATAAAGGGTTATTAGTCCTCTCAATAAAAGTGGGTTTTATCTCATGGTTTTGGAGTTTTTACGAGCGGGCATAAGCATTTGAGAGGCGGGGGTGGAGCTCATAAAATAAAGACTGTTTTAAATTTTATTGTAAATTTCCTGAAATTGCTTTATTGGTAAGAGAATGTTTTGGTCGTCTACGCAACGGCCAACAGGGAATGAAAGACCCGAAACTTGAGACACGTATTTATCCAGCTTTATGGATATCCCGGATTTCCGGGAGCTTTTGTTATGTCCAGGTGCTCTTTAGCACTAAAAGCAAAAGGCTGAGTCAAGTTTCAGCTCTTTCAACTCCCGGAATACCAATGCGAGGGCGCTCGCAACCGGCAGGGGAGCTTGAAGTGAAAGCTAAAAATCCACACTTTAATGACATTTCGATAGGCAGAAAAATTCGCTTTAAAAGAACAATGCTGGGAATGTCGCAAAAGCAATTAGGTAGCCAGTTAGGTGTGACTTTTCAACAAATCCAAAAATATGAAAAAGGCTCCAATCGTATAGGGGCGGGGCGTTTACAAGAAATTGCTGATATTCTCAATGTTCCCATTTCCTTTTTTTACGCTGATCTCTCAACAAAAGAAGACGTCTCAACCTGTGATGAAAGGATCGGAAGTAAAGAAGAGCAAATCCTTTTGAAAAGTTTTAGAGAGCTCAAACCTAAAAAGCAGAAAGCAATTTTGTGTTTGATTTCTTCCCGCTCTACGCTCTAAAGGATGCATATTCCTGACTTAAGGGCTGCTCTGTAAACAGTCCGGCTTCTGTTGGCGGGGGGGGTGACCTACTCCTAACCACTCATGTGGTTCACTTTAAAAAGGCTCTACGGGGCAAGCCATGCCCATTTATTACACACTCTAAAAACACTTAATATGGAAAGTTTTACATGCCTTATATCACCGCTCTAAACAACAATGTTTTACGGCACAACATGATAAACCGCGCTTTTTTTCAGTGAACACTAATGCGTATTGTTATTGGTTTTTTTTCTGTTAAGAAGCGTATACAGTGTCGTAAAAGAGTTAAGTAAGAAATTTAAATAGCGCGTGAAGCATCAAAGAAACTTTGGAAAAATTCTTGAAAAAATTAGTTTAGGGGAGCTTTTTATAAAAGCCCGTCTTAGAGAGGCAGATAAGTCTTTCATCTTAAGATGGTTTGCTTTACGTTTCAAAACTTGATAAAAATTCAAAAATTTCGAAAAAAATAGGAAGAGAAGCTTTTTCTGGTATGCAGGGGGGAAAATGGTCAATAAATTAGACAAAAAACAGATTATATTTTTAGCATTGCCACTCATCTTTTCAATCATTGTAGCTTTTTTGGTCAATATAACCATCAATAACATTACAGAAAATGGAACGACGCCTGATGCTTATTGGTTTGTAAGATCAAAGCCACTGGATATTTTAATCCTTATTGCACTTTCATGTTCTTCATTCATCTTATTACAAAAAAGGCATACCAGAAAAAATATCATTATTTCGTCCATGATCATCTTTGGTTTGTTTGCAACTTATTATAGTGCAAATGAATATATCAGACTTAGTCCCTATGTAGGTCAAGATAATATGACATGGGCGGATGTTTTTCCTTTCTTTGATAGGATGGTTTTAGGGGGTGTTATTATTGGCATTGTTATCCTTGGTTACACGATAAAACTATCATTACCTAAAGCTTCACCTTTGAAAATTTCAAAAAATACGATCTTTGGTGGTGTTCAATGGATGAGTATGAAAAAGATTGAAGAGATTTTTCCTCGTGATGGTGAAGTCGTCATAGGAGAGCGCTATAGAGTCGACAAAGATATTGTTAAAGATGTCCCTTTTAATCCTAAAGACAAAACAACATGGGGAAAAGGTGGTCGCCAGCCATTGTTGACATATAAACTGGATTTTGATTCAACCCATATGTTATTTTTTGCTGGTTCTGGTGGTTATAAAACAACCAGTAATGTTATTCCAACTTGTCTCAAATATTCCGGTCCACTGATCGTTTTTGACCCTTCAACTGAAATCGCTCCAATAGTTAAAGACGCAAGGGAGCAGTTAAAAAGAAAAGTATACGTTCTTGACCCCCATAGTTCTTCAACAGAAACTTTTAATCCTTTAGATTGGCTGTTAGATGAAAATCTCCCCCTTTATGAAAGAGAAGCGGGTGTGGTTGAAGTTGCTAGACTCCTTCTTTCTGAAAACTACAAATCAACTTCGACAGACCAATTCTTTGTATCACAGGCACATAATTTGTTAACAGGAATACTTGCGCATGTGGTCTTTTCTGATGAATACACATTACAGGAAAAAAACTTAAAAACCCTTCATACGATCATGTCAATGCCAGAACCGTCTGTGATTGGAAAATTGCGTTCCTTACAGGCTTCATCGCCATCCCAATTTATTCGTGAAACTCTTGGGGTGTTTACAAACATGATTGAACAAACTTTCTCAGATGTCTATTCTACTGTTGCAAAAGATATACAATGGCTTTCCCTCTCTAATTATGCAGATCTTATCAGTGGTTATAACTTTAAAACTAATGATATAACAAAAGGAGATATCGATATTTTTTTAAATATCCCCTCAAAAATTTTAAAATCTTATCCAGGTGTTGGGCGTGTCCTTGTTGGCTCTTTTCTCAGAGCTATGGAAGCTGCTAATGGTAATTATGCAAAAAGAGCGCTCTTTATTTTAGATAATGCTGATCTTTTAAGATATATGAACATTTTAGAAGAAGCACGTGATCATGGACGCAAATATGGCATATCTCTCATGCTTTTTTACGAGTCTGTAGAGCAAATAGAACGCTATTTCGGTTCGTTAGGCGTTATGACATGGTTTAAAAATTGTGCTTTTGTAAGCTATGCCGCAATAAAAGATATTAAAACTGCTGAAAATATATCTAAGGCATGTGGTCAAATGACCATTGAAGTGAAAGATTCAAGCATAACTCTGGGAACATCAGGTATAGAAGGAACAGAGCATTTAAGTTTGCGACAAAGACCCTTAATATATCCACATGAAATAACACAAGAAATGCGAAAAGACGAACAGATTATTCTCGTGCAAGGAGAGCTCCCTATCCGTTGTGGACGCTCTATCTATTTTAGACGTAAGGATTTAACAGCTCTTGCTAATGAAAATAGCTTTTCTTCTTAATAAAGCACTTGTTTTTTAGTTAAAATGAATAAAGCATTATTGTATTTTGGGGTGATATAATTAGAGATAAATTATTTTTATAGTACATTTTTATAGTACAGTGGCTTGAAAATGGGAGAAAGTCATAAACGATCTTTCTGCTAAGAAGACAAACACCAAAAAAATCAAGACATAAAAAGAGTATCTTATCAATTATAATGTGTGGGGTGTTCAAGATAATACGTAGAATATTGGCTGTGATAGTTAAAAAGTTGCTTTACGCAATCTTCCTTATTCTATTATTTATTCGTAAACCAGTTTTTGCCTTCTTAAACTTCTTTGCTGGTGGCTTGATTTTATTCCTATTTTTTCTTTTTTGGGGATATACAGCGAGAGTTGCACCCTATGAACACCAAACAGCAATGGTCATTGGTGGTATCATCATGATATTTCTTTGCTTGTTTGCTAATGATGTCTATGAAAGGCTTTTACTACGAGCTAATACGTCTAGCATCTCTTGATTATGATCTTATACTTATTTCAATAAATAGCGCTCATTTCGTTCGTATATAATTTAATCAAAAAAGAGAGGTGGGGTGCCTCTGATAAAAATACAAATAAAGACTGTTTTAAATTTTATTGCTAATCTTCTCCAATTCCTTTATACCTTAAAGGGTGACTTTGGTCGTCTACGCAGCGATCAGTAGGGTCTGAAAGCCCTAAAGTTCGATCATAAAATGAACCTACTCTTGTAGGTATCCCGGAATTCCGGGAGTTTTTGCCATGTCCAGGTGCGATGAGCACTAAAAGCAAAAAAAGCTGATTCGAACTCAGTACTTTCAGACTCCCGGAATACTTATGCGAGGGCGCTCGCAACCGGTAGGGGAGCTTGAAGTGAAAGCTAAAAATCCACACTTTAACGATATTTCGATAGGCAGAAAAATTCGCTTTAAAAGAACAATGCTGGGGATGTCGCAAAAGCAATTAGGCAGCCAGTTAGGTGTGACTTTTCAACAAATCCAAAAATATGAAAAAGGCTCTAATCGTATAGGGGCGGGGCGTTTACAAGAAATTGCTGATATTCTCAATGTTCCCATTTCCTTTTTTTACGCTGATCTCTCAACAAAAGAAAACTTCTTGTATCCTTATGATGAAAGGATCTCGAGCAAAGAAGAGCAAGTCCTTTTGAAAAGTTTTAGAGAGCTCAAACCTAAAAAGCAGAAAGCAATTTTGTGTTTGATTGTCTCATGAGATAAGAAACACTGTTTTAATTTTTATTGCTGGTCTCCTGAAATTATTTTATGAACAAGAGCCAAGGTTCTCGTCGTACAGTGTGGTTGAATGGTGGAACCTAAAGCCTGAGAATTCAAGCTGAGACATTAGCCTGCTTTATAAGTATCGCGAGATTCCGGGAGTTTTTGCCATGTCCAGGTGCGCTCTAGCACTAAAAGCAAAAAAGCTGACTCGGATTCAGTGTTTTTGACTCCCGGAATACGCATAAGAGGCGCTCGCAACCGGCAGGGGAGCTTGAAGTGAAAGCTAAAAATCCACACTTTAACGACATTTCGATAGGCAGAAAAATTCGCTTTAAAAGAATAATGCTGGGGATGTCGCAAAAGCAATTAGGCAGCCAGTTAGGTGTGACTTTTCAACAAATCCAAAAATATGAAAAAGGCTCTAATCGTATAGGGGCGGGGCGTTTACAAGAAATTGCTGATATTCTCAATGTTCCCATTTCCTTTTTTTACGCTGATCTCTCAACAAAAGAAAACTTCTTGTATCCTTATGATGAAAGGATCTCGAGCAAAGAAGAGCAAGTCCTTTTGAAAAGTTTTAGAGAGCTCAAACCTAAAAAGCAGAAAGCAATTTTAAGATTAAATTTTCGTTAGAATTAAAAAAAGATTAAAGAGGCTCTTGCTAAATAATAAATTATTATATAAACCCTTTTTCAGAGAAGGGGGTTAGCATTTCTCCCTCCCCCCCCCCGCAGAAATGTCGAAATAAAACCTCCTTCTCATCGTTTTAACAATCACGAAAAATTTTATCCTTTATCCTTTATTTTTTTTAAAAAGAGTGACTTATTTGTGCTAGAAAAGTTGCTGTATTAGGCAAATTGGGGGGTGGGGTGTTTTTAGGATTTGGGAAAGGTTTGAAAAATCGTCTTGCCAAATAGAGTTCTCAAAAGGAAACAGTGGAGAGCGATCATCCAAAGGGCGCACAGTGGAGAGTAATCATCAAAGGGGCGGCTTAAAAGAAGCTACCAAAAATCTGGAACTTCAGGCTTTAAATGAGGACCAATCCGTACCGCCGAGACCTTTTCTGCTAAACCTGTGCGATCTGAAATCTCAACCGCTAAACCACAAAGGGTGGCGGGACCACACGCCGGTTCAAAACGATCTTGCTTCGTCTTATAAAGAAAACGGTGTAAGGGTTCTTCTTTATCCATTCCAAGAGATGAATTATAATCTCCACACATGCCTGCATCTGTTAAATAGGCGCTCCCACCTTCTAAGATCTGCGCGTCAGCCGTGGGAATATGCGTATGTGTGCCAACGATAACACTCACACGACCATCAAGAAAATGGCCAAAACATTGTTTCTCGCTTGTCGTTTCTGCGTGAAAGTCAAAAATAACCGTATCGGCTTGCTCCATCAATGAACAGGCAAGCAGAATATTTTCCGCTGTTTCAAATGGATCTTCTACTTTGAACGGCATAAAAACGCTGCCCAACAGATTGGCGACAAGAACACGGGCTCCATTTTTTGCCGTAAAAATACCAACACCTCTTCCGGGAATTTCTTTCGAAAAATTGGCAGGGCGTAAAAAACGATCGCTCTCATGGGCATACTGCAATGCTTCTTTGTGAGAAAAAGCATGATTGCCCGTGGTGACAACATCAACACCGGCTATCAAAAGATCTTGATACGTTTCTTGTGTGAGACCAAAACCACCAGAGGCATTTTCACCATTTACCACAACAAAATCAAGCTGCCACTTCTTAATCAGTTGAGGAAGGTGTTCAAAAACAGCTTTACAGCCTGTGTTACCAACAATGTCACCTAAAAATAAAAAACGCATAGGCACTTTAATCACATTTTAACATTTTAAGAAACCTTTTTCTGTAAAAATTCCCTGTACCTGTAGATCATGTTCTGCTGCGGGAATAGAGGAAACCTCCTGACATGAAAATCCTATGCCCCATAATGTCATTTGATGCCCTTGTTTTTCAAGAGCTTCAACCGCACGGTCATAATATCCTCCTCCATAGCCAAGACGGTGACATTGACGATCAAACGCAGAAAGTGGAACAATAATATTATTGGGGACAACAACACCATTGTCGGCACTGGGACCAAAGGTGCCAAAGCGCATGGGCTCTAAAATCGTGCTGGGCGAAAATGCACGGAAAACCATGGTGGTGGGATCAAGTACTGCTGGTAAGGCTAAACGTCCGCCGCGTAATGCTACAGCATCCAGTAAAGGACGCGGGTCAATTTCCGATTTAATGGGCCAATAGCCTGCCAAAATGAGGCGTGAAAAATCTGTCCCCTTTTTTTCAAGGTATTCAATAAAGTGGCAACAAGCACGCTGCGAAAAGAGTGTGCGCTCTTCTATTAAAAGAGCATCACGACGCGATAAACCGCTTTTGCGCTGCTGTGTACGAAGGGATGAAGCAGATTCACAGGGGGGATTATGTGTCATTGTCTCGCCAGTTGTTTTATAAGATGCTGGCATTTTATCTATTGTTGGCGTTTTGTAAATCTCTGTTAAGATAAGAGCTGTGCTCATGAAAAAAAAGCATGAAAAAAGTGTGTGCTCTTTAGGGGGTATCTTGGTGCGACAAGCCGCTTTTGCGCTGCTTGCTGTGCAAAGGGATGAAGCGGATTTACAGAGGGGATTTTTTTGTAAGTGCTGTCTGTTTCATAAAATAAAGCCCCTCGTAATTTTTATTTTTTGAAAAGAGAGTATCGTCATTAGTCTTATGTAAAAGGTCGCTCTCAATTTTTATCTGGAAAAATTTTGATGTAAAAAAGGGTGATCCACAACAGCCGATGGAAAAAGCTGATCCCGGGAACCTATACAAATAGGTGGGCGCCATATGAAAAAGCCCACGGGCTTGATCAGGGACAGCTCCCTTGGAGATCATTAAGGTCTCAGGAATACGTTATTTCCTGTCGAGAAGCGCAGAACACCCTCCTTAATATAAAACAATTTCAGAGTTTCTGCTAGAGATAAAATAACCGCGATCTCTTATTTTTCATAAAGTTTTTTCAAGATGGTTTTACAATCTTGCTGGTGGCTGCTGGAAATGGCTGTATTATATATAGAATGCTTTATTCAAAGCAAAAAAAGCAAAAAATATGATTGGGGGTGAGTGATTGAGTGACGCAGAACGGTTTATTGGCAATCGCTTGATTTTTATGTTTCGCGGGAATGCTTGGAGGAGCTTTGAAGGGGAAAAGTTTCTTATTCAAGGATGTTTGTTTAACTGACATTGCGTCTTTGAAGTTTTTTCCTTGTAGGGAATATTTCAGTGCTGTTTTATCAACTTTGAGGGGTGGAGGAGAGCCGATACGGTATGTGCTCCGCTATGGTTGAAGCTCATAAAAATAAAAAAAGACGATGACAGTTTATCAAAGGTGCTTAGCGATGTTTTAAGCTTTTTTCAAAAAATATTTTTTGAGGATCGTATTTACAAATTTTTTATCCATGATGGAGGGATGTAAAAAAAAGAGGTGGTGTGAAGAAGACTCAGGTGTGAAGTGTTTGCTTGCTATGAGAAGAAATTCTGTAGAGGGTATATTGGAAGTGTTTGGAAGCTGCCTTCAATACAAAACAGGTCAAAATTCAAAAAAGACATTGTCAATTGCGTGGTGGGGGGTGATGGCGTGGTTATAAGCAGGGGGCTTTTAGTTTATTGAGTGGAATGTGAAGCCGGCTTGCGTTTTATCTAAGTTTGAAAGGATGTCGTAAAGCGTCTCGTTTTTGAATGGTTTCAAAGAGCTTGTGGTGTTTGTTCGTCTAACAGAGCTTGCACGCGCTTTTGAATCCTGCGCATTTGTGGGTAATACTCTAATGCTGCTTCATAAGCTTTAAGAGCAAGTTTTGGACGCTCTGTTGCCTCCATGGTAACGCCAAGTTCAAAAAAAGCTATATAGTTGCGCGGCTCAAGTTCAAGAGCATGGTTGAGATCAAGCATGGCAAGCTTGAAGTCGTTTAGTTGAATGTGAATCCAAGCACGTCTTACCCAAGCTTCAGCGTAAGTAGGTAAAAGTGCAAGAGCATTATCAATATAATCAAGCGCAAGTCCATAATCGTCGCTACTGATCGCATTTTCAGCCCATGACATTAAAAGATCAATTGTATCGCTCCCCGATTGCGACCATAAAAGTTGAAGTTGTTGACTGATCTTTTTCGCTTGAGAAACATCAGCACAATATTTCAACTCTTTCAGTAAACGTAAAATTTCGGCTTCTTTGCGTTGCTTAACTCTGTCAACATGGGAAAGCTGCTCTTTGTCAAAATCTTCAAGAGTAATCGCAGACAAATCAGAATCAGAGGGCATTGAGGAAGGGGCAGGAGAATTGGGAATAAGATCATCTAACGGTAAAAGCGATTGTGGAGAAGGACGATCTTCAGGAAGCGAAGGAGGATTTTGCCCATAGCTAGAGGGAACAAAACAAAAAATGCCAACAAAAAAAAGAAAAAAAATGTGCTGGAAGATACAGAAAAAACGCAGCTGAAAAAATCGAAAAGCTTTTAGAAAAATAGAAGAATCCATAAAAACAAGCCCCCAAAAGATAAATCACCAAATATTATCAAACAATGGACTCGTAACCAACGGACTTATAACCAAAAAAACCTTAAGAAAAATTTTTAAGCCTACAAAAAGTAGGCATAAAAACATTAACCCTAAAAGAATTAGCCCTGACGCGCTCTAAAACGTGGGTTCGTTTTATTAAGAATATAAATACGACCTTTACGACGCACCAAACGATTGTTACGGTGGCGCTCCTTTAGTGCTTTAAGCGAATTTTTAATTTTCATCATATTCACCGTTAAACAGTTTACGTAACACAATACTATAATACAACATTAAAACACGAAAATACAATATTACAACCCCAATACACTGCTCACACTATGAACATTGCATTGCGATATCGTACTTGCATCATAACATCACACGACACACTTTTTCACTGTGATCACAAAAAGAGAAGCGCACTCTTAAGGTACGCATTAACCACTTCATTAGCACAACGAATAAGTGAAAATTGCAAAAAAAGTAAGAAAGATTTAACAAGAAGTCTTATTCTTGTCAAGGGTGTATTATACATTTCCTATGGTGGGTTAATGGTTGCCTTGAAGGTAAAAATATTCTCGCAAAAAAGAAGAATAAAAAGTGGAAACAAGTAAAAGCTTCTCATTTGTGAGAAGAGAAACCTGTTTTTCCGTAAAATATCATCGTTTAGGCGGTGTAGAAGGCTTATGTAAAATTTATACCATGATGTGTTTTTTGTTAGTGTGTGAGGATATTCTTAAAGTTTGCTCTTAAAACCTAGAAAATAAATTGCATGATGAAGACAAAAGGGATGAATTGATAAGGATCAATTTCTACTGTTCATAGTAGACATAGCAAACTTAAGAGTCTCGCATAGTGTTATGGTTTTCTCATTACAAATCTATGTATCTTTAACCATAGCATTTGCTGCCTGCATATCACAAGCGGGATTGGTGTATGGGTAAAAACACTTGAAGAGTAAGGAATAAAACGGTCTTTTATAAATGCTTTCAAGTGCAAGAGAGTGCTGCAACATTGGGGACTGGCAAAACGGTGTGATGAGGCTGGCGTTTACGCTTCATAAGCTTGAAGAAGGGGTGGTGCACTATAAATGTTTAAGCTATTATCGAGAGCTTTTATACTCTATGATGAGGGGCTGTTGTGAAGTGGTGGCAATGTGCATTGGCCAAGTGTTTCTTTAAAATAAGCGCGTAAATTGGTAATACAAGTGTCTTCTGTTTGAGGCTTTTTATTTTACGTGAGGGCTGAGAGGATGTTTGGGAATGGATAAGCTTAGTGCTGTAATCACGTCCTGTAATTATATCTTTGACGTGGAGATCAGGAACGGAGTGGCGCGCTTGGAACTTCTAATGGGGGATTAAATTTGTGCTATTAGAGTGAAAGATTCTGCATAAATTTCTCTTTGAAGTCAATAGCTTATGATTTTTTGCAACCCAATTATTTCTACGTGTATTTCTACGTGGGGTGGATTGCTGGATATTGTCAAGCGGATGGGGAATTCAAATTATCCGGTGAGGGAACCAGTATAGTGAGAATATACTTTGGCTCTTGAATGTGGATAGTTTGAATTCCTTTTAATATCCATGCTGTAGAAAAAATTTGACCTTCCCAAGGGTGATCTATGATGATGTTTATTGAAAGAGTGAAAGGTTCACATTGTCTGGCGATAGACGTAATAAAAGTATGTCATAATACCAATTTATATACATGTTGCCAATGCCAAAGAGAGCTGACACAATGATCATTGGTATCCCGATCGATAGGGGCAGTGACTCTCTTCCTCCCATAAGGCATGCTATACAAAGAATTCCTGTCATTAATAAAAAGCCTATTGCGAAGACTTTCGTTACGAGAACAATGGGTTTACGAAAGGTTAAAAGAAAGAGGAATAGCATGTGTCTGAATGGACCCCCTCTCCGTTTTTTTGGGAGGAACAGGCTGTGCCTCATTTAAAGTTGCTTCATTATTTTTAGAAATGAAGTATTTTTTCGCTAAATGAGCGTTTTAAAGGCAATGATAGTATTAAAAGTATAATTTAGCTTTACTAGGATAATAAAATAAACATTTATACTTAGTCAATTAAGGGTGCTGTTAGGTGCTCTTGAAAGAAGCTTGGAGCGCGAAAAAAATTGAAACTTCGTGAAGTGTGCGGGTCTGATGGTCTTGATGAATGTCATTGTTGAGCAGGATAGAGAGTTACAGAGAATCTTTTGTGGGTGAGAGTATGCGTAAACAAAGTACGCTTACGATAAGGGAGTTCATAAAGAACTGTGCGGGATGCAATAAAGATATGCCATAAAACCCATGAGCATTATACGGTGGTGATGCGCCTTATAATTTATTGTCTTAACAAGCTTAAAGAAAAGGTGGGAAAATCGATGCGCTGAAAAGAGGGGGAGCGTGAGAGAAGAAAAATTGATTTGTAAAGAAGAAATTTAAGCCGTTGGGGGACGTTGAGGAGACTTTTTCGAGAAAGATGTTGAGCGGATGAACAAAAGAAGAAGGTCCTCTATCCGTTAAGGAAAAAAGAGAGAGAGGAAAGTTGCTATGCTGGAGGGGCTATCTTCTGATCAATATTGGGCTGCGTTTGCGAGAGTTGTTTGGGTAGAGTAATACGTTTTACCTCTCAGCGATTTTATGAGAAAACAAAACTCATGCTTTTGTGAAAATGCTTTTGTGCAAAAATAAACATAAGAAGAGAAGCTAGAGGCAATAAAAGCGCATCGTGGATTGGTATCTATGGGCGCAATAGATTAGTTTATTTCCTAAAGATTGGGATTAAAAGAAAAATGAAGGGGCTGCCGTTATCATGGGAGAATAATGATGCCTAGAGGTAACATGTTGGATGAGGCGGTGATGTTGGATGAGGGGATGATGTTTTTGAGAAAAAAAGGGGGACAGAGTTTTGGGTGGGAAAGAAGGGTTGAAAGGGGTTGGGGAGCGTTTGTTGAGCCGCATGGATAGTCAATCGGTGTGGAGTGAAGATTTGTTTTTGAGGGGGGATGAGATGTGAAACGGTTTGTGGGCGAGAAGAGGTGATGTTTTTAAAAGAGCAGGGCTTGTAGGAGGGTGTGAAGGGGGGAGAAGCCCATGTCAGGGGAAAGTTAAAAGGTCAGGGGTGTGCGCGATTTGAGCCGCTGGATATCGGTGTGAGGGGAGAGGGTGCTTTTTCTGTCTTCACTTGGGTGAAAAAGCGTTTTTATATGTGAGCGTTAAGATTTGCTCGCTGGTCCCATTAATTGGATGACATGCCCCATTTTGCGGTAGGGTTGAACAGTGCTTTTGCCATATAAATGGATTGAGGTGCGCTCTTGCGTGAGAAAATATTTTAACGTGCTTAAATTGTTCCCAAGAAGATTTGTCATTTGGCAATCGCTATGACGGTATGTGCTGCCTAAGGGAAGACCGCAAATAGCACGGATATGCTGTTCAAATTGTGAAGTTATGCATGCTTTTTGTGTCCAATGACCAGAATTATGGACACGCGGCGCGAGTTCATTTACTAAAAGATGACCATCCGTTAAGACAAAAAGTTCAATACAAAGAACACCAACATAATCGAGGGCATCCATTACTGTTAGGCTGATTTCTTGGGCTGCTTTTTGCACGTCAAGTGGAATATGGGATGGAACAAAGGATTTATGAAGAATTCCGTTTTTATGTTGGTTTTCAGGGCAATCATAAAAAATATGTTCCCCTTGTTTTGTGCGAGCCGAGAGAACTGAAATTTCTGATAAAAAAGGAACTATTTCTTCCAAAATACAAGGCTGCTCCTGAAAAGTCCTTAAGGCTTCGTCAAGGGTTTGTTCATTGGGGCGGTCAAGTTTGATCTGGTTTTTCCCATCATAACCAAAACGACGCGTCTTTAAAAGACCACGTTCGCCTAAGGCATCGAGAGCGGAAAGAAGAGAAGAAGAATTGTCAACAGCATACCATGAGGCGGTTCCAATCCCTTGATCACGTAAAAATTGCTTCTCAAAAAGTCGATCTTGCGTGATCTCTAATGCTTTGGAAGAAGGATAAACAGGCTTACTCTTCTCTACATATTGAACCGTTTGAAGCGAAAGATTTTCAAATTCATAGCTGACAACATCACACTGAGAAATAAAATGATCTAAAGCTGATGTATCGTCATAGGAGGCAACAATATGGCTGTTTGCTGTTTGAGCGGCTGGGCAATCGGCCTCAGGGCAAAAAATAACTGTTCGAAACCCTAATTCTGCGGCCGCTATGGCGAGCATCCGTGCTAATTGTCCGCCCCCGATTAAACCAATGACGCTGCCTGGAGGTAATATGTTAGGTGAGGGGGCGTTGGACGAGAGGGGCGTGTTGGATGAGAGGGTGGTGTTGGAAAACGGTGCCATTTTAAACCTCCGTTACAGGCGTTTTGGCGACATTGGCTGTTTGTTGTTGACGCCAATCTTGTAATCGCTGGGCGAGATCATGATCATAAATGGCCATAACGGCTGCGGCTAAAAGTGCTGCATTAATTGCGCCTGCTTTGCCAATTGCTAATGTGCCAACGGGTATCCCTGCTGGCATTTGCACAATTGAAAGCAAAGAATCTTGACCAGAAAGAGAATGAGAATGCACTGGAACGCCAAAAACAGGAAGAGGCGTAAGGGCTGCTAGCATACCAGGAAGATGCGCTGCACCCCCTGCACCGGCAATTAAAACTTTAAACCCTGCGTCTTTTGCTTCTTTTGCAAATTGATAAAGGCGTTCAGGAGTTCGGTGTGCTGAGACAATATGCGAACTATGAGAAATACCAAGATTCGTCAAAATATCTGCACTATGGCACATCGTTTGCCAATCCGATTGGCTCCCCATTAAAATCGCGACATCACATGATTTTTTCATCATTCACCATCCTTTTCAAAGGTTCAATGCGATTCTTTATCATTATTTTTTTAAAAGTTTTATATTCTCTTTGCAAAGCCAATTGATGACAGAGAAACAGTTATTTTTCAAATAAGATGGAAAGCTAAAAATTTAAAGGGGGATCTCGAGAGTTGAAAAATTAAAGTATTGAAGGTTATGAAGCACTTCTTTTGAGGGGGAGGGATGAATTTTGAGGGGGGTGTTAAGGGGTGGTGTGGGACCTATGAGGCTGTTGAGCTTCGGGATTGTCGTTTATTTAAGGTAAGAGGAAAAAATACATCGGGGGAAAGCCATTGATTGTAAGTTTTAAAAAATGTCTCATTTTTATTTGCTAAAATAAACATGGTCACCATATATTATAAAATCTGCTGCAATTTGAAAAATTGCTTATGAGAAAAAGAGATTTTTATGGCGAAAATGCGTTGCAAAGTGAGGATATTCTTTTGAGAAAAAAGAGATGTCGCTCTCTTAATTTCAAAGGCTATTTATTTTGCTGTTCAAGTGATTCTATTAATTGAGTGGGGGAATATGCTCTTTGTAATCGTTGATATATTTTTAATAATAGCTGATATAAAGGGAAGCGAATAATCAACGCTTTTGTGCTTTTGTTAAGATGTGTTTCTTAGCGATTATATGGTTCTGCGTTTTTTTTTCACTTAAATATAATGACAAGATAAAGTGAATGACGAATTGTGAATAATAAATCCATGGTCTCTTTTTTGCCCAATTTTGTAATAATGGTGGAAGCTGAAATAAATTAAAAGTTAAACACCGGATGTAAAGGAGATTTAAAGCTATGTTTTTTCCATTTTTAATCGCTTTAGGTACTGCAATAACGACTATGTATGGCAAAAAAAATATAAGTTATGCTTTGTGGGCAATTTTATTCGTTGTCATTCTTCTCACTTTCAATCATCACGCAACTTCTACTTTAAATTTATCTTTTTGAGAGAATAGCCATGGAACAAGTTGAACAAAAAAACCCTCATTTCGTCATCTTTATGAATACGCTAGGACTCATTGGGTTATCTATTGTCTTGGTGGTGGCTTTTTATTATCAATTGGTAAAGTTTGAGTTACCTTGTCCCCTTTGTTTGCTACAGCGCGTTGGATTGATGCTGGCAGGTTGTGGGTTCTTGCTCAATATTCACCATAAGGTGAAAAATACCCATTATGGTATGGTTATTCTCGGTTGTATGGTAACGAGTGCCGTTGCAGCACGGCAAGTGTTTTTGCATATAACACCTGATGATTTGGGATATGGTTCAACGTTCTTTGGATTGCATTTTTATACTTGGGCTTTCATTATTTCTGTCCTTTGTATCTTTGCTGTCTCATTTGTCATGATTTTAGGCGAATTGGCACATAAGTTCAAAGAATTTTCTCCTTTTCCATTTTTGAGTAAAACGGCAAGTTTTTTATTTGTGTTTTTGATTGCGGCAAATTTGATTTCTACCATACTGGAATGTGGTGGTGGACAATGTGCTGATGATCCTGTAAGGTATGAATTGTTATCAAATTGGTTCCCTTCACAGTCTTGAATTTTTAATAATCCCTCATCGTGATTTTATTGTTAAAGAGGCGGAAATGTTAAAAAATCCGCTTCTTTTTTATTGATTGGGAAGACATTTTAGCAAGATTATTCGATAATCTGATCTTTTATGCCAACACTGGCTTTTATGAGCGCTTGCGATTGATGTTTTTTTAAGCGAAGACTTGCTCTGTGAACCTTTTATACTGTCTTTTGAGGGAGATAAAAGGATTGGTTGCAGGTGTTTTTAGAACAATCCCAGATTGTTGAGCTGCGTGGGTTAAAAAGCTTCGTTTTTTAAAGGTGCATTAACGATAAAAAATTTTTATTCTTGATTTTTCTTAACATTGCGTTAAATAAGTTATTGTATTCATTTTGATGCTTCTGAAGTATCTTTGCTGCTTTTAGAGGGATTAATTTAAAATTTTGAAAATTATCTGAATAATTTTCTGCAGAGGTTTGTTTATTAGAGGCAAACCTTTTTTTTTATCTAATTTTTAGATCTTTTCTTTTCAGTGTGAAGCCTTTTTTAGAAAAAATAAAGCGTCTGGATGACTCTCTTTTTTATTAAGGTGTTGATTTATAATGATAAATTATCATTTCCAACGTGAAGCACAACGCTGAAAAATAATAAGATTTTCTCATCACCCGTTCTCTCATATTGAATCAATTAAAATTACTTGCTTGCACATCATGAGCGGATGGGCCATGTGGGTAAAAACTTTACAAGAAAGGCATGCCTTTAATGAATTGGCTCTTGAACTGAAGGCTGTCCGCAACATTGGGAGCTGGCAGAGTTTTTGTGATGCTGCCAGTGTGTTCCTCCATAAGCGTAAAGATAGGGGGGGCTGAATGGATTTTATACATTTCATGGGGGGGGGATTTTGCCATTCCTATCATGGATAGCGTTGGCGAAATGGGTGTGATGAGCGTTGAGAGATCTGTCTTTAAAACAAGCGTGTGAATATGCAACGCAAGTATATTGTGTTTTGTGCGTTTTGTCTTACGAAAAAATACGGTGATTTATAAGGATAAGTTATCGTTGCGAATATTGAATGAGAAAAACGAAAAGGTTCTCTCATTTCAAATTTTCTTATAGTCAATCAATTAAATGTACTCTCGTACGTTACAAGAAAGCACTGGATGTAAATAAAAAATTTTTTAAAAGTCGTAAAATGCTTCCTATAAATCCTTTTGATAGCTAGAAGTTGTCGAAAAAATTTATGCTGGTCAATGCAAATAATAGGGCGGTTTATATCTATGATTTAAGTGAAAATAGAGGGATTTAAATGAAAAGGGAGGCGAGATTTTAATGACAGTTGGTGAAAACGTTATTGTGTAATGCATTTTTTACAGATTTTCTGCTTTCTGTAATGACGTAAAAGCGTAAAAACGGAAATGTGCAAAAAAGTAAGCTGCGATTTTATGTGTGGTGTGTGATTTTATCATGGCATGGAATGTAGAGAGAAGATTGGGGTTTGGGGATGAAGAGTCTGTGAAGGGAGGGGAAGTTTGGATGAAGAGGCGGGTGCGTTGATGAGAGAGAAGAGAGGGTGTGAGGGAAGAGAGGGGGAAAGTTGCTTTTTGAAGAGGGAGTGAACGGGTGCTTTCAGTGATCTTACTTTAGGGTGGTGAAGGGGCAAGAATATTTTAGAATAGGACGTATCTGTCGCGTTTGATGAAACATCATCTTTTGAGGGGTGGGTGATCTGAAGTTTATAGGGGGAGTTGGATATTGGCAAATAATGTCAATTGTTACTCTTTTGCTTAATCAGAAATCAGCCATAAGATTGCTTTTTGTTTTTTCGCTTTGAGTTCTCTAAAGTTTTTCAAAAGGGTGTGTTCTTTTTCGCTGTATGTTTCTTGATCATAGTGTGCGGCATGTGTTGAAAGATTTTCTTTTGTGGCAATATCTGCATAAAAAAAGCTTATGGGAACATCCAGTTTTTGGGCGATTTCGAGTAAACACCCTGCGCTTACACGATTTAAGCCTTTTTCATATTTTTGGATTTGTTGGAAACTGACGCCTAAATAGCTTCCTAATTCTTTTTGGGAAAGTCCCATTGAAATGCGTCTATGGCGGATTCTTTTGCCTATCAAAATGTCGATAAAATTTGGATTTTTAGTTGGCACTTAAAGCCCCCTCCGGTTGCGAGCGCCCTCGCATTGGTATTCCGGGAGTCTGAAAACACTGACTTGACTCAGCCTTTTGCTTTTAGTGCTAGAGCGCACCTGGACATAGCAAAATCTCCCGGAATTCCGGGATACCCGCAAAGCGGGATAAATTCATGTGTCAAGTCTTCGGGTTTTCAGTTCCCTATTGGTCGTTGCGTATACGACCAAACTTACAGTATTCATTCATAAGGCAATTTCAGAAAATTGGCAAGAGAAATCAAAATCTTTCTATTCTATTATGCCGTAAAACACTGCTCTTTGAGAGGTGTGGTGTGCTGGTTTGAATTTGACTTAAGGGGGTATATGAATGGAATAATGTTAATTGTTACTCTTTTGCTTAATCAGAAATCAGCCACAAAATTGCTTTTTGTTTTTTCGCTTTGAGCTCTCTAAAGTTTTTCAAAAGGGTGTGTTCTTTTTCGCTGTATGTTTCTTGATCATAGTGTGCGGCATGTGTCGAAAGATTTTCTTTTGTGGCAATATCTGCATAAAAAAAGCTTATGGGAACATCCAGTTTTTGGGTGATTTCGAGTAAACACCCTGCGCTTACACGATTTAAGCCTTTTTCGTATTTTTGGATTTGTTGGAAACTGACGCCTAAATAGCTTCCTAATTCTTTTTGGGAAAGTCCCATGGCAATTCTTCTTTGACGAATTCTTTTGCCTATAGAAATATCAATAAAATTTGGATTTTTAGTTGGCACTTAAAGCCCCCTCCGGTTGCGAGCGCCCTCGCATTGGTATTCCGGGAGTCTAAAAGTACTGAATCCGAGTCAGTTTTTTTGCTTTTAGTGCTTAAAGCACCTGGACATAGCAAAAACTCCCGGAATTCCGGGATACCCACAAAAGTGGGCTCAATTGTACGCTCGGATTTAGGGCTTTTAGTTCCCTATTGGTCGTTGCGTATACGACCAAAATTACAGTATTCATTTATAAGGCAATTTCAGAAAATTGGCAAGAAAAATCAAAATAATCTCAAAGACTACAAGATTGGGTACTTTTTAAAAAAGTGCGAAATATGGATTATAAATCGCGTTTTTTTCCTATAGATATAAATCGCGTTTTTTTCCTATAGAAATGTCGATAAAATATGGATTTTTAGTTGGCACTTAAAGCCCCCTCCGGTTGCGAGCGCCCTCGCATTGGTATTCCGGGAGTCACAAGTACTGAACCCTAGTCAGTTTTTTTGCTTTTAGTGCTGGTAAGCACTTGGACATAGCAAAAACTCCCGGAATCCCGGGCCCCCCACGAAAGTGGGTTCAATTGTACGCTAGGGTTTAGGGCTTGTTTTCCCTCTTGATCGTTGCGTGGACGATCAAAATATCTTTTAAGTGATAAAGTAATTTCAGAAGATTGGCAAGAGAAATCAATATGTCATAAAACGGCGTTATTTGGAGGGGCGGTGATATCGGGCATATCAATTTATCAAGGTGTTTTTTAGAGTGTGATGAATATTTTAGGATGGATTTCTTTGCCTGGCCTGATGAAACAGTCTCGTTTGAGGGGTGGGTGATCTGAAGTTTATAGGGGGAGTTGGATATTGGCAAATAATGTCAATTGTTACTCTTTTGCTTAATCAGAAATCAGCCACAAAATTGCTTTTTGTTTTTTCGCTTTGAGCTCTCTAAAGTTTTTCAAAAGGGTGTGTTCTTTTTCGCTGTATGTTTCTTGATCATAGTGTGCGGCATGTGTCGAAAGATTTTCTTTTGTGGCAATATCTGCATAAAAAAAGCTTATGGGAACATCCAGTTTTTGGGTGATTTCGAGTAAACACCCTGCGCTTACACGATTTAAGCCTTTTTCGTATTTTTGGATTTGTTGGAAACTGACGCCTAAATAGCTTCCTAATTCTTTTTGGGAAAGTCCCATGGCAATTCTTCTTTGACGAATTCTTTTGCCTATAGAAATATCAATAAAATTTGGATTTTTAGTTGGCACTTCAAGTCCCCTCCGGTTGCGAGCGCCCTCGCATTGGTATTCCGGGAGTCAAAAATACTGAACCTAAATCAGCTTTTTGCTTTTAGTACTCATCGCACCTGGACATAGCAAAAACTCCCGGAAACCCGGGAAACCCACAAAAGTGGGATAAATTTATGTTTAGGTTTCGGGTTTTTGATCCCCTATTGATCGTTGCGTATACGACCAAAGTTACAGTATTCATTCATAAGGCAATTTCAGGAGATTGGCAAGAGAAATCAATATGTCATAAAACGGCGTTATTGGGGGGGTGATATCAGGCATATCAATTTATCAAGGTGTTTTTTAGAATGTGATGAATATTTTAGGCTGGATTTCTTTGTCTGGTCTGATGAAACAGTCTCGTTTGAGGGGGGGTGATTTGAAGTTTATAGGGGGGTGTTGGGTAAGAAGCTGGGTTGTAGAGCATTGTTTTCAGAGCAGCGCGGGGGTGGTGATGTGGAAGTTTCATTTGGCTGCTTTCTGTGAATGTATAAAAGCGTAAAAACGGAAATGTGCAAAAAAAAGGAAAAGGCTTTATGTCGTTAGGGGGCGTTGTGGTTAATGAGACGGAATGTATAGGGATCGTGTTTTCAAGCTGGGAGAGCAACATAAATAGAGGATAGCTTAGATGAAATGTGTGGAGAGAGGAAAAATGGGTCAGGCTGTGCGGGGAAATGCATAGAGAGTGGAGAGGGCTGTGGAGCATGTCGTGGATGGATTTGTGAAGGATGTTTTTGAAAAAAGGAGGGGGCTTCTGGATGGGGAGAGGTGTTTGCATTTATCCCAATGGCGCATGTTTAGGGTGTGGAAGGCGGAAGGTGAGGAAAAGTTGGAGGGATGAGGATTGTTTGTAAGTCGTGGAGATAGTCAGAGGCATTGGGAAAACGCTTGAGGGGGAGAAATTTTAGCGCAATTTCTCGTCACTCTGAAATCAAGATCATCCTAAAAATTGGAGGAAATGGGTGGGAAAAATTGGTGGAGAGAAAGTTTTGAGCCTCAATGTGTGTGGTGATATGTGTGGTGATGTTTTTTGAGCGCATGAGAGAGTAAACTTGAAAAACCTTTCTCTTTTTGTTGAATTTTTATTCACAAACTTAAGAAAATAGGATATGAACGCTGGAAATAACGCACAGCTTAATAAAATATGTGCACTGTAAAGGAAATGTTTGTTTATGTCAAAAGAAGAAGTTTTAGAATTTTCTGGTATCGTTACTGAACTCTTACCGAATGCAATGTTTCGTGTGAAACTGGAAAATGATCATGAAATTATTGCGCATACTGCTGGTAGAATGCGGAAAAATCGTATTCGCGTGTTGGCAGGTGATAAAATCATGGTGGAAATGACACCTTATGATTTGACAAAAGGGCGCATTACATATCGCTATAAGTAGCCTAAGGGGTGGCTTGCGCTTTTTTGTAAAAGCCATCATATTATTTCTATTATTTTTTAACAGTTTTTAAGCTTGCTTTTCATGAGTGAAAAAAGGGGAGTGTTTGAATGGCATTGAAAAACTGTAAAATCAATGCGGAAAAAAGATAAGGAGATTAATGGCGCTTAAAAAGGGGGCGCGTAAAAGGGGCGAGAGGGAAGTCGATTGTGAAGGGGTGGAAATGAAAAATATAAGAGAGTGGGGGAAAAAACGTTTGGCAGATGCTCTTACAGAAGGAATTCATTTGGTGCTTGCTTCTGCTTCGCCAAGACGTTTAGCGCTCTTAGCACAAATAGGGATTGATCCTCAGCAGGTTTGTGCAAGCGATATTGATGAAACGCCAAAATTAAAAGAACATCCTGCAAATCTTGCCAAACGTTTGGCAAAAGAAAAAGCGCTGAAAGCCCAAGAAATTTTGCGCTGGTACGATCAGAATGGTCAAGAAGAGTTGCAGAATGGTCAAGAAAAATTACCTCAACAGAAAATGATTATCTTGGCTGCTGATACGGTGGTGGCTGTGGGGCGCACCATTCTCCCCAAACCAGAGGGTGAAGACGAGGCTTATGAATGTTTGCGATACCTTTCTGGGCGTTCGCACAAGGTCTATGGCGCCGTTTGTGCGCTCAATGAACGTGGAAAAATAACCGTAAAATTGGTTGAAAGTCGTGTCCGTTTTAGACGCTTAACTTCTTCCATGATGAAGGCTTACCTTGCTTCTGGTGAATGGCAAGGGAAAGCTGGTGGCTACGCTATTCAGGGAAAAGCCGGTGCTTTTGTTGTCTATATCACGGGTTCTTATTCTAATGTTGTGGGATTGCCTTTGGCTGAAACAGTCGATCTCTTGACCGCTTATCACTATCCACTTTTCACTCATTGGGTTGAAGAAACGCATTAGAAAAACTTTAAGGCAAGATCAATGCAAGGTGAAAAGCAACAAAAAGAAAAAAGCAAAAATGAAAAAAAGGAACAGAAGAAAAGTTAATGAAGGAGCAGATGACAAAGGTGCGCCAAGAAAAAAAAGAGCTAAATTTGCAAAAAGAGACTCGTCCTCCGCATCCTTGTCCTATTTGTGGTCAAATGTCACAACAAAACGCCTATCCTTTTTGTTCCACACGGTGCCGAGCCATTGATCTTAATCGTTGGCTTTCAGGCGCTTATATTTTACCGCCCCCGCCGCAGAAAAGTGATGAAGAAGAATAAAGAGTCCTCTTGAGGAGAGAATGCTCAGAGCGTTTTTCGTGTTGGAGCTGAAGGTGAGGGCGCGCGGGATTATCGTAAATGGATTCAAGAGCTGGATTAACGGCTTGGTTATTGTCGTCATTCGCAAAGACGCAGATTAAGTTCAATCAATGATGAAAGTTTTAATACATATCTAAGACTTAGCACCAGTGGTTTTGTAATTATAAATTGCTTTGTTGCGGAAGGTCGTTGATGCCTTTAGGGTGTGAGGGAAGAATTGATAATCCAATCAGTATTGCTAAGGAAAAAGAGGGGGGCGTGTTTTAGTGCAAATAGACGGGGCAACAAACAATCGCTTGTTGGTGCTTTTGCTGGGTAATGGCATGGTGTCATTTGGGGGCTGGATTGATTATATCGTGATTTTGACCGTATCTGTGTTCATCTGGAAAGCTGATCAATATGATGTCGCTTTTATTGGAGCGGCAACATTATTACCGGGTATCGTTCTGTCTAAGCCAATTGGAATGTTGGTAAGTCATCGTTATATGATACATTGGTTGCGTGCATCGTTGTTGTTACGGGCGTTATGTACTGTCGTTTTATTGATGGCGACGAGTCTGCAGGGATTTATTATACTGGCAGTTATTCGAGCGACATTCAATAGTCTAGCCATTCCAGCAATTTTCGTTCTCAGTGCAAATTCTGTGCCTGAAAAAGAACGTACTCGTTACTATTCTGTGCTTAACATGATCAATAGCATGGCGAAGATGATAGGACCTGCTTTGGGGAGTACGCTCTCTGCGTTTTTGTCAGATACATATACTTTATTGTTTTCTGGATTTCTGACGTTGCTAGGCTTTATAGTGTTTTGTTGTATTGGTGCACAACCTGTCTCGTCGCTCATAGTAAAAACAGCGAACACCATGAAATCACAGCATAGGCTTTATGGGACAACTTGGTATGCCTATGTGGCGGTGATGTTTGTGTATTTTGCCATGATCTTTATGGTGAATAATCAGTTGCCTGTCATCCTTAATGCACTGAAAATGAATAAACAGGCTCTTGGGATGTTGGTATCTGCTTCAGGGATTGGTAATTTTTTATATGGGTTTTGGAGAGTGAAACAATCAAAGCATAAACCCCTTACAGGCAAAATATCAGAGTTGTTAATGCCTGCAATGTCAACAATGGTTTGTTTTGTAATGATTTCAGTGTGCTTTTTTTACTTGGATTTACTCCGTATTGAAACTTTGTTTTTCTGTTCTTTTCTTGTTGGAATGGTTAGTGCCTACTTTTCCATATCTTCTAATGTTTATCTGGTAACCAATTTCAATGAACAGATTGGGTTGGCTTCTGGATGGGTGCAGTCTATACAAAATTTAGCTATGTTGGTGGCTCCCTTTGTTGGAGCGTTTGTTTTAGGTCACACTTCGGCTGGGCAGTTGTTCCTTTTTTCTGGATTGAGTGGGTTATTCTGTTTATTGGGTATCAGGATATTGGTAAGCCGTCCTTTGTTCATTATTCATTCTGAATGATTGGCTCATCAACGAAACATGTGTTGTAAATCATTTTTCTGAGATTTAGAGGACGTGGAGATAATCCAACATAGAGCAGCTTTTTCAACGTTATAAGCTCAATCTTTTGATTTTTACTTAACCGCTCATATGTTTTTTTCGGGGCTTTGCCTTCTTGACACTGTTCTACCGTCTCATAAACTCAAGCGGAGACATGGTTTTGAGTAACGATTGCACTGTATTGAACCCTGTTATGCTACGAATAGTTAAACTTTCAACCCCAGCCACTGATCCTCAATCAGCTTGGCTTGAAGCAATAACGGAAACAGAAAATGAGCTATAGTATAAATTATCCTACATGCCGTAAAATATCACTCTTTGAGGGGTGTGGTGATATCAAGTATGGGAAATTTTAGGCAGGGGGTATGTTAACTGTTGTGCTTTTGCTTAATCAGAAATCAACCACAAGATTGCTTTTTGTTTTTTCGGCTGGAGCTCTCTAAAGTTTTTTAAAAGGGTGTGTTCTTTTTCGCTATAGGTTTCTTGATCGTGGTGTAAGAGAGTGTCTTTTATTGAGATATCTTCTTTTGTAGCAAGGTCTGCATAAAAAAAGCTCATGGGAACATCTAGTTTTTGGGCGATTTCCAGTAAACATTTGGCACTTACACGATTGAAGCCTTTTTCATACTTTTGGATTTGTTGAAAACTGACACCTAAATGGCTTCCTAATTCCTTTTGGGAAAGTCCTATTGAAATGCGTCTGTGACGGATTCTTTTGCCTATCAAAATGTCGATAAAATGTGGATTTTTAGTTGGCACTTAAAGCCCCCCTCCGGTTGCGAGCGCCCTCGCATTGGTATTCCGGGAGTCTGAAAGTACTGAGCTCTAGTCAGCTTTTTGCTTTTAGTGCTTAAAGCACCTGGACATAGCAAAATCTCCCGGAACCCCGGGACACCCACAAGAGTGGGTTCATTTTTACGCTAGAGCTTAGGGCTTTCAGTTCCCTCTTGATCGCTGCGTAGACGACCAAAATTACACTTTAAGTGATAAAGTAGTTTCAGGAAATTGGCAAGAAAAATTAAAATAATATCAAAGACTATAAGATTGGGTACTTTTTAAAAAAGTGCGAAATATGGATTATAAATCGCGTTTTTTGCTTAATCAGAAATGTCGATAAAATGTGGATTTTTGGTTTGCACTTCAAGCCCCCCGCTGGGGGCGAGCGCCCTCGCATTGGTATTCTGGGAGTCAAAATACTGAGCTCTAGTCAGTTTTTTTGCTTTTAGTGCTAAGAGCACCTGGACATGGCAAAAACTCCCGGAATCCCGGGTCCCCCACAAAAGTGGGTTCAATTGTACGCTAGGGTTTAGGGCTTGTTTTCCCTCTTGATCGTTGCGTGGACGATCAAAATATCTTTTAAGTGATAAAGTAATTTCAGAAAATTGGCAAGAAAAATCAATATGTCATAAAACGGCGTTATTTGGAGAGGCGATGATATCAGGCATATCAATTTATCAAGGTGTTTTTTAGAGTGTGATGAATATTTAGGCTGGATTTCCTTGTCTGGTCTGATGAAACAGTTTCGTTTGAGGAGTGGGTGATCTGAAGTTTATAGGGGGTGTTGGGTAAGAAGTTAAATTGTAGAGTATTGTTTATAGAGCACTGCGGAGTGGTGAACCTTTCATTTGGTTGCATTCTGTGAATGTGTAAAAGCGTGAAAACGTATATCCGTACAATGATGCGGAGGATTTGTGGATTTATGCATTGTGCATGTTTTCGGGTCATGTTGGGATTTTGTCTGGCGTGGAATGCGGTGAGATAAATGGGGAAAGAGTTTGTGAATGGAGGAGAAGTTGGGAGGAAGAGAGTTGTTAAGCGCGTTGGTTGGAGAAGAGTGTGTGGGGAATATTTTAGGGCATGGCTTATCTGGCGTGTTTGATGAAACAGTCTCGTTTGAGGTGTGGGATAGCCATATGAAATAATCAGCAGGGGAATCTGATAGACGGGAAATCAGATTGTTTACAGAACAGTGTTTACAGAGTGGTGCGTGGGGTGCTGGTTTGGAAGTTTCGTTGGCTTCGTTCTGTAAAGATGTAAAAGCGTAAAAATGTATATCTGTAAAAGTGAAGCGAAGGACTTATGGATTTGATTGATGCATTGTGCGTGTTTTTGTCATGTTTGGCTTTTGTCTGGCGTGGAATGTGTTGACAGGATTGGCGAGCTGGAGGGTGTGCAGACTGGAAAGGAAATGAAAGAATGCTGTTAGGGGCGTTGGTTGGAGATTGGAGAAGAGTGTGTAGGGGGAATGGGGGAATGATCTGAAACGAATGGGTGGTCAGTGGTGGAAACTTGCTATGCAAGCATTTGAATTATTTACAGACTATTGTTTATAGAGTGGCGTGGGGTGCTGGTTTGGAAGTTTCGTTGGCTTCGTTCTGTAAAGATGTAAAAGCGTAAAAATGTGAATCTGTAAAAGTGAAGCGGAGGATTTGTCCTTTGTGTATGCTTTTATCATGGCATGGAATGTGGTGAGATAAATGGGGGGTGAAGAGACTGTGAATGGAGGGGGGAAAATTGAGATGAAGAGGGGTGTTAAGTCGTAAGTATATGACGGCGAGGAAGGGGTGTGTGGAATGGAGGATGAAGAGAGTGCGTATGGACAAAGAGAGGGGGTGGATAAGAGGCGGGTGGTGCAAAGGGATGCGTGAAGGATGGTGTAAGGATGATAGAGAGGGAGGTGAGGATTCTATTAAAAGGGTGTTGTGGTTTTGAGAGGAGGGTGAGAGTGGAGAAAATGTGCTGGGAAGCACGGGGATGGGGTAAGCTAGATGGGATGAGAGCAGGGCTGGAAAAAGGAACTAGAAAATGGAGAAAAACAGTGGTTGGAAGATGAAAAAAACTACCTAACCTCCCATTTGTTTTCAAAGGGCGTGAGGAATTTATGTTTTATTAAGAAGAAAAGCTTAGTTTTTTTTCATAATTTTCCAAGTTTTTCCATCAGACATATACATGATTTTTTGGCCTGTGGTTACTTTTCGTATCTCATGATCGGTACGAATTGAGGAACTTGAAGCTGCATGGTTGTCTACGAAGATTGATTTCCACATAAATGGGCCGGGGGACGGGAAAAAGATATTGGGTGCCCAAGCACCATCTTGTAAATAAACGACGACAAGCTCTTCTTTTTTCAATTTATCCGAAATAGTTTGTGCAGAGAGGTCTTTCCCATTGGAAATGGGGACTTTCGGCTCAGCTGTGGGGGAGGCTAAACCTCCAAGGTCGCTTATACTATTCATGCACGTACTGAATTTACATACTATTTGGACGACGTGAGGATCTTTACAGTGTCCTTCAGCAGAGGCATTTATGAACGCTTGGTATTTGTAATCAGCTATAGGGCTGAAAAAGGTGGAACTTTGTGGACTTAACACATAACAGGAGGAAAGATGCCTCTTCCAACGAGAATGATCTTCAACAAAACTCGAAGATTTATGGAGCTTGCCAAATGTGTTTGGAACTTCGATAACACCGACTGTTGTTGCTTTACCAGCTATAAGGTCGATTATTGTTCCTGTAACTAGATTTCCATTCTTGGAAACATCCAATCTGTATCGAGTTCCAATTTTCCACGGAAATTCAATCTCACAGCGTACTCCTGAGCCCTCATGGGTAAAATGTTTACATTTCTCACTCTTCCATCCCGTGGCATTCCGGATAGAAAAGTGAATGGTGCGGGTGCCTCTGTTGAATAAACCAATATAGCCACTTTTTCCATTTTTGAATTGAAACTCGTTTCCCCAGAAATAGATGGAATGAGGTCCACCATCATAAGTTATTTGCTGAAAAAAAGAAAATGTATCAAATGACCTATTTTGAGACCATGTGTGTTGCATCGTGACAACTTTACCAGCAAAAACAGCGTAGCTTGGCTTGCTTATGAGACAAAATAGAATAATTATAAGAATATTTTTTACTTTACTGTACAAATTAACCTAATTTCATTTAATAAATTTGAAATGATTCCATAAATATAATTATATTTAATCTATTTTAAATAGAAAATATAATAAATACTTTTTATTTCACTCTTAACTACATGTCGTAAAATACGCTTTTTAAAAATCAAAAGGTGTATTTGCTTTCATTTAAATTCAATTCATTAATAATGATGTACTGATGTTGTGGTTTTACTTGTAAGGCTGTGCTGGTGGGGGCTGTGCTGGTGGGGCTGTGCTGGTGGGGTTGTGCTGGTGGGGTTGTGCTGGTGGGGTTGTGCTGGTGGGGTTATAGGGGAGTTGCAGTTTTTATTTAAATAATGACAGTGCGCCTTTCTCTCCCTCTTGCTATAGGGCTTGTGAGGACCCATATTCTTTTTAGCACTACGGTTCTTCTTCATGCGGCATCATTTGCGGTGTTTTGTGGGGATTAGTCGGTCCTTTGAAGATGTCTCTTTTGTGGAATGTTGGGGGAGTTTAAAGTGCGGCGGTGGCTTGAGATTTAAGGAAAAAAAATGAACTTGGAAAAATATAGCGAACGGTTGCAAGGTTTTTTACAATCAGCACAAAATAGTGCCCTCTCTTCTGATCATCAGCAATTTATGCCGGAGCATCTGTTGAAAGTGCTGTTAGACGATTCTCAAGGGTTGGCGGCATCACTGATCCAAAAAGCGGGTGGTGATCTTACTCTTATTCGAAAGGCGCTTAACAAAGCACTTGATGCTTTGCCAAAAGTGCAAGGGGGAAATGGACAGCTCTATTTGTCTCAGCCGTTGGCAAAAGTCTTTAACATGGCTGAAGATCTGGCGAAAAAAGCCGGTGATCAATTTGTGACTGTGGAGCGTGTGTTGCAAGCACTGATCATGGAAAAGACCGCAAAAACCGCTGATATTTTAACAAAGGGTGGTTTGACAGCGCAAGCGCTTAATCAGGCTATTAATGATTTGCGGAAGGGAAAAACAGCAACAAGCCCCCATGCCGAAAGCCAATATGATGCTTTGCAAAAATATGCTCGTGATTTGACAAAAGATGCTCGTGAAGGAAAACTTGATCCTGTTATTGGGCGGGAAGAGGAAATTCGCCGCACTATTCAGGTGCTTTCACGGCGGACGAAAAATAATCCTGTGTTGATTGGGGAGCCTGGGGTGGGGAAAACAGCTATTGTGGAAGGGTTGGCATTGCGCATTGTTAATGGCGATGTGCCTGAAACTTTGCGTGATAAACAGCTTCATGCGCTCGATATGGGAGCGCTTATCGCTGGTGCAAAGTTTCGTGGGGAATTCGAAGAGCGCCTCAAAGCGGTGCTGGCAGAGGTGCAAGCTGAAAATGGACAGATCATTTTGTTTATCGATGAATTGCATAATCTCGTGGGGGCAGGAAAATCCGATGGTCCTATGGATGCTTCCAACCTGCTAAAACCTGCTCTCGCACGCGGAGAACTCCATTGTGTGGGGGCTACGACTTTGGATGAATATCGAAAATATGTCGAAAAAGATGCTGCTCTTGCACGCCGCTTCCAGCCTGTCTTTGTGCCTGAACCCTCTTTAGAGGATACTATTTCTATTTTGCGCGGTATTAAAGAAAAATATGAACAACATCACAAAGTGCGCTTGGCTGATAGTGCTTTGATTGCGGCGGCGCGTTTGTCTAACCGCTATATTACGGATCGTTTCTTGCCTGATAAAGCTATTGATCTTATCGATGAAGCGGCGGCACGGTTGCGGATGCAGGTCGATTCAAAGCCGGAAGAACTTGATGCACTTGATCGGCGTATTTTACAGTTGAAAATTGAACGTGAAGCTTTGAAAACAGATGTCGAGCCAACAGCAAAAGAACGTTTGAAAAGCGTGCAGGATGAACTGAAAATATTGGAACAACAGTCCGCTGAGATGACAACGGCTTGGCAGGCTGAGAAACAAAAATTAGGGCATGCTGCTGATTTGAAAAAACAACTCGAAGAAGCACGCAATGCTTTGGCTATTGCACAGCGTGATGGACAATTCCAAAAAGCTGGAGAGCTCGCTTATAGTGTTATCCCTGAACTCGAAAAACAATTGAGCATCGCTGAAAATGATGACCAACAAAATCATCTCGTTGAAGAAACGGTCACTGCTGAACATGTGGCACGGATTGTTTCACGCTGGACCGGTATTCCTGTTGATCGAATGCTGGAGGCAGAACGGGAGGCGCTGTTGCGGATGGAAGATGAAATTAGCAAACGTGTGATTGGTCAGGGAGAGGCTGTTCAAGCTGTTTCTCGCGCTGTACGCCGCGCGCGCGCAGGGTTGCAAGATCCCAATCGTCCGCTTGGCTCTTTCATGTTTTTGGGTCCTACTGGTGTGGGAAAAACCGAATTAACCAAAGCTCTGGCCGCTTTTCTTTTCCAAGACTCCAATGCCATGTTGCGCATCGATATGTCTGAATATATGGAAAAACATGCTGGGGCGCGGCTTATTGGGGCGCCGCCTGGATATGTTGGATATGAAGAGGGAGGCGTGCTGACCGAAGCCGTACGCAGAAGACCTTATCAGGTCATTCTGTTCGACGAAATTGAAAAAGCACATCCTGATATTTTTAATCTCTTGTTGCAAGTGCTCGATGAGGGACGTTTGACCGATAGTCAAGGACGTACCGTTGATTTTCGTAATACCTTGCTGATTATGACTTCTAATCTTGGCGCTGAATTTTTAACCGCTTTGCCTGAAGGACAAACAACTGATCAGGCAAAAAATGATGTCATGAATGTCGTCAAAGCGGCTTTTCGTCCGGAGTTTTTAAACCGTATTGATGAGATTATTCTCTTTCAAAGATTGCAACGCCACGATATGGAAGCGATCGTCGATATTCAGATAGAACATTTGCAAAATTTGCTCAATGAACGCAAAATAACTTTGCAAATCGAGCCAGAGGTGAGGAAATTTCTTGCCGATAAAGGCTATGATCCCCTCTATGGTGCACGTCCGCTTAAACGGATTATCCAAAAAGAAATTCAAGACCCACTGGCGGAAAATATCTTATTTGGAAAAATTCACGATGAAACAACGGTGAAAATTATAAAACAAGGTGATCGGTTGGAATTTTTGCCTGAAGATTAAGTTTGAAGAAATTCACGCTATAAAGGGCGGTGATAATCCTATTATGTGATAAACACCGCTCTTTGAGGCGTGCTGATTTAGAAAAATTCACGATGAGACAGCGGGTGTTTTATTGCAAAGCAAAGGGAGTGGTCGGTGTTTTTGCATGTTAAATGAGTGTTCTCGAATATCGTAGGATTCTTTTACTTCTGTTTGTAGTGAAAACTATTTTCTTGCAATGTAATGAGTGAAGTCACAAGCGGGATTGCTTTATTGCTTTATTGCTTTATTGCTTTATTGCTTTGTGCGTAAAAGCGTTAAAGAGAAATGCCGTTTATCTGCCGTAAAACATTGCTCTTTGAGGGGGCTGATCTGTGACATGGGGAATTTTAGACGAAGATATTTTGACGATGGATTGGAGTTTTGCTGTTTAAGCAAAAGGTGGAGGATGCGGAAAATGCACTGCTCTCTCATTTTTTTCGGTGCTATGCGTTTTTCTGCTTTAAAATTTTGCTAAAAGTTTTTTAAAACTGTTTGATTGATCACAACTCTATGTTGGTGGCTCGTAGATAATGAAGCATGATTATCTGCACAATCAAGTTTGCTCCTTTGTAATTTTTTAATCAAGATAAAGACTTAAAAAACAAGACCTCTAACCTGTTTTTTGTTAAAATTTTCTCTATTCGCGTTATAAAAGCAAGTTTAAGTGGAGGTGTATAATAAAAATATCATCTATATCTTAATTGAGTCTATTTTTACCAATAAGCTAAAATACGGTAAATATTAAGTAAAACAAAAAGATAATGAACTTTTTTCAAGAGTTTTAATAAAAACTGTATTGGAGTTTATTGATCAAAAGGATCATTTGAAATTTAAGCGGGGGGTATAATCTCATGAACTTAGCCACAAACTTAGCCACAAACAAGGAATTAATTAACAGCTGGTTTGCAGAGGGCGTTAAGAGTTACAATCGGCGTATTCCAAAAGGCTTAAAGGATTTCTATGAGGATAGGAAAGATTCGTTAATAAGTGATGATAAGCTTCAACAGGAAATTTTGGACTCTTTAATACAGCGTATATCGTTAACACCGGATGATTCCAATCCATTAAAGATGTTTCTTGAACAAGGCATTTCTTTTAGGGAGGAGCAAGGGGCGAGAGTTTTTGATACTATTAGAGGTGAGCATTCGATATCTGTTAAAAGTGGAGAAAGCGTTGATCCATTTAAAGTGAATGATCCAGAAATTGACGCATCATCTATACCGGACAAACGAGAAAATACCCATACATTTACGATGACGTGTGATCGAAGAGAGCGTGCTTTTAGAGAAGAGTATGGGCTGGACAATCTTTTAGAAGAGATCAGATCGTTCTTCCGAAATCAGGATAATATTGAGAGTTACAATTGGTTAGAAAAGCTTATTGATAGTGCATTAAACAGTGAAGTTGCACCGTTACAAGAAACACAAGAAATCTACATTCCAGACATTCGTAATCTTCGTTTAGATGAAAAATCATATGAGCTCGCTATAAAAATCATTCGACAAGCAGTCAACTGTCTTGGGATTCACTCACGTTTGTACAATGCTTGTTATTTTCAAAAAGCTTGTTCTTTGCGTGATCTTGTATTCATTTTTGGCATAGGTGCTCAATTTGACATAAATGATCAAGTTCTTAACGAAGTCATGAATATATCGACAGTTTGTGACGCTAAAAATAACCTTTTAAAAGTGAAAGATTTTGGTGAGAAAAATAGCGATGTTATTGGTCTTGCTATGTCAAAAAAAGCGATATCTATCGATGACTTAAAAATAAAAAGGTATAGCAAGTTTGATCCAAGCAATTCGCGCACGAATATCTTGTTTCATATTTCGCAATCGTCATTATTTCGTCCGTTTGAAACAATGATTGTCTTTAAAGCAGGGACTGATGATCAGATTGAAAAAACAATAAAAAGGTACGAAGGCGCCAATGACATGAAGTTAAAAGAAGAAGCAGAGAAAGAAGCTTTAAAAAGAGTAAAAGTGCTATAAAAAAGATTAATAGAGGCATTCAAAAGTCATTGGAAAATTATAAGTGAAAACAAAAATGCAGCTGATTATTCTATCTGCCGTAAAATATTGCTCTTTGAGGGGGTGTGGGGAGCTGGTTTGAATTCGATTTAAGGGGGGATATGAATGGAATAATGTTGATCGTTGCGCTGTTGCTTAATCAGAAATTAGCCACAAGATTGCTTTTTGTTTTTTAGATTTGAGCTCTCTAAAGTTTTTTAAAAGGGTGTGTTCTTTTTCGCTATAGGTTTCTTGATCGTGGTGTAAGAGAGTTTCTTTTGTTGAAAGATCTTCTTTTGTGGCAAGGTCTGCATAAAAGAAGTTTACGGGGACATCTAGTTTTTGGGCGATTTCGAGCAAACATTTTGCGCTTACACGATTGAAGCCTTTTTCATATTTTTGGATTTGTTGGAAACTGACACCTAAATGGCTCCCTAATTCTTTTTGGGAAAGCCCTATTGAAATGCGTCTGTGACGGATTCTTTTGCCTATCAAAATGTCGATAAAATGTGGATTTTTAGTTGGCACTTCAAGCCCCCCTCCGGTTGCGAGCGCCCTCGCATTGGTATTCCGGGAGTTAAAAACACTGACTTGACTCAGCTTTTTGCTTTTAGTGCTAAAGCACCTGGACATAGCAAAATCTCCCGGAATTCCGGGATACCCGCAAAGCGGGATAAATTTATGTGTCAAGTCTTCGGGTTTTTAATCCCTATTGGTCGTTGCGTAGACGACCAAAATTACACTTTAAGTGATAAAGTAATTTCAGAAGATTAGCAAGAAAAATCAAAATAATTTCAAAGACTATAAGATTGGGTACTTTTTAAAAAAGTGCGAAATATGGATTATAAATCGCGTTTTTTGCTTAATCAGAAATGTCGATAAAATGTGGATTTTTGGTTTGCACTTCAAGCCCCCTCCGGTTGCGAGCGCCCTCGCATTGGTATTCCGGGAGCCTGAAAGCACTGACCTCGAATCAGCATTTTGCTTTTAGTGCTGAGAAGCACCTGGACATAGCAAAATCTCCCGGAATTCCGAGATATTCGCAAAGCGGGTTCGTTTTTACGCTAGAGCTTAGGACCTTTAATCCCTCTTGATCGGTGCGTAGACGATCAAAATTACACTTTAAGTTAAAGGAATTTCAGAAGATTAGCAAGAAAAATCAAAAATTTTCTATTCTATTGTGCCGTAAAACACGGCTCTTTGAGGGGGAGTGAAAATCTGGAATATTTGAGGGCAGGGCTTGATTTATTGAGCCTGATTAAGTGCTGTTGTTTGAGGGAGATTTGAAGTTTAAGGGTACTAGGCAAAAAGCTTTGTTCGTTTGCAGAGCAGTGCGGAGTGGTGGTTTGGAAGTTTCGTTTGGCTTCGTTCTATGAAGATGTAAAAACGTGAAAATGTGAATCTGTAAAAGCAAAACGGGAGATTTGTGCTTTATGTATAGTCAAGATGATTTTAAATTTAAAGTACTAGGTTGTTCAGCTGGTAAAGCAGAATTTCCTCGTTTAGACAAAAAGACTAATACTGTACAAACAGTTCTATATTTTGATGATAAAAAAGTTCTATTTGTCATAGCAAGAACAGCTATTCCAGATTTTTTGATATTGTCTCTAAATTTGAAACCCCCAGTCAAAATATGGGTCTAATTTTATCAGTAAAATTAACTAAATCTAGTAACAATAATAGAGCTTACTATGTAATAAAATACACGGTATTGCTAATGAGATTTGACTTTAAAATAAGAATGTAAGTTCAATTTTCTAATCCAGAAACAAAAAACTTATGAGTTTAAAGATTATGAAATTTTAAACAGATGTTTTAATGGTGAAAAATTTATTAATTTATTACAAGAAAAAATAGATGATACAGTTACACTTGTCACATTATTATAAAATAAGCCCTCTGCGGGAACAGAGGGCTTCAATAGTGGAAAAAATTCTCAACATTGGGGAAACAATGTCAAAAAAACTGATATGCAAAACTTAAAACCACATATAAATTATGCATGTTCATATCTTAGTAATTCATTAGGTATAAGGGCGATGGAGGAAATCGCACCTTCGGAAACCGTCACTACTAAGAATGTGTGTGAGGCTAGCAGAGAATTAAAAAAATGGCAAGCAGAAAAAAAGTTTAAACAAAAAAAGAAAACTTTGCTGTTCGTGCCCATAAATATAATGAATTAATTCCAAATAGTGCTTTTTATTGTAAAGCGTATCCAGAAACTGAAAATCAGTTAATTCACTACAATAAATATAATAACAAAATTAAACAGAAATATTGTTAAAGATAGAAGTTCTAAAAGACTGATTTAAAAAAAATAATTTCTCAAAAGCTAAAGATGATATCATAAAAGATATGGTTAAAAGACATTTTATTAAAAAAGGATATTTTAAAAAAATACGATACTTTACCAAGCCCTGTAATGAAAAATTTATCGGGAATTACAAAAGCAACTTTTTAACACCTACTTTAGAATTAAATGATGATGAGATATTAAAAAATGCATATAAAGGTGGGCTTTGTTTTTTAAATCAAGAAATGGGGACATATATATATAATGGAATTGAAGTATATGATGTTAACAGTATGTACCCAGCTATGATGTTAAAACTGTTACCTATAAGTAATTCTATCTACAAAAAAGACGAAATATTCACAAATTCATATTGTGCGTGTTTTTTGTCACGTTGGGCTTTTTGGGGCGTGGAATGTAGTGCGAGGATTGGGGGAAGTGTTTTCATAAATGGAGGGGGAAGTTTAGAGGAAGAGTGCTGTTCAGTTGTTAAGTGTGTGATGGGAGAGAAAAGGGGGAATGGAGGATGAAGAGAGTGCGCATGGATAGGAGGAGAGTGGGCTTGATTTGTTGAGCCTGACGAAGTGTTGTCGTTTGAGGGGCGGTTGGGTGTAAGCTTTGTTCTGTGGGGAAAGCTGCTTTTTGAAGTGGGGTTGTAGACCAGTGCTGGTTGGGAATTTTCATTCTTTGAGATGTGGGCTGGAAGTCAATATAATAATATAGCAGATTTTGATCTCATAATTTTTACATTCTTTCTTTTTTAAAGCAAATAAGAAAGAAAAATTAATATATTACTTGATATTGGTCTAAATGCTTATATCAAGAGGAGTATTTCTTTAAAAATTTTCACTTAACTTATTAAGCAATTTGTTAGAGTAAACAACTCTTTTGAAGTTCATATCACCAATTGTATTGAAGGGAGTGCAACTTTAACTGTAGAAAAGTTTAATATCGGATGGTTGATATGAATTTATTTTTAAAAAAGAGTCCTTTAGCTCTTTTTTCCTCTCTCTTTATTTCTAAAGTTGGTGATTATGCTTATGAAGTTGTTTTTGTTTTACTGGTCTTAGAATTAACAGATAACATCTTTTTTACAGGTCTTGTGTATTTTTTTCGATTTATCCCTTTTCTCTTTTTTGGTCCTATAGGAGGTTGGTTAGCTGATAATTTTTCTTTGAAGAAAAATATGATCTTAAGTGAACTTGTTAGATTATTAGCCTCATTATTCGTTTTTATAACCACTATAACAGGGACTGCACATATTATTGTTCTTATTTTCGCAGCAATATGTACAACGATAGGAAGAAGTATTTTCCAACCAAGTTTTCAAGCTGCTATTCCCAGAATGTTCTCAGTAAAGGATCTGACAAAGGCCAATAGCATTGCACAAATTATAGAGGAAACTGCATCCGTCATGGGTCCTTTAGTTTGTTCCCTACTGCTTTTTTTAGCAAATAAATCGGCAGTACTCATTTTTGATTTTTTTACCTATTTTATATCTATTATAGTGTTATTTAATCTCATGAATTTAAATTCAAGCGAGAATAAATCATTCAATTTTATAAAAATTTATCGAGAAACAGCTTCCTATCTTAAATATATTTCTAAAGAAAATAATAATTTATTTATTACGCTCGTTGGCTCGTCGTTTGCTATTCTCTTTACTGGTGCAATTTTAAGATTTTTAATTCCAGCTTTTGTCCTCTCTATAGGGGGAGAGGAAAGCCTTGTTAGTTATATTTTTTCTCTCATGGCTGTTGGAACTATTGTTGGTGGTTTGTTATATCATAAAATTATATTCAAGATTACATCGTTGAAACTCATGGTATTTTGGCTTCTTTATGGGGTTATTCTGTTTGTTATGCCCTTAGCTGCAGAACTTTATTTAAAACTCCTTCTCGTGTTAGCATTTGTTTTAGGATTTATTGGTGCATTTGTGGATATTAGTTTAGTCTCAGCTATTCAATTATACTCTCGTCGTGAAGATTTTGGTAAGAGTTTTGGAACTTTTTCAACTTTAGCGAACTCTGCGGAAGCAGTGTCTGGCTTTATTGCTGGACTTTTTGCACTCGTGGGATTGTTAAGCTCCTTTTTAGCTATGTCTGCATTAATTATTTCCACGGGAATGATTGGCATTTTAAAAATTAAGAAAAATAAAGATACAACATCTCTTAATACGACAGTAGATGACGACCATTGATATATTTAATATCTCCATGCCGTTTCTTTTTTCTAAGACGGTTCGTTAATTATCCTGTTCATGATGTAAAAACATCGCTCTTTGAGGGGGGAGTGAAAAGCTGGAATATTTGAGGGCAGGGCTTGATTTGTTGAGCCTGATGAAGTCCTGTCGTTTGAGGAGGGGTGTCTGAAGACTGTGGGGAGCGGATTGGCTGGGCAAAAAGCTTTGTTCGTTTACAGACCAGTGTGTATAGAGCAGCGTGGGGTGGTGAGCCTTTCCTTTGGCTTTGTTCTGTAATGACGTAAAAGCGTAAAAATGTGAATCCGTAAAAGTGAAGCGAAGGATTTGTGGATTTATATATTGTGCGTGTTTTTGGTCACGTTGGGCTTTTTTGGGCGTGGAATGTGGTGCGAGGATTGGGGGAAGAGTTTTCTTGAATGGAGGGGGACGTTGGGAGGAAGAGGGGTGTTAAGTTGTTAAGTGTATAATGGGGGGGAAAAAGGGGGAATAGAAGATGAAGAGAGTGCGCATGGATAGGTTAGGAGAGTGTGGATAAGAGGTGGTGGTGCGAAGGGATGAAGGATGATGTGTGAGGGGTAGATACCCTCCTTGGGATGGAGAAAGAATGAAAAGGGGTGGGGATAAGCTTGCCAGTGGAATTTAAGTTGTGAAGTGTTTTGTTTTTATCAAATTGTTGCGTGGTGTTTTGAAATTTCATTCGTTGTTTTGGGGTAGAGCTTCACAATTGTCTCAAAAAACACATAAAATAGCTAATGATGAGCGTAAATGAAAAACCAAAAGAAACAATATCGGTACAAATTGGTAGATAGTGGGGAAGTCGGGATCTAAATGGCCCGTAAAAACCTAAATATTCAAACAATAATTACTCTTCGAGCAAGTGATAATTTCAATGTTATGGGGATAAAAAATATCATTTTTATTGCTTGGAAAGTCATCCAATGTTTGTGCTTCTTTAATGATAAATCTGTCTTAAATAATATGTAATACAGAAAATCATGAAAATAAGTATACATATAGTATATGTATACTATATTCTTTACATATGTTTTGTGTACTTTTAACATATATATTTTTTATGTTAAGCATAAGCTTTGAGTACTATTAGAGATGGTGGTTGTTCTTTTACAAGTGAGAAATTGATTAACTAATGTTTGATTGTAAAGCAGTATGTTGTTAATGCTATTCTTAGAAAGGATGCTCTTATTTCTTGTGTAGGAGCTTCTCAAAAAAGGAAATACAATTTATAGGGGAAGTCTAGATGTCAAAATATTTATTTCCGTTGCCTCTTGTCTTGGTGGCTGGTTGTGCATCTATGAGTAATTATTCATCAAATTATGTCAGTCCTAATGTTACGAAGAGTGATATAAAATTAATTGCTAACGATTTTGTTCGTAATCTTAAAAAACCTTTACCACCAGCTACAACAACACTTATTGTGAAAAAAAATAAAACAGAAGACAACTTTACTCCTGTATTTATTAATCTCTTGCGACGGAATGGATATAACGTGATCTATACAGACCAACCAAACAAACAGCAAAATGGTGTAATCTTGACTTATCAAATAATGCCAATAAAGACAGGTATTCTGTCTATGGTTTCTTATGATGAGGTTGGAGTAACCCGTTATTATTTCCGTACTTATAATAGATGAAACCCCTTTGCCGGTTTGTCTCAAAGAAGTAGATAATGAAGAAATGTGTTTCAGGGGAAATGTTGGGATTGAATTAATCAATAAAAATTTACAGATGTGAAAATTATATATTCAGCTGACAATTACCAGTCGTCTCGTTTACAATTTCAGTATTGTAATGAAAAGAGATATCGTTTTATCTGTTCGCAATTCTTCATGTTCTGTCTCAGTTATATAGCGCTTTTATCATTTCTGTCTTATAGAAAATTACTTTCTGTTCTACAGCTCTATATGCCAATTTAATAGTCAGATCTAAACAATCAAATTCATATGAACTCTTTACGGAAATCTGTTGTTTGAGATTGTTGAAAGGTGTTTTGTTTTTATCAAATTGTCGCGTGGTGGTTTGGGAGTTTCGTTTGGCTGCGTTTTGTAAAGATGTAAAAGCGTAAAAATGTGAATCTGTGAAAGTGAGGCGGGGGATTTGTGCTTTGTGTATGCTTTTATCATGGCATGGAATGTGGTCAGAGAACTAGGGGGACGCGTTTGTGAATGGAGTGGGGAAAGGCTGGGATGAAGAGGGGTGTTAAGCGTGTTGACTGGAGAAGAGCGTGTGGGGAATATTTTAGGGCATGGCTTATCTGTCTTGTCTGATGAAATAGCCTTCTTTGAGGTGTGGGATAGCCATATGAAATAATCAACAGGGGAATCTGATAGACGAGAAATCAGATTGTTGCAGACCAGTGTTTATAGAGCAGCGTGGGGTGGTGAATCTTTCCTTTGGCTTTGTTCTGTAAAGATGTAAAAGCGTAAAAATGTGAATCTGTAAAAGTGAAGCGGAGGACTTATGGATTTATGTATTGTGCGTGTTTTTTGTCATGGTATAATGATAAATCCATTGAGCTCCCCTATCTTTACGCTTATGAAGAAGCAAGCCGGTATCATCATTATATTTGCTAGCTCGTGGGTGTTGGCTACAGCCCTTGGCACTTGAGACGGTTCATAAGAGCCATTTTTATTCCTTTCTGAATCGTTTTTTATCCACACGGGCTCTCCTTGCTTTTGACGTGCAAGCGAATGATTTTGATTGATTCAACATGGGAGAGATTTGAAATGAGAGAATCTTACGATGTTTGGAACTCTCAATCAGTATCAATAATGCTAAATTATTTCTTATAAATCAATATATTGTTATGGTATGGAGTGGTGAGAAGGAGGGGATGAGGCGAAGAGTTATGCAAACTGGAGGGGAAATGAAGAGTGCTGTTCGTGCGTTGGTTGGAGAGGAGAGTTTGGGAATAGCTGTGAACAGATTGAAAGGGGGATGTGTAAAGAGGGGATGTGTGAAGAGATGTGAAGAGAGAAAAATCGTGGTTGGCTTTTATATTCTATGCGGAATTTAACAATTATATTTGCGTCTATATTTGTATGGGGGATATCCGTGAAATGGGTGTGAGAAGCATTGAGAGATGTTTTTTTAATAAGTGGGTGAATGAGAAATACAATGGTAATCCTATTTAGAGGGGAAATCCTATTAGGGGCAATACTATTTAGGGGTAATCCTATTTTAGCTCTTGTTGTTTTGGACATTGTGTTTTTTATGAGAGGCGTTTTGCTGGAATGGCGTTTTGCAAGAGAGGTGTTTTGAGGCATGTGGCTCCCTTAAAGAAAAACACAAAAATATAAAAAGAAAAATATAAAAACTTGACAAGGTAAATGTAAAAAGGTATCATAATGATACAATCGGAATTGTGCGTTTAAATCAGAAGAGATCTCTTGATAAGATTCTGTGAGAGGGGTGGGGATGTTTTTCCAAGGCTTTGGTGTTTGTTATTCTATTATGCTCCGTAAACCGGTGCCGTAAACCGTTTTTTTGAGATGTGGTGGTATCAGGTGGGCAAGGCTTTAGGCAGAGGGGGATATTGGCGAGGGATGTCGATAGGTGCGCTTTTGTCTAATCAGAAATCAACCACAAGATTGCTTTCTGCTTTTTCGCTTTGAGTTCTCTAAAGTTTTTCAAAAGTGCGTGTTCTTTTTCGCTATAGGTGTATTGATCACGCTGTAGAAGAGTTTCTTTTGTGGGAATATCTTCTTCTGCAAAAATATCAGTGTAAAAAAAGGTAATAGGAACTGCTAGTTTTTTAGCAATTTCGAGCAAACACCCTGCGCTTACACGATTGGAGCCTTTTTCGTATTTCTGGATTTGTTGGAAACTGACGCCTAAATAGCTTCCTAACTCTTTTTGAGAAAGCCCCATTGCAATGCGTCTATGACGAATTCTTTTGCCTATCGAAATGTCATTAAAATGTGGATTTTTAGTTTGCACTTTGTGCCCCCTCCGGTTGCGAGCGCCCTCGCATTAGTATTCCGGGAGTTTGAAAGCACTGAGCTCAGTCAGCCTTTTGCTTTTAGTGCTGACAAGCACTTGGACATAGCAAAAGCTCCCGGAATTCCGGGATACCCGCAAAGCGGGATAAATTTATGTACTGAGCGTTCGGGCTTTCAAATCCCTATTTGACCGTTGCGTGGACGATCAAAAACACAAGCTAATTCATAAAGTAGTTTCAGAAGATTGGCAAGAAAATTAAAATATTTGCTATACGGTTATACTGTAAAATAGGGATGTTTGGGGGCGGTGATAACCATGTGAAGTGGTTAGCAGGGAAATCTGATAGACGAGAAATCAGCTTGTTGACAGACCCCTGTTTACAGAGCGGTGCGGGGTGGTGGATATTTCGTTTGGCTTACGTTCTGTAATGATGTAAAAGCGCAAAAACGGTGATCTGTAAAAGTGAAGCGGAGGATTTGTACTTTGTGTATGCTTTTATCATGGCATGGAATGTGGTCAGAGAACTAGGAGAGATGCATTTGTGAGTGGAGCAGGGAAAAGCTGGGATGAAGAGGGGTGTTAAGTGCGTTGACTGGAGAAAAGTGTGTGAAGGAATATTTTAGGGCAGGGCTTATCTGTCTTGTCTGATGAAACTGCATTCTTTGAGGTGTCGTGATCTGAAGCTTATATTTTAAGGGTGTTGGATATATTGGTGAGGGATGTCGATAGGTGCGCTTTTGTCTAATCAGAAATCAACCACAAAACTGCTTTTTGTTTTTTCGCTTTGAGTTCTCTAAAGTTTTTCAAAAGGGCGTGTTCTTTTTCGCTATAGGTGTATTGATCACGCTGTAGGAGAGTTTCTTTTGTGGGAATATCTTCTTCTGCAAAAATATCAGTATAAAAAAAGGTAATAGGAACTGCTAGTTTTTTAGCAATTTCGAGCAAACACCCTGCGCTTACACGATTGGAGCCTTTTTCGTATTTCTGGATTTGTTGGAAACTGACACCTAAATGGCTTCCTAATTCCTTTTGAGAAAGCCCCATTGAAATGCGTCTGTGACGGATTCTTTTACCGATCAAAATGTCGTTGAAATGTGGATTTTTAGTTGGCACTTAAAGCCCCCCTCCGGTTGCGAGCGCCCTCGCATTGGTATTCCGGGAGGTTGAAAATACTGAACTCAAATCAGCTTTTTGCTTTTAGTGCTGACAAGCACTTGGACATAGCAAAAACTCCCGGAACTCCGAGATACCCACAAAGTGGGGTAAATTAACGTTTGAGTTTTTGGGCTTTCAAATCCCTATTTGACCGTTGCGTGGACGATCAAAAACAGAAGCTCATCAATAAAGTAGTTTCAGAAGATTGGCAAGAAAATTAAAATATTTGCTATACGGTTATACTGTAAAATAGGGATGTTTGGGGGCGGTAATCTGATGTTAGTAGGGTAAGTAATCTGATGTTAGTAGGGGAATTTATTGGGTAAGAGGTTGGATTATAGTTTAAAACCGGTGCGGGGTGGAAGCTTTATCCAGCAGAGGAAAATTTGCTTTTTGAAGTCAAATTGTAGATCAGAGCTTATCTGGCGTGTTTGATGAAACAGTCTTCTTTGAAGTGTGGGATAGCCATATGAAATAATCAGCAGGGGAATCTGATAGACGAGAAATCAGATTGTTGACAGACCCGTGTTTATAGAGCGATGCGGGGTAATGGTTTGGGAGTTTCATTTGGCTTTGTTCTGTAATGATGTAAAAGCGTAAAAACGTTGATCTGTAAAAAAGGAGCAGAGGCTTTGTGCTTTGTGCGTGTTTTTTATCTTTTAGGGTGTGTTCCATTTTTTTAGATTGCTGGTTGCTTTTGAGGTTTCATTCCTGATTTTCATGTCATTTTTTTGTGTTTGAGGTTTTGGTTTCTCTTTAGTTGGAAGGAACATGATGATGGTAGATGAACATTGTCTTCCCTTACGTCGAAGAGGGCGGAAAAAAGGGGCTTTGAATAAAACAACAAAGCGATTTAATGAAGCTCTTTTGACAGCGGCGGAGCAGGCGGGCTATCACTATGGTGAAGATGGTCTGGTGTCTTATCTTCAGTATCATGCTCTGAATAATCCCGTACCGTTTTTTTCGCTGCTTGCAAAAGTGTTGCCTCTTCAGGGGACTGGAGAAGGGGAGGTTAAAACAGTTTCGCGTATTGAGATTGTACCAGTGAATGCAAAAAGTATCGAACCGGAGAAGCGTGATTTTTCAGCAACGGAGGCTTGTGATATTGAAAAATGTTAGGCTGAGGTGGATGATGCGGGGTGACATCTTGGAAGAGGGCGGCTTTGGTGATTGCTTGTCTTGAGGGGATTGAAGCGGAGGCTTATCGTCTTTGTAGGTGCTCGTGATACTTGGCTTGGGTGAATGATGCCTGAGAGCCATGTGTTGGAGGAGATTTGGTGCAGGATGTTTGTGTGGTGGATATGGGATAGTGTTTTGATGGGCGAAGGGCGTGAAATTTGAGAGAAGTGTTATGTTTGCGGGATGCATGTGTTTTGGTGGGGGTATCGGGGATAGACAAGTGTGAGGATTGGTGAAGCTTGAGAGGCATGATATTTGAGGATGTTGGGCTTTGGATATGCCTGAGAGCCATGTGTTGAGGCTATGATTTGGTGGGGGGATGCCGTGCTTTGGTTGGGGGATGACAGGGCGCGGTGTTTGAGGGGTGGGGACCCTTGGGGGGGCGCATATCGTGTATATGCGGGGTCAAAGTGGTCAAAGCGGTCAACGCGGTCAAAGGGGGGGCTTCATGCAAAAAAGTGAAATTCATTGCGTATTAGGATGAAGAGAAGATAAAGCGCTGCTTTTGAGAAGGGCGTTTTCCGTTCAATTGCTCGTTTCTTTCAATTGCTCTGGGATAATTAAACTTGGGATAAGCAAAAGGATGAAGAGCAATTATTGCTAAAGTATGAAAATTTATAATGAAAATTGTTCAGAAAATTTCTCAAAAAATAGAGCAGAAAACGGCTCAAGTGGCTCTTATTCCAAAGCTTATTCCTGTTTTTACTGGAAAAGCAGATGTGCGAGCCGCTTGGGGAGGACGGGGCTCTGGAAAAACACGTTCTTTTGCTTTGATGTCCGCTGTTGTGGGATATCGCCATGGAATGGCTGGAGAACGCGGGATTATTCTTTGTGCAAGGCAATTTCAAAATTCTCTCAATGACAGTTCTTTGGAAGAAATTAAACGCGCTATCGAATCTTATCCTTTTTTACAAGACTATTATGACATTGGCGATAAATATATTAAATCAAAAGATGGACGGATTGTCTATGTGTTTGCTGGGCTTGATCGAAATATCGCAAGTATTAAATCAATGGGGCGCGTTTTCCTTTGTTGGGTCGATGAAGCCGAGCCCGTGACAGAAACTGCTTGGCAAACCCTCATTCCAACTTTGCGCGAAGAAGGAAAAGATTGGAATGCAGAATTATGGGTCACATGGAACCCGTGCCATGAAAATGCACCCGTGGAAAAACGTTTCCGAAATGTCGATAATCCTCATATCAAAGGGGCAGAAATTAATTGGCGTGATAATCCGCAATTTCCTGAAAAACTCAATCGTGATCGAATGGACGATTTGCAGCAAAGACCAGAGCAGTATAACCATATTTGGGAAGGCGAATATCTCCAAGCTGTCCAAGGGGCTTATTATCAGAAATGTCTTCTCGAAGCTGAAATGGAAGGGCGGATTACCACCGTTCCACGTGATCCTTTGATGCAGGTGAGAATCTTTTGGGATATCGGGGGAACAGGAGCAAAGGCTGATGCTACCGCATTGTGGGTTGCGCAATTTATTGGACGGGAAATTCGAGTGCTCGATTATTATGAAGCCCAAGGACAGCCTCTCTCAGAGCATGTGGGCTGGGTCTTTCAAAGGGGATATGAAAAGGCTCTCATGGTTTTGCCCCATGATGGCGCAACAAAAGATCGTGTTTATAATGTGAGTTTTGAAAGTGCCCTTCAACAAGCTGGGTTTCAAACTAAAGTGATTCCTAATCAAGGAACAGGCGCTGTGAAAATGCGTATCGAAGCCGTAAGGCGATTGTTTCCTGCACTATGGTTTAATCGTGAAACGACATGTGCGGGCAGAAAAGCACTCGCTTGGTATCATGAAAAGCGCGACGAACAGCGCAATATCGGACTAGGGGCTGAACATGATTGGGCTAGCCATGGGGCCGATGCCTTTGGACTGATGTGTGTGGCTTATGAACAACCAAATGCTAGAGCGCGAAAAAAACCTTATCGCTCGTTTCACCATTCTCAAACTTCATGGATGGCTTTTTAATGAATATTTCTACAGATTCTTCTTTTGATCAAATCGAAACGCTTGAAAATCAAGCACTCTTTAAAAAACTCGTGGGGTGGTATCAGGATGATATTGCCCATGTCGAAAAATGGCGAAAAAATGCCCAAGAAGATTACGATTTTTATAATGGACGGCAATGGAATGAGCAAGACCTTGCTGTCTTGAACGAACAAAACAGACCGGTCATGACTTTTAACCGTATTGCGCCTTTAATTAATGCCGTGATTGGGGCTGAGCGCAATAATAAAAGACAAGTTCAATTTATTCCACGACAAGAAGGAGCAGCCTTTGCAAACCAGATTCTGACAGGGGCAGCTGAGTGGTTTCGTGATGAAGCCGATGGGGAATACGAAGATTCCGATGCCTTTCAAGATGCAATTATTTGCGGAATGGGGTGGACAGATACACGCCTTGATTATGAAGAAGATCCACAAGGAAAACCAATCATTGCGCGGCTGGACCCTATGAAAATGGTGTGGGATGCAAGTGCTGTTAAGCCTAATCTTATTGATGCACAACGTTTATGGTATATTGATGAAAAACCTCTTGCTGTGGCTCAGGAAATGTTTCCCAATGTTCATTGGAGTGATCTTAATGCTGATTGGGTTAAACATCAGAGTTTTTTACATTCATCCAGCAATGGGATGACACAAAGTTATCAAGCTGAGAGGGGATATCAAGGAGAGTGGGAAGAGGGAGGGACCTATCAACGTCCTAAAATGGTGACATTGGTAGAATGTCGCTGGTTTGAACGCGAGGTGATTTATAAAGTTCTCGAGCCTCAAAGTGGAAAGTTTATTGATTATTCAGAGCAGGATTTCCAAAATTTAAGCAAAACCTTTCCTCATGTTCAAGCAACAAGGTTGAACAGAAAAATTGTCAAACGGGCATTTTTGGGCAGAAAGCTGCTCGAAGCGCCTGATAAGCCCTTGGTCCCACACAATCAATTGGGATGGGAATGTATTACCGGTACTTTTGATAAGTTAAGCCGGCACTTTTACGGACTTGTGCGCCCTACAAAAGATCCCCAACGGTGGGCAAACAAATATTTTAGTCAAGTGATGCATTTGCTCAATAGCCAATCAAAAGGCGGAATTATGGCAGAACGCGATGCTTTTGATGATGATCGACAAGCCCTCGAGAGTTGGGCTAGAGCCGATAGTATTACTTGGTTGAAAAGTGGTGCTGTGTCTGGGGGAAGAATTCAGCCTAAACCCGTGGCACAATTTCCGCAAGGGTTTTTCCAATTGTTTAATGAAGCAAAGAGCGCACTCGAACAGGTGACGGGGTTGTCTTCTGAATTTATTGGGACAAGAGCTGTCAATCAGCCTGGCGTTCTTGAACAACAACGGCGACAATCGTCACTTAATCTTTTGGCTTCCTTTTTTGATGGGTTGCGTCGATATCGGCAACGACAGGGGAAAATTATTCTCTATCTTATTCAAAATTATCTGTCCGATGGGCGGCTGGTCCGTATTGCTGGTGATGAAAATGCCCAGTATGTTCCACTGACACGCGAAATGGTGACAAGTTTGGAATATGATATTGTTGTGGATGATGCGCCAACAAGTCTTAATGAAAAAGAGCGTACTTTTGCACTGATCATGCAACTGCTTCCTTTGATGCAAAATTTTGCAACGCCTGAGATTATGCTTGATCTCTTACGCTATTCGCCTTTACCAGCCTCACTCATTCATAAAATTGCGATAAAGGCGCAAAATTCTCTTCAAGAAGAGCAAAATGCCTCAGCGCAGATGGGGGGGAATGTGGGAACAGAGCAGATAATGCAGATGTTGCAGACAGTAAAGGCTCAACAATAGGGTGCTTTATCATGTGCTCTCTTGGATGAATTTCATCTATCAGAAGTTGCTTATCTAAACAATTTCCATAGTTACCCATGTTGCTTATGTCGTGCAATGTCGCCTCTCTTTATCTCAGAAGAGCTGTTTTATTGGACAGTGTGTATTGGGGAAAATGTTCGATAGAAGTCTTGTCGTCATGGTGGGGGAGCCATGTGGGGGGAATGTTGGAGCCAAAAGATGGGTAAGCATTAAGGGGATAAATGCTCTCAGGCTGTTTTATCTGAAAAATTTAATTTTATTGTTTAAAAAAAGAGAAGGCTAATGTCATGGATCAAGAACACTTAACGCCGGCAGAACAAAACCAATTGAAACAGGATTATCTGCTCTCAACACAAGAGGGAGAAGACGGTGAAATTGGAAGAGAAGAAAAAACTCTTGAAGATAATTTTCAAGGGCAAACGCATCAAAAACAGTATTCTTCGCAAAAGGCTGGAAAAGAGGTTCAAGGGGGAGAAGATGCTCCGCCAGATCCGCAAAAAGACTTTATGGGCTATATGCAATGGTTGGGAAAAACACTCCAAAAACAAGGACTTGTTAATGAAAAACAACAACCTTCTCTGGCTCGCGAAGCAGAACAGTTGCATGCGTTTTTTCAGCAGTCTGTTGCAAGTGTTAAACAAAAGCATCATGATTTTGATCAAGCAGCTGATTTTATTTATGAAACGCGGGCTAAACAGTTAGCAGCTTGCGCTTCGCTCTATCCTGAGATGGCAGATCCCAAAAATATTGATGCGTTGATTGGCGATGAGTTGAAGCAGATCTTGCGCGATTGTGCGCAAAAAAATCAAAATCCGGCTGAAGTGATTTACTCTATTGCACAAAAAATTGGCTACACAAATGTTCCCAATAACATGGATGAAAATTTACAGGAAAGACACAATTCTGCACGTACACTTGCTGCTTATAACGGCTTGACGCCAAATGGGCCGATTTCTTTGGAGATGCTTGATAAAATGTCAGAAGCAGAGTTTAGCGCTTGGGTTTCTGATCCTAAAAATAAAGCTGCTTTTAATCGTTTAATGGGGGGAAGAGAATTTTAAAAATAAAAATGCGGGGGGTGTTTTTTGCAGAGAACGTGAGAGGTTTTTAGCGCAGGGAATGCGGGGGATTTCTCAAAGCACGGATGTGGTGAGGAGAGCTCTTATAAGGGGGAGGCAGACGCTAACAGAAATTAGATAAAACACACGAACAACCTATTCACCATTTGAAATGAAATGTGGTGTTTTAACAACCGGCGCTTTGCCGGGTTTTTTATGTCAATAAAACTTTTAGAGGATAAAATGACTGTAACTTATATCGGACTTAATGACCCAATGGCAGTGCGCACATGGTCTAAATTACTAAACCAAGAAGTCTCAAAAGCAATTCCGATTGCACCGTTGATTGGAAATGATTCAAACAGTATCGTACAATTAAAGGATGAAACCACGAAAGCAAGTGGGGATGCCATTAGCTTTAATTTGCGTGTGCAGTTGCTAGGCGATGGGGTGAGTGAAGGGCAGACATTGGAAGGCAATGAAGAAGCCTTACAGTTTCTCAATGATCGCTTGGCAATTAATGAACTCGTTCATGCTGTGCGTGTCAAAAATGAGGGAACGATTGATCAACAACGAATTCTCCATGATTTGCGTACCGAGGCAAAAAATGGTTTGGTTGATTGGTATGCAGATCGTCTGAGTATGATGTTCTTCATTCAAGTGTGTGGATATACTGCAAAAGCTATTAACTTTGAGGGACGTACGATTACTCTTAAACCTGTCCATTATGGGTTTAATGCGCCAACGGCACCAACCGATAAACGCATCGTGCGCCCTAATGGAAAAACAAAAGATGAAGATTTAAAATCGAACGATGTTTTTGATCTTAAGCTCATTGATAAAGCTGTCGAAAGGGCTAAATTGGCAAATCCCAAAATTAGACCCGTGCGGATCGATGGGGAAAATGTCTATGTGCTTTATCTACATCCAACCCAAGTGACGCAATTGCGAACCAATACAGATGCGGGGCAATGGCTCGACATTACCAAGGCAATCTATAGTGGAAGTCGTATCAAAAATCCGCTCTATGATGGATCTTTGGGCATGTATAATGGTGTGGTTTTGCGCGAAGCTGAACATATTACCGAAGGAGTCGAATCTGGGACGGCAAATAAAGCTGTACCAAATGTGCGTCGTGCTGTTCTACTTGGTGCACAGAGTGCTGTGATTGCTTTTGGTAAAGATCGAGGGGCGACACGCTATAAATTGGTGGAAGAACTCTTCGATTATGAAAGAGAATTCGGGGTCGCGGCAAAAACCATTATGGGTATGAAAAAAACTTGCTTTACCTTGCCAGGAAGTACGCAAGGGGCTCAGGATTTTGGCACTATTGTCATCCCAACTTATGGAGCACCTGCTTAAAGCGAATGTTTGCTAACTTCCCCCAACAAGAGGGATCTGTTGGGGGAAAAATTTAAAATGCTTCCAGAAAAAGGACAGGATTATGACCACTTTATACACTGATCCCAAAAATCTAAACCTTACACATTCAGACCATTCTAAAACTTTTGCTTATATGGTCGCGCTTATTCAAGATGAAATTGACGATACAACAGCGGAATATTCCCTGCAAATTCAAGATTCAATTTTTACGGCTTTGCGTGTGTGTGAATGCGAACCCTTTTTCTTTAATGAAAAAAGAGAAAGGACCTTTAAAACACAAAGTGGTAAAACATGGTATGGGCAAGAAGAGGGAGTTTTTATTGAATCAGAAAAGAGCTTGGAAGGCGTCTTTTTAGCAACAAAGAATGCAACACCAACAAAGTTGTTCTTTAAGCCCTTGGAAGTGTTGCATCAACAATATGGTATGCATCCTGCGCTAGGAACGCCATTCTTTTATACGTGCCTTGATCAAAAAATAGGACTCTTTCCAACACCAGAACATGTGGAAACTATGCAGCTTTCTTATGCTCCTGTTCATTTTGCCGATGAACAGCTGAAAGAAAGCGATAATCCTTGGTTGATTTATGCTTTTGATCTTATTAAAGCACGGGCAAAATATGAACTTTATAAAAATATTCTTAAAGACCCTGAATATGCCGCCGTTTCTTTCAGAGATTTTCAAGAACAGCTTCAAGCTTTGCGCATTGAAACATCGCGCCGAAAAGGTTCCTCAAAGATTCGCCCAATGAGTTTTTAAAAGGCTTTGTTCCAAATCGTTTATGGCTGGTTTGTCCCTTATGGTTGGATAAGCGCTGGGGATTGATGGTGAAGGGCTGGTGGATGGCGCTGGGTATGCCATTATTTATGGTATCTTTTTTTTTCGACGTGTTAATCAACTTAAGGTTGTGTGCTTTGTTGAATTTTATGCCTTTAGAGTTTTAAGGGCTTTTGTGGTTTCAATCAGTAAGCTTTGGTGTTTTGAATGGTACTAGGCTCTTCAAAGATTTATGGAGAGTTTAAAGGCTTTTTCCCAGTTGTTTTGGTGATTGCGGGCGGTTGATTTTGGTCGGGCGCTGGTGGATGGCGCTGGGTATGCCATTATTTATGGTATCTTTTTTTCGATGCGTTGATCAACTTAAGGTTGTGTATTTTGTTGAATTTTATGCCTTTAGAGTTTTAAGGGCTTTTGTGGTTTTTTATCAATAAGCCTTGGTGTTTTGAATGGCACTAGGCTCTTCAAAGATTTTATGGGGGTCTTGATGGCTTTTTTCCCAATCGCTGATTATCGACCCGATGTGGCGGATATCAATGGAATTTTTACCGATGAACTTGTTAATGTGCTACCGGCTGATGGCTCCTATATTCCTATGCCAAGTTTTGAACCTTTATCAGAGCCTTGTCCTGAGCCAATTTTAGGTGCTCTTGCGGTTAAAACAAAAAATGGGGTTTCTATTATTGTTGGGACAAGAGAAAAAATATTCTTGCTTGATAATACAACAATGAAGTGGAAGGATATTAGCCAAAAAGGAAAATCTTATCTTGCTAATGTTGATGCTCCGTGGTCTTTTGCTTTATTTGGTGATTTTATCATTGCAGTGAATGCCAATGATAAACCACAAGTGATTGATATTAATCATGATAAAAAATTTAGAAATTTAGGGGGAAATCCACCACAAGCAGGGATTGTTCGAATCTGGGGAGATTTCGTTTGTTTGATGAAATTAACCGAGCATCCAAGGCGGGTTCATTGGTCTGGATTAAATGATGCTGAATTTTGGACCGTGGGGAAAAAAAGTTGCGATTATCAAGATTTTCCTGATGGCGGATTCGTCCAAGGGGCAACCGAGACAACAAATCCAATTATCTTTATGCGTTCTGCAATCTATGCTGGTTCTTTTATCCCTGGCTCTAAGATTATTTTTAGTTTCCAAAAAATTCACGATAAACGAGGTGCAAAAAATGCTGAATCGATTGTTTGTAGAGGCGATTTAGCATTCTTTGCCGATGAGGGCGGTTTTTATCAAATAACAAATGAGGGACAGATTATCCCCATTGGGTTCGAAAAAGTCGATCGAACGATGACCGCAAAATCAAGGCAGGATAATCTGTATACCATGTCTGCGGCTATCGATGGGGTGTATAATCGTGTTTATTGGATGGTTGATTCTGATGAGAACCTTCATAAACGTATCTTGCTCATTTATGATTGGGGATTGCAAAAATGGACAAAAGCTCTCGTGGATATCAAAATGATATTGCCTATTTTCTTAGCAGGAACAACCCTAGAAGGTCTTGATTTTGTGACTAAGAATATTGATGATTTGTCCTTTTCTCTCGATAGTAAAGCTTGGAAAAATGAATCGCCTATTCTGGGGGCATTTGATCAACAGGGGAGACTGGGTTCGTTTTCTGGGGGGGCTATGGCTTGTGTCGTGACATCACAAGAAATGGGGCAGACAAATGGCATGATAACACGGGTGAAAAATATTATGCCTCAAGTCAATAGTGGAAAGTTTTATTTGTCTGTGGGAATGCGCTTTCGACAATCTCTTGAAGAGGAAACTGTTTGGTTGCCAGAAAAACAGCCTTCTTATAATACTGGACAAATTCATTGTCGCGCAAGGGCACGGTTTTATCGCTTTAAATTGCGCATTCCTGAAGGGGTGAATTGGACTCATGTCACTGGATTTGATGTGGAATTGACGCGAGCCGGTATGCGATAGGCCAAAGCCTCTATAAACAAAGGAACAAGGTGGTGCGTTATGCTTCATGCTTTTCTGCGATAAAGGAAAAATAGTCTGCACAATGGCTTATTTTTATAAAGAAGAAAGTTTCCTATTTGTTATGACAAAGGGATGATGGGGCTTCTTTTCTTTTGTTTTATTCTTCTTTTTGAAAGTTGTGCGGTAAGTATGGAACGTGAGAAATGCGTAGGGGGATGTTATTTAAGGGGAGATGAGTGATAAAGCTAAAAGAGCCAAAGTTATGATGCAAGAGAGTCAAGATTTGTATTCTGCTCATTTGACAGAGCAATGGCCATGGGAAAAAATCGCTCCCTATCAAGAGGCACTCAATGCTGCATTGAAAAAATATGCTCAGCGCTTTCCTGATGATGTTTGTCTGGAAAAAATTGCTGAAGAAATCGCTACAGGACAAGCACAATTGTGGCTGGTCTTAAAAAATAAAATCCAATTTAGTGCTTTTGCAATAACCAAAGTTGAAATAACCCATACAGGGAAAAAATGCGTCGTTCTCTCAGATCTTGCTGGAGAGGGAGGGCTGAAATTGGTCAAATTGATTGATGAAGTCGAAAAATGGGCGCGAACAATTAATGCTGAAGAAATGCACATGTTTGGAAGAACTGGATGGGCGAAAAGGCTCGCTCATCACGGATATTCTCGTAATCTTATTCAATATAGAAAGGTTCTCAAGCCATGAGTAGAAAAACCACACCTCAAGTGCAGACAACAACACAAACAAATGCTCCACCTGCTTGGGCGGCTGATATTTTTAAACAAGCCAGTGCTGATGCACTAGGACTTTATAATAAAGGAATTGGCGGCAACGTTTATCAGGGAGACAGAGTCGCTGGTCTTAGCGATATGACAAAAAATGCTCTGACCGGTTTACAACAAGCAGCAGGGCTCTATAACAATCCAACGGTAACGCAATGGTTGAATGCACCAACCAACAGCGCTACAAATCTTTCCAGTATGGCTAAGGGAAGCTGGATTGGAAGCAATAGTAAATTTAATACTGCATTGCAAAATGCCCTGAATAAAACTTCCGATGCAATTAATCAGTCGATGTCTGGGGCAGGACGTTATGGCTCTGGGGCTCACACCGGTGTGCTGGCCGATGAACTAGGCGCTTTAGCAACAAATGCTGCAGCACAGCAATATAATCAAGATATTAACAATATGATGAATGCAAACCAGATGATTGATCGCTCTCAGAATGATCAGGTTAATGCGGCAAATAGCTATTATCAAGGACAGAGTAATGTGCAAAGCAATGCTTTGAAAGGGGGCATGATTCAAGATGTAAATCGTCAAAATATCTTAGATGCTGAACGCCAAAAATGGTCAGAAAAAGATAATCAAGATTGGAACCGATTGCAAAGCTTGTTACAGATAGGAACACAGGCTGCTGGAAATTACGGAACGACTTCAGGAAAATCCACGACAATGCCTTCTGTGACAAAAGATCCATTGCGTGATGCGCAGCAAGTACTTGGATTGGTAGGAGGAATTTTAGGGCTTTGTGATGTGAGAGCAAAAGAAAATATTATCCCTGTGGGGCAGAAAAAGGGATATCCACTTTATATCTTTAATTATAAAGGAAATCCACAACGTTATCAGGGCGTTATGGCGCAAGACGTATTGCGTGTGAAGCCTGAAGCTGTTTATGTCAATGCAAAAACAAAGTTATTGCATGTTGATTATGACAAAATAGGACTGAAAATGGACAAAATGAAAATGGACAAAATACCGGCATCTAAAAATAAAATTGCGGCTTTCTTTTCTTCATTTTTTGCTCGTTTTCCCTTTTTGAAAAAAGAGTATCTTCTATGAGTTCGATTTATGATTGGTCAATTATCGCATCAGAAAATGCTTATGTCGATGAGAGTATAAACTGGGCAGAAGGGCAACCGCCAAGTACAGTCAATGATAGTGCTCGCGCTATGATGCAACGCATCAAAGAATATTTGTTGGATAATGGGGGCGGGATTGAAACACAGTTTACTGTCGATGTGGAAAACGAGAGGACATCACTTCGTTTGGCGACAAAGTCTTTTTTTGAGACTTATATGGATGGCATTGTTGTGCGCTTTAAAGCACAAGGCGTCAACAGAGGAATAACAAATGTTTCTTTAAATCAATTGCCGCCAAGACCAACTTATATGGCAACGCCAGAGGGTATTATGCCTTTAAAAGGGGGGGAAATTCAAAAGGGGGGGCTTTATGAAATCGTCTATACGTGTGATATTGCCGGAAAAAATGCTGATGGATGGTTTTTAACCAATCCTACTATAAAACTTCCTGAAATTCCGCCCTTTCCTCCTTTGCCTGAAACTTTTTCTTCTGGATTTATTGGGACTTTTGCTACAGAAAAAATACCCTCTGGATGGTTACTCTGTGATGGTAAAGAATATTCGCGAAAGAACTATGCCAATCTCTTTGCTGTTTTGGGGGAAACGTGGGGAAAAGGAGACGGGAGAACAACATTCAATGTTCCCGATTTGCGTGGAATGTTTTTACGGGGGCTCGATAGTGGAAAAGCAATTGATAAAGGACGTCGCTTGGGAAGTCGACAAGAAGAGTCTTTTAAATCTCATACCCATGAAGGAAAAACAGATTCAACAGGTAACCACCAGCATAGTTATCCAATGATTGACAAGGTAGTTTGGGATATGAATCACGGTGAATATTATAGAAATCTGGCTCAAGTCTACAATAAAGATCGGTTAACGAAGGCTGCGGGAGAGCATGAACATAAGGTCTTGTTGCAAAAAACAGGGGGGGATGAAACACGCCCCGTCAATATGGCGGTGGTTTATGCTGTCAAAGCCTGAGAATGAAAGCTTTGAGAGAGAAAGATAAAAATGAGCAAAATATCTGTTATGAGAAAAAGTCTTATAGAATATAAAGTCTTATAGAATATATTGTGCAGAAAGTTTTGAGGCGCTTTAGAAAAAAACTGAACTCTCTTTATTATTTTATTTTTTGTGCTGCCTTTGTTGGATGTCTAAAGGTAAGTTTGCCTATTGTTCTTTAGAGGATCAAGACAGTAATTATTGAAGGTAGGGGTAAAAGAGAACAAAAAATCTTCCTTTATTCATAGAGTTTTTTTCTGAGGAATAAAGATTTTATCCAAAAGGCTCCCTCTTGTGGTATCGTGATACATTGTTTAAGGTGCTGGGTTTAAAGCGCTGGTGGGCGATGACAAAAAGCCCATGGATAAAATTTTATCTTGTTATACCGTAAAACACCGTCATTAAAACACTATTATTGAAGCTGGTGATATGGTGATATAAGGAAAATAAGACATACAATACTTGATCCATTTAAGTATTGAAGAGACATCTATTCAGGGGATGGGGTGCTTCGTTAAGCCTTATGCAAGTGAATTATATAAGGTGAGCAGCAGACGGAATCCCTTCAGAGTAGTTGGATTGTTTCAAACCGATGTGGGGCTAAAATCTTCGTCCTTTTAGGTGGCGGGAAGAGATCAATGGATATGTTTATTTAAAGAGAGAAAAGGCAAAATGGTGCTCTCCTTCTTTTGGGTAGAGCGTGTATGCAAAAAGCGTTCATTCTTTCAAAATGGGCATTTTATTGGCTAGAGCAGATTGGCGATGCGTTTAACACATGGTGAGTAATTGAACTCTCTTAGATGGCATTTTTTACTTGTTAGGAAACTTCTTGAAACAGAATGAGAGTGATACGAGAAAATCTGTAAAACAATGGTTTATCCCGTTGTGTCGTAAAATACCATTGTTTGAGATGCGGTTAAAACTTTATGCATTGGGATGTTTTTCGTCTGTGCGTATTCTTAAAGCAGCGTTTTTTGTAGAATAACTCTAGACAAGGCTGCATTACAAGGATGCATTTAAAGGGGGTAAGCCAAATCCATTAGATAAGAAGTCAGATTGTTTACAGATTGTTGTTTATCGATTGGCATTGTTTGAAGATCGGTGGGCGTGGCTTTGTCATTTTGGGGAAAGCCAACAAAGCAGCAAGGTGACATGCATTTTTCTTTGGTTTCAGGTGATAAAATCATCATTTTAGGTGGAAAACAGACTATAATCTAAAAAAATACCTTGTAAAAATTTTCAATGAGGAAATTTTTTTCAAAAGCCTTTCACATAGTTGTCTGAGGTTGTCTGAGGTTGTCTGAGGTTGTCTGAGGTTGTCTGAGGTTGTCTGAGGTTGTCTGAGGAATGCAAGAGCCGTACAACGGAAAAAGATATTCAAATGCTTAATACGCGTTTAGCTTATCAAAAAAGGGGAATATAATGGCACTTTTTCCATTTTCTATTGCTGATATTGATGATCCTGAATGTATTCGTGTGGTTCTTTATGCTAGCGGAAGAATGGGACATGCTCCTTTAAACGCATTGTTGAAGAAAGCATATGAAGATATTACAAAAATTTTAAAGCGCATGGATGCTTTAGCAAAGCGCATGGATGCGTTAGAAAAAAAATTAAATACTCTAGATCCTACCAAGGTCGAACAGAAAAAAAATACGAAAAAAGAGAATCAAGACAGTATTAATAATGTTGTGAGTGCTGGAATAACGACATCGAGCAGTATAGTGAGCGGATCAGAATTTAAAATAGAAGCATTGTCCGCTGGAGACATATTTTTTTCTCCAATAAACGAGACGCCAAAAATAGACTACAGCTCTTTTGTTTCAAAACTTACAGCACATGAGCCGCTAGAAATACACAGTAATGTTAGTCAATACATGGGTGTTGAGCAGTCTAGAGGGATTTCTTCTTTGTTTAAAAAGGAAAAATAGAAAAGAGTGGTCATAACAAACTGATTATAACAATAGGTATGGGTTGAAGCTATAGATCAGATGCACCTTATTTATATCTTCGGTGGGGTGTGGAATTGCACTCTGTTTGAGATGTTAAAAAAAGGTAAAAGTTGTTGCAGGAAAGTTGATCATGAGTTGTTGGGGAGATTAGGGCGCATATTGAAATCTAAGGGCAAGTTTTTAAAGCCTACAGAGAAAGGAGCTGTGCCCAAACAGAAACGCGTGGCAAAAGAAGTTTGTAGACGATAGAAAATCTTGCAATAATTTTAAAAAGCTTTTGGATAGAGCGTTCAATGATTTTAAATTTATAAACAATTTGCTGTTTCTACGCTTTTTTAAAAGAGAAAAAAAGCAGTTTAGTGCAATTTTAATTTGCCAAAAATCCCATAAAAAGAAAAATTTAATTGTCACAAGAACAAAAGCAGAAAAATTCCTATAAGAAAAAAATGCGTGTCATTATATCTTTTCTTATAAAGAAGAGCAATGTTGTACTGTTTGAGCAGGCTTGAAAGAGAAATTTTCACTTGTTTTCTTATCAAACAAGATTGTACAAGCGGTTGTTGATTTGTCTTATCCTGCTTATACTGTAAATACTGTCCTTTCAGGTGTGATGATATAAGGCAAGCCTCTTTGTAAGAGCTCAAATAACACAAAAAGTGTTTTTAAAGGCGTGCCAAATATTTAAGGCAGGGCTTATTTGTTGAGCTTTAAGTTTAAGTAAATCACATGTGGGAAAGCTAAATGGACCCCGCTATAATCCGAGCTATTAATAGATCAGATTGGGTGAAGCCTCGTCTTTTGAAGTGGTGGATGCAAGTTAAGAAAAATTATCTTTTACAAGCGTAAAAGAACGGATTTTATTATAATTATGGACTTAAACCATGTGTGTTTTATCCCAGTGAGGAAGATTCAAAATAAAAATGCAGGTACCTGTTTAGTTTCTTTGCGTTGATTATAATGGGGGGCGTTGAATAGTTAAAGAATGTTTGTTACTGTTTGACGGAGAGTGATATGGGTGAAGCGTAAAATGGTGGCGCACTTGAAGGTCCATTATCATACATGCTCGCATGATCAAAAATGCAAATGTGTCTTTTACAGTGTTTGTTGATCTCGATTAGAAAGTCCATTCTTTTCTTTGTTTGGAGTTTTACATCAATAATTTCTTATCTTGTTGTCGTGCTGCCTTTTGAGAGTGTGGTGATAGAAGGCATGTAAGATTTTATATATTGAAGTGTTTGTGTGTGGTAAATATGAGGGGTGTTTTTTCGTCATGTGATGAACTCTTCGGGCGGTGGGGATTTTGTCCATAAAGCGTCATAAAATATCACTTTTTGTTCTGTGGTGATAGAGATCCCACGAGGGGGAAAGAAGAAGGGGAAAGTCAAGTGGATTTTGTGAGCCAATCATGTAAACTGGAACGGATTCCATGCGGATATAAATCAGGCTTTGTTTGTTGCATATAGCGCTATTTGTTGCATAACTTGTGATAGCCAATTCTCTAAATAAAGGGATTTGACCGGTAGCAGAAAAAAGAAATCATTACGAGATAGCAAGTGTGCTTGTTTCAGAATGTCTAATGCTTTTGCATGACAAAGGAACGCGAAACTCTGTCACGTCGTCCTTTCATGTTTTCGAGTTCAGGGTTGTCCATATATTTCCTTCAACTTGATCTTTATGTATAGGACGCAAGGGAATTGTAGGCAAGGGAATTGGAGGCAAGAAATTAGGATGAACATTTTGGGACAAGCAAAAAGCCAATATGTTACGCTCGTTGTTTTACAGCATGTTTGATAAAAAGCTAGGACATCTTTCCAATCCATTATGTGTGTAACCTTAAGGCGTTGTTTTCTTAAGAGAGTACAGAGCTTTTTTGTTGCTTGTCAAACAACATCAAATCTCAACGCTACAGCATGTTTGAGAGAAAGAAGAATGAGAATCCTACAGATTCAGAAGGGCAAAACTCTCTGAGTGACTCCAGCTTTTGTAAGCTAGACTTTATGTATGACAGATGGGGGCTGTATTTGAGTGATTGCTGAAATAGAGAGACAGCCTTATTGAGAAAAATATAAAGGCATATTAATCACTCTTTGTGCTATCATTTTTTTTCTTTATAATTTTCAAAACTATCTATAGCAATATTATTTAAATAATGAAGATAATGCCTTATGCCTTTGTGTATCGCGTGTCTTTTTGGGATTATGCCTCTCACATAAAAACAGAATGCCCCAAATATTATTTGTCTCCGAATATATATTTATTGCATATTTACGGACTTGTTTTAAAGAGATATCCCACTCCCAAGTCCCTTTCACAAGAACACTCGTCAATGGTATAGGGGTAAAGCCCCTATGAAATGGATAAAACTTATAAGGTATCTCCCTCATCTTTATGCTTCATAAAAGTGCAGGTTGGTATTCTCATATATTTTTCCAACTCCCAATGTTACGAAAGCCTTGGTTCGTGAGACGATTCATAAGAGGTATATGCCTTTTTTGTACAGTTTTTAATCCACATGCCAGCTCCGCGTGTAACATGCAAGAAAAAGAGTTTTATTCAACAGCAAACAGATTGAGGATGAAAAATCCTATGGTATTCGGGTCTCTCATTCAATATGCAAAACAATAAATAATCTTTATAAATCAATGTGATATATCTTAAAGAAGACGAATTGTTTATAGAGCTGCATGGATGAAGAATCTTCGTCTTTTAAGGTGATGAAAGAAAATTATAATCCCTATTTTTTCATAAAGGGCATGAGAAAAGTGTTTCACAAAAATTTTATACGATAAAAAAAGAGAGTCTTTTGACATAAGAGTCTTGATCGTTTGCCGCTATAACCTGTATTGTGTATACAGATGCTTCTATCATTTTTTGCTGTAAAAGCTTCTCTTGGGATGTTAAAGGGTACAATCTTTATGGAAAAAAGAATCCGTGCAAGGCAAAAGGCTTATTTCAAAAGATTATATCGCAAGATTGCTTTTGTTTGCATAATACTTTTTTGTGTAGTGATTTTGTGTTTTGTTGTTGCAAAGGTGATCAGTTATTTTTCTTCTCATAAAAAAATAACACAACAAGCACCCGTTGAATTGGTTATTCCTGTTTTTGATCTGCGTGTATATTGTAAGGAAATTTCTGCTTCCGTTATGCCCGATATGAAAAGAGAAGTCTATCAGCATTGTCTTAATTTGGAAAGTGAGGCCTATTTTGCTATTCGTGAAATGTGGGATCAGCTTTCTGATACTGCAAAAAAACAATGTTTGACGTTGGTACGACCTGGGGATGGAAATTATTTTCTCTTACGCGATTGTTTTCTCAATGAAAAAGAAAATAAAAAAGGCAAAAGACGCAATTACTTTTAAGTTTTTATACGGAAAGTTAAAAGGATGCGAATTTTGATGAGAAGATAAAAACCTCTTAAATTACGATCTGCCTCGAGACCAATAGCAATTTGATTTATTTATCTTGTTATATCACACTTCTTATTTAAGATGTGGCGACATAAGGCATGGATGCCTCCTTGAAATGTTTAAGGGGGCGTGGTGGAGTTTTAGGAGGATTTGTTGAGCTTTTTTAAGGGAAATAACAGGTGTGGGAAATCCATTTCGTAATGGTTCTGGTGAAGGGTATAATGGTAAAGCCCCCATGAAGTGTATAAAATTTATAGAGCATGTTCATCTTTACGTTTCAAACAAGAGTAAGCCCCAAGTAGCACTTACACTTTGCGAGCTTTCAATGGTGTTTGCTGACAGCCCTTGAGCCTTAGAGATGGTTCATAAGAGGCACTTTTAGCCTTTCTTTATCGTTTTTACTCCACACAGGCTTTTCCGTGTGTAACATGAAAGAAAAAGAGATTGATTCAATAGCAAACAAATTGAGGATGAAAAATCCTAGGGTATTAAGTTTTCTTACTCAACACAAAAAATATGAATGATCATTATAAATCAATTCAGTGTACGAATTTTACAAGAATTTTGATTGTTGACAGAGCAGTGTGACTTGAGAACCTTCGTTCTTTGAGGGCGTAAGTCAATAGAAATGACAAAAATGAGTAAAAAAGAAACATTCCTTTTATAAACATTCAAGGCTGCTTCATGCGTAAAGTGCTGTGCTGGGTTTACAAATGTGCTTGTTTTATAATTCCAGTTTTCTTTATCAGAAAAGATAAGAGAGGAAATGCGTTATGCCATTCTTATTGATAGTTTTTGAGGAGAGCATGTTTTTGAGAAGAAGCTGATTTTTAGGAAAGTGTGACATATTGGTCATTTTTTTCATAATTTGATATTTTTTGTATTTAAATATTTTGCTTTTTAAGCTCAATTTGTTATAAATAAAAACTGTGATTAATTTAAAAACTCCATGGGTTAAAATAGAAATTGATAGTATCTGGCTTATTTAGGAAAGAAGATTAATCTCTTGGTGATTATAGGGCTTGAATAATATTTCGTATTAATCTATCTATAAAAATCAAGAGGTTTTGTGAAGCGATCGTGGATTATCGCTCGCAAGGGGTTGCTTTAGCGATGAAGAGAGGCTATATATCATAGGATAAAGAGGTTCGCGCAGTGACTCGTTGGGATGGAAGTGCTTGTGAGTTAAATGCACGAGGGGGTAGAGGGTATCGGCGTTTTTAGGAGCGGTGGTTTTAGAGCAAAAAAGGAAGCTTCTAATATTCTCTGGCAGGAATTTTTCTTTGTCAGGTATGTTGTATGTGTGTTTTCCTTTTTGTTTTCCACAAGATAATTATTTTTTTAGTGAAATATGGTTTATTTTAAAAAAAACACTTGGCATTTTATGTGAACATCATTAGGTTTCTGCTGTTTAACAGAGAAAGAGGGAATTTTTGATTTACGATTTCCCTGCTGTTTTGTGATTTTCAAGAAAATATATGCTTTTATCAATATCAGTAGGGTTCGTTTGAGTAAAATAAACGCGGATAGCTTGATAACCGTATGTTAAAAATGATTAGCATTATCAAAAGGTAATGCAATGAGGAAGAGTCAATTAAGACATACATTAAGACAAACACTCCAAAAAGGGATAAAGATGAGGCCACAACAAAATAGACGGGTACGCGGTCGCAATAATAACAATAATGGTAATAACAATAATAATCGTCGCGGTCCTAATCCGTTGTCTCGCAATTATGAAAGCAGCGGTCCGGATGTTAAAATTCGCGGGAATGCTCAGCAAATTGCCGATAAATACATAAGCCTTGCGCGTGATGCACAAGGTGCGGGTGATCGTGTTATGTCGGAGAATTATTTACAACATGCCGAGCACTATTTGCGTATTATTTTAGCAGCAGCTGGGCAAATGTCTCAATCGGTTCGACGTGATGAAAATCGTGGTGATGAAAATCGTGATGAAAACAACGAGCAAGAATGCGGTGAAATAAATCTTGACGGTGAAAAAAAGGATACTGTCGAGGGTGATACAGATGTATTACAGATGCCGTCGCAAAAAAATGGTAATGGCCAATATGCTAAAACGCAAAATGGGGATGCGCGTGAAAATGCTTTAGAGGCTCTATCGGATGAAAAAACGGATCAAGAGCACTGTCACTCTGAGAAAAATGTTGAACCTGTCAAAAAAACACGCCGTTCTCCCCGTCGACGTACTGTACGGACCCAACAAGATGAATCATCTCTTGAGCTTTCACTTACAACAGCAGAAAGCACGAGCAATGGAGATGCATCAACAGCAACAAAAGAGGTTTCTTCGTTGCCTGGATTAGGTGAGGGAATACAGAGAAAAACGCGCCGTCGCCGAGTAGTCAATCTTGAAGCAGAGGAAAATGTTTAAACCTGAAGGGTGCTGTTTAAGCGCTTGTGGTGATGTTATTGGTATCATGATGGTGAATTATATATGCTCAAGAAGCTTTTTGCGCTTCTTTGAATTTTCACGGTCAGTACTAGCAACTTAACGAAGGGTGTTGACAGAAAAGATTGCCCCTTTGCTGGGATTTAAGTAAGGGGATACAGAGAAAAACGCGCCGTTGCCTAAGTGGTCGCATCTTGAAGCAGAGGAAAATGTTTAAACCTGAAGGATGTTGTGTAAGCGCTTGTGATGATGTTATTGGTATCATGATGGTAAATTATATATGCTCAAGAAGCTTTTTGCGCTTTCTTTGAATTTTCACGGTCAGTCCTAGGAACTTAACGAAGGGTGTCGACAGACAAGATTGCCTCGTTGCTGGGATTTAAGTGAGGGAATACAGAGAAAAGCACATCCGTGTATTTTAAGAGACAGTTCTTGTATAAAGAACGCAATGTCGTTGTTTTATTTATTGACACTTATATTTAATATTGTTCAATGTATTTATGCCCATTTTGCGATGGTGCTCATGAATTCTATCATGTGAAATCCATCGGTTATCTTTGCTTAATAAAAGATGTAAGCTGGGCGTTATAGCTTTAATTTTCAATGTTGCAACAGTTCTTCTTTTGATACCGGATCATTCATAAGAGGTATTTTTATTCATCCATTTCCTTGCTGGGATATGTGAGCAAATGATTTTGATTCAGTTTCTCATGAACAGATTTGAAAGGGGAGAATCCTACAGTATTTGAGGTTCTCGTTCGACATGTAAAATAAATGATCACTATTAAATTAATATGTTGAATTTTTGCACTCAAGAAGATGTCTTTCTTGTACGTTCATTAGAATTTTCCTAAGCGATGTCAGTTTGCTTAAGCATGGGAATGCGTTGATAGAAAGGTTTCTTCTTTTCCAAGATTAGGTCAGGAGATACAGAGAAAAACGCGCCGTCGCCCAAGTGATCGTATCTTGAAGCAGAGGAAAATGTTTAAACCTGAAGGATGCTATGTAAGCGCTTGTGGTGATATTAGTTTGCTTAATGAGGCATTGTTTCCGATATTTCTTTTTTTGTTTCAACAGAAAGAACGGCGATTAATGCACCAGTGTGATAATTGTAAATCATAAATTTTGTTTGTCTATCAGGGGTTAAAACTTTCAGTACAATATTGTGTTCTGAGAGGCTTTGCGACAAAATCTGTGTTTTTTCCGGTAGAGAGAGCGTATGATTGATAACGTGTGGGGTTTTGCTGGGAGAGGAAGATAACTCTGTTTGTTTTGGCGCTGATCCGGTTGCGACCACTTTATAAACAATTAAAAACAGTACGGTTAGAATAAGGAAAAGCGTTATTAAAACGGAAATAATCATTAAACCCATAAGTTTTTTTCTCACTCGTTCTACAGCAGGATCTAAAGGGAGATCTTGAGGCAGAGAGTTTTGCTCTGTGTGATGGTCTTTTGAAGGTTGCATTCGCTTATTATCCATCATGTCTTTCATTGATTATTTTTTTGAGATCTGATGGGTTTATGCTTTTAAAGTTTTTTGTGCAAGAGGTTTGTGGAAGAAGAATGCAAAAGAGGAAGCGATGTTGGTAAAATACCTTCTTTCTGGACTGTAGATATCTTGTTATTTTCATTTTGGCTTTTAAGCAGGAAATTTCCACGGTTTGTTACAGACCAGATCAATTTTACTTCTTGTTGATGTAAATCTGCATGGACGTCTATACATTGGGCAAAAATTTGTTGTCCAGAAAATGCAAAATTTTTTGTGGACGGTATCATGGATTGTTCACATGCTTGAGCCGTTGGATAGATTTTAACCATTGTATTGTTCGAATAGCAACTATTGAAATCATCTGTACATGAAACTAATAAGAGGATAAAAACAAGGGGATTCATCAATTATTTTCCAAATGAGAGGTTGACAGCATGGGCTCCAATTTGTCAGCCTAGGGGCTTCTTCACCGTTAAACGTTTTTACAGTTTTTTAGTTCCCCCTTTGAGATGTCCGTTCCCCCTTTGAGATGTCCGTTCCCCCTTTGAGATGTCCGTTCCCCCTTTGAGATGTCCGTTCCCCCTTTGAGATGTCCGTTCCCCCTTTGAGATGTCCGTTCCCCCTTTGAGATGTCCGTTCCCCCTTTGAGATGTCCGTTCCCCCTTTGAGATGTCCGTTCCCCCTTTGAGATGTCCGTTCCCCCTTTGAGATGTCCGTTCCCCCTTTGAGATGCCGGTCTATAGTGAATTAATCAAAGTCATTGGCTTGCACGTCATAAAAGGCTGTGTGTGGGCTTTGTGTTGGTGAGAAATATTTGAAAAAAGACTAAAATGCCCCTTATGAACGCTCTCAAAGGTCAATGGCTGTTGCAACATGAGGGACAAAGGGTATGATAATGCTCAGCTACTACTTTTATGAAGTGAAAAGAGGTATGAAGGTAAAGAAGGATGTGGAGTAAAAAGGGGCGTGCTTGATGGTTCACTTTACGGGGGCTATTATATTTTATTTACAGACACTGTTTTGAAATGAGCGTGGATGCGCTGGGAAATATTAAAAAAGTGCGTGAATGAAAAACACAAGTGTATTCTGTTTTAGGATGTCCTATTGTACCTGAAGAGGATATCTCCATTAAAGAATGCGATAAATAAAAGCATAAAATGTGTAATTTCATCAGTTAATTGTTGTTGTCGTGGATGCTTTAGTCCCGTAAAGCTGAAGAGTGATGATGGATGTTAGCTTTACTCCTTGAAATTTTATATTCTGCCAAAATGGAATTGTATGCGCATTGCGAAAGTTACACAAAAAGAGATAGGTAATAGGTTCGCTTTTATTTGGCATATAAAAGCTGAAACGGTTTACTCTTCATTGTTTTGGTTTCTCTCTTAAAATATGCGGTTCTATAAGGGATGAAAGTTGATTGACAGCGGGAATGGAGTTTATATGGCTTAAGTTTTCATCGTTAAGGTTTTGGGGAACTATTGGGGGACATAGTGGTTGGTTTAAAGAGGCTGGAAAATATCTTTGTGCTTAATAAAATAGATGAGAAATTTTGCTGAAAAGGGAAAACTTCTCTTGTTTGTTATTTGAAATGCTCTTTTAAGAAAAAATATCAAAATAAGTATCAGGAACAGAGAGGCAATAGACAATTCCTTCTTTTGTCAATTTGAGGAAAGCGGAACCATTCACGGAAATGGGAACGATTTTTTCGAGAACGGCACTACCAAAACAGGCTTTTTTATTGTTTGGGGGGGGGATGTCGGATTCAAAATTTTCATGCCAAGTGATGATAAGTTGCGTTTTGCCATTCAGTTTTGTTTCGATTTCACAGCGTACACAGATGCTACCCTTTTCTTGGGAAAGGGCTCCAAAAGAAAGAGAATTTACAATTAGTTCATGAAAAGCCAAACCAATATGCAAAGCGGCATTGGGAAAAAGATAAGGATCTACGCCTTCAAGTGAAAAACGTTCTGTTTCTTTCATAAAATAGCCTAAAGCCTGCATTTGGACCAATTCGCGAAATTGAGCGCCACGCCAATCGGAATCAGTGATCAGATCTTGAGAATGAGAAAGAGAATGAAGACGACCTTGAAATTTGCGTAAGAAAACCTGAAGAGATTCAGTATAGCGGGCGGTTTGGCTGGCAATACTTTGAATGATCGCTAGAAGATTTTTAGAACGGTGACTGACCTCGCGAAGAAGGATTTTGAGCACTTGTTCACGGCGGCGTAAACCGGAAATATTGACACCGGTGGTGATAATACCGATAATGTCTCCGTTATCATTACGATGGCAATCAATAGAAAATTTATACCAAATCTCTTGTTTTTTTGTATCTTCAAAACGTGCTTCAACAGTTTGCATTTTGCCACTCGCTAAAACTTGCAGTTTGATGGTTTCCATATTGTCTGCAAGGTCAAGCGAAAAAAAGTCGCTGTCACGACACCCAACCCGCCATTTATTGTGCAAATGGTGTGGCAAGTTTTCAGCCCATAAATAAACCAGATTTGTTGCCTGATAGAGAACACAAATATCAGCACCACGAATCGCTTGCATGAGCGCACTCATATGAGATCTATCCATGGGAGGCTTTGAAAGAGGCGTAACGATCATAATTTTAAGATGTTACTCTGTTCTAAGCCGCTTTAGAAGCATTCTCTTGAAAAAATAAAGCTTGGGAAATAAGCGCTTTCACCATATCAGGGTTAAAAGGTTTGGTCACTAAAAAAGTTGGTTCTGGACGTTCGCCGGTCAGCAGCCTTTCGGGAAAAGCCGTGATGAAAATCACCGGTATACGGTCATTTTTCAAAATCTCGTTGACCGCGTCAATACCTGAACTGTTATCGGCTAATTGAATATCAGCCAAAATCAACCGTGGTTTTTTCTTATGATACATGATGACAGCTTCATCACGCGTGCGCGCTATTCCCACAACATGATGACCTAAGCTTTCTACCATTTGCTCAATATCAAGCGCAATAAGAGGTTCATCTTCAATAATCATTACTTCAGTGGCAATTTGTTGAGAAATATCAATGGATGCTTGGTTGAGAAGCTTACGAAATTCTTTCGTATCCAGATTCATGATTTCGCTGGCTTCTTGTTCATGAAATCCTTCAACGGCAATGAGCAAAAATGCTTGGCGCGCACGGGGCGTGAGATAGGATAATTTGGCACTGGTTTTTTGTTCAAGACCAAATTGGGGCAGGGGTTCAGGGATGTTCGGTGTGGTTTGGTCAAAAAGATGGCAAAAAAGCCAATAGGTACCAATTCGGTCACTGGATGCTTTGGGAAAAATGGAGATATCGGCAATGAGTGCTTCCAACATCGCTGACACATAAGCATCGCCAGAGGATTGGCTACCGGTGACAGAGCGGGCAAAACGCCGAAGATAGGGAAGATGCGGGGCAATGCGCGTTGATAATGACATAATTTATAACTCCTTTGATCTTTCAAGCATTTTGTTGGTTGAAATTCTCAACAGATAAAAAAGTTCCTTGATTTGTATGGAACTTTTTACCGATAGCCATATTTACAACCATAAGGCGAAAAATTCTTCGCGGTGCTACTGATATTATATGGATTAGGGGGATGAAAAATGAACAACCGTGATGAAAAAAATCTCACCACACAATTTACAGTTGGAGATGATCTTCTCGGGGTCAATAGCGAAATAGCACGGAAGTTACGTCAATTTTACATGGAAATTCAAGAAGAAGCACTGCCGCGGTGTTTGCTCGAGCTTTTAGAGAAGTTGGAGCGCGCAGAGCAATTTGGCTTAAACAATGTGGAAAAGGTTTGAATCCTTTATGTCAAAGTGCGCGAAAAACTTTAAACAAGAACTCCTTTCGGTGTTGCCGGCTTTACGAGCTTTTGCTGTTTCTTTAAGTGGCAAGCAGGATAAAGCCGAAGATTTGGTCCAAGATACTGTTATGAAGGCATGGGCTAAGCAAGATAGTTTTGAGATGGGAACCAATCTTAAGGCTTGGCTTTTTACCATTTTGCGCAATGAATTTTACAGTCAAATGCGTAAAAAGGGAAGAGAAGTTCAAGATACCGATGGCGTGTTTACTCAAAATGTCGCTGTTCATCCTGCTCAATATGGATCGCTTGATTTGCAAGATTTCAAAAAAGCCTTAAATTTGCTTTCTGCCGATCAAAGAGAAGCCATTATTCTCATTGGCGCATCGGGGTTTTCTTATGAAGATGCTGCGGCTATTTGTGGTTGTGCTGTTGGAACCATTAAAAGCCGTGTGAGCAGGGCGCGTAATCGATTACAAGAACTTCTCAAGGTGGATGGTGAGTCTGATTATGGTCCTGATTCTTATTCAGCTGGAAGTACATTGTGTTCATTTAACGGCTAAAAAAGCATAATAATTATGATCGATAGCCTTGTTTTTTTTATTCCCGTTATAGCTATTACAGTAAAGTCAGTATCTGAGGAAATTCAGAGTGTTTGGCGTGTATCCTTAGGAACATAAGAAAAGCCTGTATAAACTTTCCCACGGGCTTTAGGTTTTATGTTCCATAAGGTTGCCTTCCTTTGTGCTGAAAAATGACGACTTTCAAGTTCGCCAATGGACATTCTATGACAACAAAAACAAATTTGATGCCTCAAATGCCTTCTTCTGATGCAACGATATCACGCTGGCGGTGGGTAGCGATTGTTGTTTCTCTTGTTATGGCTCTTTTGGCATCGGTTTTTATTATGTTGCTTTCAAATGCCGTTGATCGAGAAGTCGCACAGTTGAATACAAGTTCAGAATTACGCGAACAGGCTGATTTGGTCCTTATTAGCTTGATTGATATGGCTGTTGCTGATCGCAGCTATGCAAAAACGCGCAAGGTGGAAGATAAAATACGTTTTGAAAATGCAGAGCGGGAGTTGGGGGATATTCTCGATTATATCGCACTTATTGTTTATGCGCATCCACAATGGGATGAATGGTTTACGGCTTTTAAAAAAGAGGTTGAAGCACGAAAAGCATTTATGAATGCCCATATGCATGCTCTTGATGCGATTCCTGAACAACCTTCTCAGGCTGCCTCTTTTGAAGTATCAAAGATTCCTGTGGCACGTTTAGCTCAATTGATGACAAGCTTTATTAATGGGGATGATGTGGTGCGACAAAAACAGCGTGAGGGTATTGCATTGATGCGGGCTGCTTTGACATTGGCGGCTATTGTTTCCGTTGTGAGTACTTTTATTTCTGCCTATTTTGTTATTAATCGTTTTCATCGTGATGTACGCTCTTTAAAATTGTATCAATTGCTGCTTCATAGCGAAAATATCGCTCTGGAAGCCCGCGTGAAAGAACGAACACAAGAATTAGAAAGAGCACGCAATCACGCTGAAAAAGAACGCCAACGGGTTGAAATATTGTTGCAGGATGCAAGCCATCGCATTGGCAATTCTCTTGGGACGGTGTCTTCTTTGCTGGGGCTCCAGTTAAACCGGAGCAAAAATGAAGAGGTACGTTCTGTTCTAGGAGCTGCACGCGATCGTATTCAGACAATTTCTACAGCACATCGTCGTTTGCGCTTAAGTGATGATATGGAAACGACTTTTTTGGCAGAGTTTCTCAGTTCTGTTGTGCATGATGTCGAATTGGCTGTCCCTTTTGAATTGCGTGAAAACATCACTATTCACACCAACTTTAAAGATTGTCGCCTGTCTTCAAGAGATGCGACAACACTTGGAATTATCCTTGGTGAACTGCTGACAAATTCCTTAAAACATGCCTTTCCTGATCAACGTACCGGTCATATTTATATCTCTTTTGGTCCCCAGAAAGATGGACAATTGATGCTCATTGTAGAGGATGATGGCGTGGGAATGAAAAGCCAAACTTTAGAACAAAAAACAGGACTTGGTCGTGTGGTCGTGGAACAGCTCTGTATGCAATTTGGTGAAAAACCTCTGTTTGAAACTTCTGCTTTAGGAGGCACAAAGGTTGTCATTCCTTTGCCAAAACTACGCATGAAGAGTTCAAAAAAAGCTCTGACTGATTTTTAAAAGGGATAAACTCTTTGCTCTCTGCTTGTTCGTTTTAATAAAAATGAGAATAAAATATGACTTAGATAACGCGAATACAGCACCATTTACATCAGATTGTCAATTGTCTTCAAGAGAAGCAACATTGCTTCTTCATCTTTTTGTCTTTTTGTTTTTCGCTTTGTTGACTCCGATTATAGGCTTTCAAAATTCTCCTTTTTTGTATGTTTTATAGCTTTTAAGTGCTTAAGTTAAAATTTAAATTTATTTTGAATAAGAGCTCCTTTAAATCAATAATACTTATATTAGTAAGCTCTATTTCTTTGCGAAGAGATTGTTTTTTCAAGTTTTGTTATTTTTTGTAAGGCATGTAAAACTTTAAATATATGGTGTTTTTGTAAAAGTGTGTAACGAATATTCTTAAGGATAACTTGCTCATAAAGTCTATGAAACACCGTCCTTTAGGGCTATGAACAGCATAAGCATTAGGTGGAATCTCTTCAACAAGAAGTCGGGTTGTTTATAGAATGATATGGGTTTTAGAATCTTCATCTTTAGAAAAACTCACCTTTGATTAAAATTTTATTGCATGGAAAACAAAGGGATTTTTATCGTTTTGATGAAACAAACAAGAAGAGTTAGCCTTTTTGGGTTTCATATTTTGCACTTTTCTATTATGCATAAACATGCAAAGGGGAGGGCGTTTTATTTTTAATCATTGTTATGCGACCTTGGGTGGTGGCATATTTCGGCGTATTCTTTATAGATGTTTAAAGTGCGAAAATCTCTTTGAGAAAAATAAGCGCTAAAGCATATTTTTTAGATGTTTTGAGTTGTAAAAATGCAGATGCTTTTATGCTTTAAGTCTCTTCGGAGGGGGGTATCGGGCTGTTGATCAAAGAATCAATATTGTTTTTTTCTTGTAGGAATGTTTGTAGGTCTTGATTGGTTAAGGCTTTGCTATCCGGTATACGGATGCGCATGGGATCAACTTTGACGCCATTGACAATGATTTCAAAATGACAATGGGGACCGGTTGCCATTCCTGTTGTTCCAACATACCCAATGATTTGTCCTTGTCGTACTTTCACGCCTGGTTTGATGTCTGGTGCATAACGGCTTTGGTGTGAATAACTGCTGATATATCCATTGGCGTGTTGAATTTCCGTGTGATTTCCATAGCCACCTGTTACGCCTACTCTTGTGACAATACCATCTCCTACAGCAATAATGGGTGATCCTTTAGGAGCAACCCAATCAACTCCCGTATGCATGCGAACATAGCCTAAAATAGGATGTTTGCGTGGACCAAAGGGGGAGCCAAAAATCCCATTTGGTGTGGGTTTGCGCAGCAAGAAAGGCTTTGAACTCCTCCCTTCAGAATCATAATAATCAACGCTTCCATCTTTTAATTGATAACGGTAATATTTATAAGTTGTATTTCCAAAAGTTGCGCTAATATAACGAATTTCTGGATCAGTGTTTTTGGATGCTTCCTTTGCTTTCAAGTTCTTTTTGCCGTTTTGGTTTTCTTTATCGCTTTGTGGTACGGCATAAAATATTTCGATTTGATCATTGGGGGTTATCGGACTTTTCATGTCAATATTGGTGGCAAGCAGACGAATAAGACGATGAGAGAGAGATTGTGATATATTATGGCTTAGCAAGGCATTATAGAGTGCATCATAAGCTGTTGGTAATTGCGCGCTATTGATATAAGAATGCGGAATACCATTTTGAAAAGCCGTTTTAAGAGCTTTAGACATTTTAGGCTCTGTGCTTTCAATGAATTGGCCTTTATCATTCAGCGCAATGGTGAGAACATGATACATCCCTTGATAGATACTTGCGCGTACGAGATGGTCTTCTTCACCAGCTTGTGTCACAATACCAATGCGTAAAAGACTTCCCTCTTTAAGGGTATCGGAAAGGCTCATTTTTTCTAGCGTTTTTACAACCTGTTCAATTTGCTTTTTTGTATAACTGGTTTTTTTGAAAGCATCGGCTATCTTTTGTTTTTTACGAATAGGAATAATATCTTCAACATAGTTTTTTGTCAGATCGATACGGTGACTTTGAGGAGAAACGGTTACATTTTCTTGAACAATGCGAACTTCAGGGGATTCTGTACCTTGGGAATCAGTGGATGCATCTTCTAATTTTAAAGGATCAATCAATGTGAGAACTGAAAGAAGTTCGGTACTTTTTTCTAAAGTAAATCCAGCTTTTTGCACTTCTTGTTGTGCCTCTTCATCTGTCAGCGTATCGTTGTTGTCAAAATCGAATTGATTTACCTTAAAATCATAGCTGCGTAAGGTGATTTTTGTTTCAACCTTTGCTCCATAAATCTGTCCAGAATCTTGTGGTTTGGCGCTTTGATTTTTCGAATCACTGGCAAGAATGCTTAAAGAATCAAATTTTGGATAGCTATATTTCTGGGGGCGCTTTTCGGCTAAAGCCATACGAATCCATTCAAAATGTTGTGTTTGAATAACTTGTTCATCGCCTTTTTTTTGCAGAATCGATAGTTCAAATTGACGTTTGCTGTCAAAGCTTTGTCGTGCATGGGTGGGAAAAATACGATCACCTTTATACCCATTGGCCTCAGGATCTTGTGTATGGGAGAGGTTTTCTTTTGTAAACCATTGTGGAGGGGTTACCAATCGCTGTTGTTCATCAAGAGCCGTAAAAAGTGCAATACCCATAAGAATGCAGGAAGTGATTCCTGTCAGAACGGTTCCCGTAAGCCAACGGGCCGAAACTTGTCGGCGCGCAGGACGCAAGCGTTTAACGACAAGAGCAGGGTCCTGTCCGGGATCGTTTTTTTGTTGTTCGTTATCCCACATAGATTTTAAGAGTACTTTTTCAATATTAAATAAAGAAAGCTAGCATAGCTTAGCATGTTTCTACAAGAATTTGATTCTTTTTACAAATTACAGATCATACGAATTCTCTTTATACAGTAATGTCTTTATGAATCGTACCTGTGCAGAAAAATTTCCTTATTAAAGTAACATAAAACAAGCGTTATTGTGATTAATCCATTCTTAGGCACTTCCTATTTTTATGCATTGCAATGGGGTGCTATATTTTACTTTAAAGGCGCCATGCTCCCTTTAACTCTTTCTGTTTTCATGTTTTATTTTTATTTTAGTGTAATGTATTGAAATACAACCAGTTGTTTATGTTATTTTATTTTAAAAAAAAGTAAAAAATGAT